>JBCCFK010000104.1:0-13666 GCA_039029775.1 Actinomycetota bacterium | reverse complement strand
GATCCGGCGGAACTCCCGGGCGCGGGCGATGGCTTCGTCGAGGCCGTCGGTGGCGCGGGCGTCGGTGCGGGCCATCACCAGGATGTCGGCGCCGTCCTCGCGGGCGTCGACGGCGGCCTGGACCCGGCCGAACGCCTCATTCCGGGACACGATCTGCTTGCCGCGCGTGTGGCCACACCGCTTCGGTGCGACCTGGTCCTCGATCATGGCGCAGGCGAATCCGGCGGAGGCGAAGCCCGCCACGGTCCGTCTGACGTTGAGCGCGTTGCCATAGCCGGTGTCGGCGTCGCCGATCACGGGGATGTCCACCGCGTCGCAGATCGCTCGACCACGGTCGACCACCTCGCCATAGGAGAGGAGGCCGGTGTCGGGGAGCCCGGCCGATGCCGCGAGCGCGAACCCCGACATGAACGCGACGTCGAACCCGGCGCGTTCGATCAGGCGTGCTGACAGGGCGTCCCAGCACGAGGGCATCACGGCCACGTCCGGGCCGGCCAGGAGCGTGCGGAGTCGGTCTGCGGCGGTCACGGTCGGAGGCTACAACGGCCGACCGGCCGATCAGCTCGAGATCGACTCCTCGTCGAACCGGTCGTCCACGTGCCGCATCGGTCGAGCGGCCTCGTCGCGGTTCCGACCCGTCCGAAGAACGAGAAGGGTCGAGGCGAGCATGCCCGCGACCACCAGCGAGTCCGCGAGGAACCGTCCGTTCTCGTCGCCCACGCACGACACGAGGGCGTCGTCGTCGGTCCGGCACACGACCAGTGGACCCTCGTCGAGCCGAGGGAGGACGAGCGCGGCGACGCCGGCGAGCAGGATCAGGGCGAACAGGGCGACACGGGCCACGCGATGCACGTCGACCCCATCGGCAGACCCCGACGACGCCTTGAGGTCGGTCCGTCGTTCAGGCCTTGAGGGCTTCGATCGGCTCCACGTAGGGGAGGCCGAGCGCATCGGCCACGGCGCGCTCGGTGACCTGGCCGTTCATCACGTTCAGACCGTTGCGGATGTGGACGTCCTCGAGCAGGGCGCTGTGCGGCCCGTCGGCGAGGCGGATCACGAAGGGGAGGGTGGCGTTGTTGAGCGCATGGGTCGAGGTCCGGGGTACGCCCCCCGGCATGTTGGCCACGCAGTAGTGGACCACGCCGTCGACGATGTAGGTCGGGTCCTCGTGCGTCGTCGGACGCGATGTCTCGAACGCGCCGCCCTGGTCGATGGCGACGTCGACCAGCACCGAGCCTTCTCGCATCTCCGCGACCATCTCGGCAGTGACCAGCCGCGGCGCCCGCGCTCCCTTGACCAGGACGGCCCCGACCACCAGGTCGGCGTCGAGGACCGCGCTCTCGAGCGCGTCGGTGGTCGAGTACAGGGTGCGGATGCCCGCGTCGAACCGAGCATCGAGCTCGGCCAGCACGTCGAGGTTGCGATCGAGCACGGTGACGTCAGCGCCCATGCCGATCGCCATCTCGGTGGCGTTGCGGCCCACGACACCACCGCCGATCACCACCACCTTCGCCGGAGCCACGCCGGGCACGCCGCCCAGCAGCAGGCCGGCGCCGCCGTTGGTCGACTCCAGTGCGGTCGCGCCGGCCTGGATCGCCATGCGCCCGGCGACCTGCGACATCGGGGCCAGCAGCGGGAGGCGGCCCTGGTCGTCGGTGACGGTCTCGTACGCGATGCACATGGCGCCGCTGGCGACGAGGTCCTTGGCCTGCTCCGGGTCGGGAGCGAGGTGGAGGTAGGTGAACAGCACCTGGTCGGGGCGGAGCAGGGCGCGCTCGGCGGCCTGCGGCTCCTTGACCTTGACGACCATGTCGGCAGCCGCCCACACGTCCGCAGCGGCCGGGGCGATCGACGCGCCGGCGGTCACGTACGCGGCGTCGTCGGCACCGATGCCCGCGCCCGCCCCGGACTGCACGACGACCTCGTGACCCGCGCGCACCACCTCGCGGGCGCTCGTCGGCGTCAGGCCGACACGGCGTTCGTTGTTCTTGATCTCGGTGGGGACGCCGACTCGCATGGGTGCTCCTCGTACGACGGTCGTACCTCCAACGTATTGAATGTTCGGCGCCAGATGGTTGCGAGATCATGCATCTCTCGACACTTGTGCGCACATCAGGGCTGGTCACGGTGAACTGCGCGCAATAATCTGCGGTGAATGGACCTCGATGACGTTGATGTCGCCATCCTGACCGTCCTCCAGCGCGAGGGCCGGATCACCAATGCCGAGCTGGCCGACCGGGTCAACCTCTCCGCGTCGGCCACCCTGCGTCGGACCAGGTCGCTCGAGGACGCCGGGGTCATCGACGGGTACGTGGCGCTCGTCGACGCCGGCGAGGTCGGGCGGCCGACGTCGGTCTTCGTCGAGATCTCCCTCGCCAGCCAACGCGAGGACGAGCTCGACGCCTTCGAGGCCGCGATCCGGGAGACGCCGGAGGTGATGGAGTGTCACCTCATGGCCGGCGACGCCGACTACCTCGTCAAGGTCCAGTGCTCCGACGTCGCCGACTACGAGCGGATCCACCGCCAGTACCTGGCCGTGCTGCCGGGAGTGACCAGGGTGCGGACGAGCTTCGCCCTGCGGACCGTCCTGGCCACCACGGCGCTGGATCTCGACCCGGGCTGAAGCTGCTCAGGTCGACGTCGGGCCGGTCCAGTCGACCTCGTGGACGACGTGGGCCGATCCGAGCCCTTTGAGCTCGACGGACTCCGGTGGCCCGAGGCGGATGTCCCCGCGGGTCTCGACCAGGGTCTTGGTCAGGTCCGAGATCAGGATCTGGGCGCCCGTCGCCATCCCGGCGATACGGGCCGCGATGACGACGTGGGTGCCGAACAGGTCGCCGCTCTGGTCGTGGATCGCCTCGCCGACATGAGCGCCCATGCGGACCCTGACCGCGTCACCGTCCTCGGTCGCCCACGCAGCGAGGTCCTGTTGGATCTCGATCATGCACCGCACGGCGGCCCGGGCGCTGGGGAACGTCAGCATGAAGCCGTCGCCCTGGTTCTTGATCTCGGACCCGCCACGGGCGCGGAGGCGGTCCCGGACGATCGTGTTGTGACGCTCGAGCACCTGGTACCACGCGGCATCGCCCAGGGCGACCGATCGCTCCGTCGACGACTCGATGTCGCTGAAGACGATCGTGACGGTGCCGCCGTCGTAGCCGAGCTGGGTCGGGTCCAACGGGGACCTGTCGACGTCGCGCATGAGCAGGTCGATGGACGTCGCCGTGGGGTCGAAGTCCGGCTCGACCATCCGGTCCTCCGCGTCGCCCAACACCTCGATGGTGGTCCCGCCGACCGTGAGCGGCCGACCTGGTGTCAGCGGCACGGCCCCCTCGATCCGTTCGCCGGCCAGGAACGAGCCGTTCGTGCTCCCGAGGTCGGTCGCCACGACACCGTCGGCGGTGCGCGACAGCTGGACGTGACGACGCGAGGCCAACGTGTCCGCGATCAGGAGCCCGTCGCAGTCACGGCCGACCTCGAGCGTGTCCGTCAGCGCGACCGTGATGGCGCGCCGCCCGGGCTGTCGCACGATCACCAGTGCGAGTTCGTCGCTCACACCGGCCAGCGTAGGTGCTGCGCGCCGGCGGCTCAGGCGAGTGCGTCGACGACGAGCGGGACCCCGGCCGCCACGAGCCCGACGGCGACGAGTGCTCGCACGGTCCCGGGAGCGAGCCGACCCGCCACCTTCGCCCCGATGGCCGAGCCGGCCATGGCGGCGACGGCGAGCACACCCGCGTTGTCCCACTCGACGTTGCCGGCGATCGTGTGACCGACGGAGCCCGCGAAACTGGAAGCCCATGCGGTTGCCGAGGTGGTCGCCGTCGCGCGATGAGCGACCATGCGCTGCACGCGCTCGAGGATCGGTACGGTCACGAGCCCGCCACCCACGGCGAAGGTCCCGGAGGTGAGCCCGACCAGGGCGCCCGACGGCACCAGTCGGTCGGGGCGAGCCGGGAGCTCCGCGCCACCGGCACGGTGTTGATGTCGCCCTGTGGCCACGATCACCGCGAGGGCGAGCAGCAACACCCCGAGGATGCCGATGAAGGCATCCGCATCGATCCGATTGGCGAGGAGCCACGCCGACAGCAGGGCGAGGGGGATCGCCCCGACGGCGAACCAGGCGGCCACCGGCCAGGCGACGAGGCCCGATCGCGAATACGACGCCGCCCCGGTGAGGCCGATGACCATGAGGGCCACCGCGCCGGTGCCGACCGCCGTGGCCCCCTGCAGGTCGAACAACAGGACCAGCGCCGGGATCATCACGAAGCCCCCGCCGGCGCCGATGATCGTGCCGTAGAGACCCACGAACAGGCCGAGCGCGACCAGCCCGATGGCGGTGCCGGGATCCATCAGTCCCGCGTGGCCCAGTCGAGGTGGGCTCCGGTGGCGACCGCGGCGATGGTCGAGGCGACCTCGTCGACCCGATCGTCCGGCAGGGTTCCCAGGCTCACGCGGATGTGGTGGTCCGGTTCATCGGCGACGCGGAACGGCGCGCCCGGTGCGACCCCGACCCCGTGGGCGGCGAGCGCGACGACCGCCCGTTGCTCGTCCTCGACGGGCACCCAGAGGTTGAGGCCGGCGCCGCGGCCGACGGCGACGCCGCGGGCGGCCAGCCCGTCCTCGAGCGCCGCGCGCCGCCGGGCATAGGCATCGGCCGCTGCCGCGACGGTCTGCTCGATCTCGGGATCCTGCAGCATGACCAGCAGGATCTGTTGTACGAGTCGACTCGTCCATGCCGGCCCCAGGGTGCGCCGCCGGACGACCCCGTCCAGCACGCTGGTCGGGCCGCCGATGGCGGCAATGCGCAGGTCGGGCCCGTGCGACTTCGAGAAGCTGTGGATGTGGACGACCTGGTCGGGGAGCCCGACGCCGACGCTGTGGATCGCCGCACCACTCGCATCGCCGGAGTGGTCGTCCTCGACCACCAGCGTCCGGGTCCCACCGATGAGCCGGGCGATCGCGTCGCGCCGGTCGCCGGTCATGATCGTGCCGGTCGGATTGTGGGCCCGCGGCTGGAGCCAGACGGCGACGGGGTCGGTGCTCATGGCCTCCCGCAGGCCGTCGACCTCGATGCCGTCGGGGTCGACGGGCACCCCGATCACCCGGGCCCCCGCAAGCTCCAGCATGTCGATGAGGGGAGGGAACGTCGGGTCCTCGACCACCACGGTGTCGCCGATTCCGACGAGCTCGCCCACCAGGCGGTCGAGCGCGTCCTGCGCACCGTCGACGATCGTGATGGCCTCGGGTTCATACGGCCATCGATGCCGGATCTCGGTTTCGAGCGCGGCCACGATCGGCGGGTCGACGTAGGAGGAGAAGGTGACGTCGGCGTGGAGCCGGTGGAGGACGGGTCCGAGCGGCGGGAGCAGCGCCTCGTCGGGCGTCCCGGTGCTGAGGTCGAGCTCGATCGTGCCCGGCGCCACCGGCACCTGCCAGTACCGGCCGTCCAGTCGGACCTGCCGGGCCCGGACCTGGGTCCCCCGGCGGCGGTCGGTGCTGATCGCACCGTGGGTCTGGAGGAGCCGCCAGGCCTCCGCCACCGTGTTCGGACTCACGCCGAGGTGCGCCGCGAGGGCTCGGACGGTGGGGAGCTGGTCCCCCGGCCGGAGGGCGCCGTCGCCCACGAGAGAACCGATGGCGAGCGCGATGCCGCGACCGGTCCGGTCCTCGGTGCGCTGGGCGATCTCGTCGAGCAGGTCGGTGGTCATGGGCGGTGCACGGGTGGTTGCGTTTCGGCGACGTGAAATTCTTTGTCTACAACAAAACGAGTCTTGTACCGGCATTCTCGGGTCACATACCGTCGCGACCACCGGCGGAGTCGTCCGCCGCGAACGTCACCACGCCTCCGGGAGGCCCCGATGTCCGACAACGTGAAGGCCGCGATCGTCCAGTGCGCCTGGACCGGCGACAAGGAGTCGATGATCGAGCTCCACGAGAAGTACGTGGCCGAGGCCGCGGCGGCCGGCACCCAGGTGATGTGCTTCCAGGAGCTGTTCTACGGGCCCTACTTCTGCCAGGTGCAGGACGCCGAGTACTACTCCTACACCGAGGCCATCCCGGACGGCCCCACCACCAAGCGTTTCCAGGAGATCGCCGAGAAGCACGGCATGGTCCTGGTGCTCCCGATGTACGAGGAGGAGCAGCCGGGCATCCTCTACAACACCGCCGCGGTGATCGACGCCGACGGCAGCTACCTCGGCAAGTACCGCAAGACCCACATCCCCCAGGTCAAGGGGTTCTGGGAGAAGTTCTACTTCCGCCCTGGCAACCTCGGTTATCCGGTCTTCGACACCGCCGTGGGTCGCGTCGGTGTGTACATCTGCTACGACCGCCACTTCCCCGAGGGCTGGCGAGCGCTCGGCCTCAACGGCGCCCAGATCGTGTTCAACCCGTCGGCCACCAGCCGCGGGCTGTCCGCCTACCTCTGGCAGCTCGAACAGACCGCCTCGGCGGCGGCGAACATGTACTACGTCGGTGCGATCAACCGGGTCGGCATCGAGGACCTGGGCGACAACGACTTCTACGGCACGTCGTACTTCGCGAACCCGCGAGGGCAGTTCGTCGACGGCACCGCCAGCGATCAGGACGCCGAGCTCGTGGTGCGCGATCTCGACCTGGCCCTGATCGACGAGGTCAGATCGCAGTGGGCCTTCTACCGCGATCGCCGCCCCGACATGTACGGCCCCCTCACCGAGTCCTGACCTCGCCCGTCATCACCCAGGAGTCTCGACCGTGACAACCAACGCCGAGCTGCTCGAGCGGTACCGGGCCATCCTGCCCTCGTACCTCAGCCCGCTCTACGCCGAGCCGATCTCGATCGACCACGGCCAGGGTGGCTACGTCTTCGACGTCGAGGGCAACAGGTACCTCGACTTCTTCGGAGGCGTGCTCACCACGATGGTCGGGCACAACAACGCCGCGGTCACCGCGGCCATCCAGGAGCAGGCGGCGAAGGTCCTGCACACCTCCACCCTCTACCTGTCCGAGCCGATGATCGAGCTCGCGGAGAGGATCGCGGCGGTCTCGGGCATCCCCGATGCCCGGGTGTTCTTCACCACGTCGGGTTCGGAGGCCAACGACACGGCCATCCTGCTCGCCACGAGCTATCGCAAGTCCAACGAAGTCCTGGCCATGCGGAACAGCTACCACGGGCGGTCGTTCACGGCCCAGGCCATCACGTCGCACTCGTCGTGGTCCTCGACCAGCCTGTCGGGGTTGTCGGTCAACTTCGTCCAGGGCGCCTATCGCCTCCGCAGCCCGTTCCGTCACATGGACGACGACGAGTTCACCCAGGCGTGCACCGACGACCTCCAGCAGGTGATCGACATGATGACGGCGGGCGACGTCGCGTGTCTGATCGCCGAGCCGATCCAGGGCGTCGGGGGCTTCGCCACGCCACCGGACGGCTTCTTCAGCTCCCTGCAGAAGGTCCTGTCCAACCACGGGATCCTGTTCGTGACCGACGAGGTCCAGACCGGCTGGGGCCGGACCGGCGAGCACTTCTGGGGCTACCAGGCGCACGACATCGTCCCGGACATGCTCACGTTCGCGAAGGGCGTCGGGAACGGGATCACGCTGGCCGGCATCGTGGCCCGCGCCGTGATCATGGACACGATCAGCGCGTTGAGTTTCAGCACCTTCGGCGGCAACCCCCTGTCGACCGCAGCCGGGATCGCCACGCTCGACTACGTGCTCGAGAACGACCTCCAGGGCAACGCGATGCGGATGGGCAAACGCCTCACCGACGGGCTCGCGCCCGTCGTCGATCGCACGCCGTGGATCGCGGAACTCCGGGGCAAGGGATTGATGCAGGCCATCGAGACGGTGCAGCCTGGAGGCATCGAGCCCGACACCGGCCGCGCGGCCGAGCTCCTGGAGGGATGCAAGGACCGTGGGCTTCTGGTCGGCAAGGGCGGCCTCTACGGCAACGTCATCCGCATCACACCGATGCTGGACGTGACCGAGGAGGAGATCGACGAAGGGGTGGCGGCGATCGCAGCGACGGTCGACGCCATGGGCTGAAGGATCAGGAAGGCAGCGCAGGCGACACGCCTGGGGAGACAACATGACGACGCTCATCAAGAACGGCACCGTGGTGACCTCGACCGGGGCCGACCCGGCGGAGGTCCTGATCGACGGGGAGATCATCGTCGCCGTCCTCCAACCGGGGTCGGATCTCGCGCAGTCGGCCGAGAACGGGGCTGAACGCGTCGTCGATGCGAGCGGCAAGCTCGTCGTGCCCGGCGGTGTGGACGTCCACACCCACATGGAGCTGCCCTTCGGCGGCACCGTCGCGTCCGACGACTTCGAGTCGGGCACCACCGCGGCGGCCTGGGGTGGGACGACGACCATCGTCGACTTCGCGACGCAGAGCAAAGGGCTCGACGTCCGCGAGTGCCTGGATGCCCGATTGGAGCTGGCGCAGGGCAACTGCGCCATCGACTACGGCTTCCACATGATCATCGGCGACGTCACCGACGCAGCCCTGAAGGAGATGGATCTCCTGGTCAACGAGGGCATCACCAGCTTCAAGCTGTTCATGGCCTACCCGGGCGTCTTCTACAGCGACGACGGCGAGATCCTTCGGGCCATGCAGCAGTGCGCCTCCAACGGCGGGCTGCTGATGATGCACGCCGAGAACGGCATCGCGATCGACGTGCTCGCCGAGCAGGCGTTCGAACGGGGCGAGACCGACCCGGTTCACCACGGCTACGTCCGGCGCGCCGAATTCGAGTCCGAGGCGACCCACCGCGCCATCCAGCTCGCCAAGGTCGGCGCGGCCCCGCTCTACATCGTCCACCTGTCGGCCAAGGAGGCCCTCGAGCAGGTGACGATCGCCCGCGACAACGGCGCCAACGTCTTCGCCGAGACCTGCCCGCAGTACCTGTACTTCAGCCTCGAGGACCACCTCGACCAGGGGTGGGACGGCGCGGCCTACGTGTGCTCGACGCCATTGCGCCCCCGGCACGAGCACCACCAGGACGAGCTGTGGCGAGGTCTGCGCACCAACGACCTCGCCGTGGTCTCGACCGACCACTGCCCGTTCTGCATGAAGGAGCAGAAGGAGCTCGGCAAGAACGACTTCCGCGCCATCCCCAACGGGATCGGCGGTGTCGAGCACCGCATGGACATGATCTTCCAGGGCGTCGTGAGCGGCGAGATCACCCTGCCGCGATGGGTCGAGCTGTGCTCCACGACGCCGGCACGGATGATGGGGCTGCATCCCCGCAAGGGCACGATCCAGCCCGGCGCCGACGCCGACGTGGTCATCTACGACCCCAACCGCACCTGGACCATCAGCGTGGACAACCACCACATGAACATGGACCACTCCGCCTACGAGGGCATCGAGGTCACGGGGCATGTGGACACGGTCTTCTCGCGTGGCCAGATGATCGTCGACGACGACCAGTACCACGGGCGCAAGGGCGACGGGCAGTTCCTCCGCCGCGGCCTCAGCAGCTATCTGATCTGACCCCCCGAAACGATCTGTGAACCCAAAGTGACGCGTCACTTTGGGTTCACAGATCCTTCTCTCCTCAGGAGACACCATGAACCGCATTCATCATCTGATCGACGGGACGACCGTCGAGGGAACGTCCGGCAACACCTCGCCGGTGTTCAATCCGGCCACCGGTGAGCAGACCGGTGAGCTGGCGCTCGCGTCGGTCGAGGAGGTCGACGCCGCGGTCGCCTCGGCCAAGGCGGCGTTCGAATCCTGGCAGGCGACCAGCGTCGCGGCGCGCACGAAGCTCATGTACAGATTCCGGAATCTGGTCGTCGAGAACGCCGACGAGATCGCGGCGCGACTGACCGCCGAGCACGGGAAGGTGCTCGCAGATGCCGCCGGCGAAGTGGCCCGGGCCATCGAGAACATCGAGTTCGCCTGCGGCCTGGCGGACCACCTCAAGGGTTCGCTGAACGAGAAGGCCTCGACCGGTGTCGACGTCTACTCCGTTCGCCGACCGCTCGGCGTCGTGGCCGGCATCACCCCCTTCAACTTCCCGGCCATGGTGCCAATGTGGATGGTCCCGAACGCCGTGGCGTGCGGGAACACGTTCATCCTCAAGCCCTCCGAACGGGACCCGTCGGCCCCGATGTTCATGTCGGAGCTCTTCCAGGAGGCGGGCTTCCCGCCCGGCGTCCTCAACGTCGTGAACGGCGACAAGGTCGCGGTGGACCGCCTGCTCGAACACCCCGACGTCAAGGCGGCCAGCTTCGTGGGATCGACCCCGATCGCCCGCTACGTGTACGCGACCGGCACCGAACACGGCAAGCGGGTCCAGGCGCTCGGCGGCGCGAAGAACCACATGGTGGTCCTGCCCGACGCCGACATCGACCTGGCGGCGGACTCCGCCGTGTCCGCGGCCTACGGATCCGCCGGCGAGCGCTGCATGGCGATCTCGGTGGTGGCCGCCGTCGGCGACGTCGCCGACGACCGGGTCGTCGCCCTCAAGGTCCGCCGGGGGAAGCTGGGCGTCGGCCCCGGCACCGACCCCGCCTCCGAGATGGGGCCGCTGATCACACGCGAGCACCGGGATCGCGTCGCCGGCTACGTGGGCGGGGCGGCCGACGCCGGTGCCAGTGTGGTCGTCGACGGCCGCGACGCCGGCTTCGACGGCGACGGGTTCTTCCTCGGGGTGTCGCTCCTCGATCACGTCACGACCGACATGGACGCCTACAGGGACGAGATCTTCGGCCCCGTCCTGAGCGTGGTCCGCTGCGACACGTACCACGAGGCCGTCCGGCTGATCGAGGACAACCCGTGGGGCAACGGCGCGGCCATCTTCACGCGCGACGGTGGTGCGGCCCGCCAGTTCCAGGAGGACGCCGATGCCGGCATGGTCGGGATCAACGTTCCGATCCCCGTCCCGGTCGGCTACCACTCCTTCGGCGGCTGGAAGGACTCGCTGTTCGGCGACACCACGATGTACGGACCCGAGGGCATCAATTTCTTCACGCGGCCGAAGGTGCTGACGAGCCGCTGGCCGGACCCGGCCGGGAGTTCGGTCGACCTCGGGTTCCCGACCAACGAGTAACGGCACGTTCACCGGCCCGACACGGACGAGACACAAGGGGTAGTAGGCACATGGCGATGGACTTCGGAGTGGTTCTGCAGACCGATCCGCCCGCTTGGCGTGTCGTCGACCTCGCGACACAGGCGGAGAACCTCGGATTCAGCTACGGCTGGACCTTCGACAGCCACGTCCTGTGGCAGGAGCCGTTCGTCATCTACAGCCAGATGCTGTCGGCGACGAAGCGGATGGTCGTCGGGCCGATGGTCACGAACCCCGGCACCCGGGACTGGACGGTCACGGCGTCGCACTTCGCGACCCTCAACGACATGTTCGGCGACCGCACGATCTGTGGCATCGGGCGTGGCGACTCGGCCATGCGGGTGATCGGCTACAAGCCGTGCAATCTGGCGACGCTCTCGGAGTCGATGAAGGTGATCAAGGACCTCGCCGAGGGCCGCGAGACCACCTACAACGGCACCCAGCAACACTTCCCGTGGGCCAGGGGGTCCGAACTCAAGATGCTGATGGCGGCCTACGGCCCCAAGGCGTTGCACCTCTGCGGTTCGGAGACCGACGGCTTCATCCTGCAGCTCGCCGATCCGGCGATCGCCGAGTGGACGATCGCGGCGGTCCGTCGGGCCGCCGAGGAGGCCGGTCGGGATCCCGACTCGCTGTACATCGTGGTGGCTGCGCCGGCATACGTCGGTGGCGACATCGAGCATCAGCGCGATCAGTGCCGGTGGTTCGGCGGCATGGTCGGCAACCACGTCGCGGATCTGGTCGCCCGCTACGGCGACCAGGGCGCCGGCGTGCCCCAGGCGCTGACCGACTACATCAAGGGACGCGAAGGCTACGACTACAGCGGTCACGGCAAGGCCGGTCACGACCACACCGACTTCGTGCCCGACGAGATCATCGATCGCTTCTGCATCCTGGGCGACGAAGCCGCTCACATCGAGCGACTGCAGGAGCTCGAGGCGCTCGGCGTCGACCAGTTCTCCATCTACCTGATGCACGACCAGAAGGACGAGACGCTCAACGCCTACGGCCAGCGTGTCATCCCTGCGATCAACGGCGAACGGGGCTAGCGATCGCCGACACCGCCACGCCCGACCCCGTCGACGATCCCCTCGTCCGAGAGCAGCTGATCCGCCAGCGCGCGGCATCGGAGGACCGGCGCGACGTCGTGGTCCGAGCCACACGGCAGGCGGTGGTCTTCGTCGCCTTCGTCGTGCTGCTGGGCCTGGCCTACACGGGGTACAAGGCGTTCGGGCAGGCGATCGACGACCGCCAACACGACTGGCCGGTCGTCGGATCGGTGCTCCCGCGCACCGACGACCTCAACATGCCGCCGATCTCGGAGATCCTCGGTCAGTTCGGCGAGGTGCCCGGCGGCCAGGACCAGCGTTACATCTCGATCCTGTTCGACGAGGCGGCGTTCACGCTCCGCGAAGCGACGGTCGGCTTCGTCGTCGGGGTGGTGATCGGTCTCGGCATCGCGATCGCACTCGCTCGCTGGCGCCGACTCGAGCAGGGCCTGCTCCCGTACGTCATCGCCAGCCAGACGATCCCCCTGATCGCCATCGCACCGATCATCGTCATCTGGGGTCGCAAGAACTTCGACTTCTTCCCGTGGGAGTGGCAGGACTGGATGTCGGTCTCTCTGATCGCGACCTATCTGACCTTCTTCCCCGTGGCCGTGAACGGTCTCCGCGGCCTCCAGTCGCCGCGGCCCGAGAACATGGAGTTGATGGACTCCTATGCCGCGAGCTGGACGCAGACCCTGTGGCGGCTGCGGCTGCCGGCCTCGCTGCCCTACCTGTTCGCCGCGCTCAAGATCGCGGCCACGGCCAGCATCGTCGGGGCGATCGTCGGGGAGATCTCTGCCGGCGTCGAAGGCGGCCTCGGGCGCCGCATCCTGCGAGAGGCCTTCAACTACACCACCGGACCGGATCGGCTGTTCGCCAGCGTCATCGGCGCAGCCGCGCTCGGCATCTTCGTGTTCCTCGTGGTGTCCGGAGCCGAGCGTCTCGTCCTCGGTCGACAGAGCCGGGAGGCCATCTCATGAGTGCGGTCGACGTCACCGGTGTCTCGAAGGTCTTCAACCCCGGCAAGAGCAACGAGGTGCAGGCGCTGCTCGACATCGACCTGACGATCGAGGCCGGGGAGTTCATCACGCTCATCGGGCCGTCGGGCTGCGGGAAGAGCACCCTCCTGCGCCTCGTCGCCTCGTTGGTGCCGCCCACCGACGGCGACATCCGGGTCAACGGCAAGAGCGCCGAGCAGGCGCGCCTGGATCAGGACTACGGCATGGCGTTCCAGCGCGCCGGGCTCTTCGACTGGCGGACGGTCTCCAAGAACATCGAGCTGCCGCTGGAGCTGATGGGGTGGTCCAAGAGCAAACGCCGTGAGCGTGCCGGGGAGATGCTGGAGTTGGTGCGGCTCCCGGAGTTCGCCGATCACCACCCGGCCGAGCTCTCCGGCGGCATGCAACAGCGCATCGCCATCGCCAGATCGCTCGCCTTCAGCCCGTCGCTGCTGTTGATGGACGAGCCGTTCGGCAAAACCGGGGCTCCGTTGGGCTATGCCTCTCCCCAATGTACACAGCTTAACAATTGTCTCAAGGTTAACAAGTTGGTTGGAGATTG
>JBCCFK010000103.1:0-13801 GCA_039029775.1 Actinomycetota bacterium | reverse complement strand
GGTCGTCGAGGTGATCGACTACGACTTCGGGCCCAACCAACGACGCGGCATCCTCCGGAACATCCCGGACGTCGACGCCGACGCGACCCGGATCGTCGTCACGTCGCCCGACGCGCCGGCGGATCTCCAGATCACCCAGGGCTTCGGGGAGGTCCGGCTCCGCGTCGGGAATCCGTCGATCACGATCTCGAACCGCCACCGCTACCGGATCGAGTACGGCATCGAGACGGTGGTTCGCGGCGATCAGGTCGCCTGGGATGCGGTGGGTACCGACTGGACGGTCGGGGTGAACAACGCCCACATCGATCTGGTCGCGGACCGCGAGCTGTCGGATCTGCGCTGCGATCGCGGTGGCGCCGGTGCGATCGGAGGTTGCGACCTGGAGCTGGTCGCACCGGGCCACGCTCGGGCCAGCGTGTCGGGTCTTGGGGCGAACGAGGGCGTGACGGTGTGGGCAACGCTGGGCGGTCCGTTGACGCAGGTCCCGGTGCCGGCTCCGCTCCCTTCGGGACCCGCGGACGATCCTGGGTCGCCGTACTGGATTCCGGCGCTGTTCGCCGCGGGCGGCGCCGTGCTCGCAGCTGGGGTCGCGTCCCGCGTGATTCGCCGACTCGGTCGTGAACAGGTCTGGGAAGGTGGCCCGGCCGACGCCGCGTTCGGACCGCCATCGGGTCAGATCGCCGGTGTCGAGCTGATCGATCACGCCCGACTGGCGGAGATGGCGACGATCGAGTTCGAGTCGCCGCGGGGTCTCTCCGCGGCGGCCGGTGGCATCATCCACGACGAGGCCGTCCGCAGCGAACACCAGATCGCGTGGTTGATCGAGTGCGCGATCCGAGAGGAAGTGGAGCTCGAGGAGGCCGACGGCAAGGAGATGTCGCTGCGGCGCGGACCTGCGGACCCCCATCCCGCCGTGGCCCACCATCTCCAGGCGCTGTTCGGCGGCCGGGACGAGGTCACACTGGGGAAGTACAGCAAGCGATTCGCCACGGCCTGGGAGGCCGTGGGTCGGGAGCTCGACGAGTGGCGGAAGGGCAGCGGCCTCTGGGACCCGGCCGGCGCGCGTCGGCGGAGGCTGGCGCTCGCGTGGGGATGGGTCGGGGTGCTGCTCGGTCTGGCAGGAGCGGTCCTCGGCGGCATCTTCGCCGGCCGCGCCGGATCGGGCTGGCTCTGGGTCGCGGTGGTCGGCGGCCTGGTCGCCGGTGGCGGTGCTGCGGCGGTGATCCGGTCGTGGGAGTTGCCGGTTCGGACCCCGGAGGGATCCGCTCGATGGCTGCAGATCGAGTCGTTCCGCCGGTTCATCGAGAACTCCGAGGCCCGACATGCCGAGGCGGCCGCCGGTATGGGCGTGCTCCGGCAGTACACCGCCTGGGCCGTCGCGCTCGGCGAGTTGGACCACTGGCGCAGGTCGGTCGAGGCGGCGGCCGCCGACCCGGCGTCCGGCGTCTCGATGTCGGCTGCGGACTTCGCCTTCGTGACCATGGCGCCGAGGGTCTCCTCCGCGACGGCTCAGACCTTCACCGCACCGTCCAGCAGCGGAGGGGGCGGCGGTGGTGGTGTGGGCGGCGGTGGCGGCGGCGGAGGCGGAGGCTCCTGGTAGCGACCTGCCAAGTCAGCGATACGCGGCGATCCGGTTGACGGTCGGTGCGACCAGGAGATGGAAGAGCGTGGTCGCCTCCGACTCCATGACCGTGACCGCCTCCTCCCAATCGGGCAAGGCGTGGAGGGCGTCCCATGCCTCGACCGAGGGGTATCGGCCGAGGTAGATGTCGTCGACGACCGGGTCGAGGGGCGGGCCTCCACCGCGGTCGCTGGGGTGGTCGAGCACTTCGAGCCACGCCTCGCGACCCAGGACATAGTCATCGCTCATCCCGCGGGTGGCGGTCATGAACCGCTCGATCGCCTCGGGCTCCTCGAAGTGAGAGCACAGCACGTGCACCACGTGGTCGAGCCCGGTCGCCGCCGGCGCGTTGCGGGACTCCGGCAGGTCGCGAGGTTCGCAGCGGAGCTCGAGGACGTCGGGGGTGGATGGGAGCCCGCCCGTCTCGGCGACCCGGTGGATCGAGACCGCACTGAACCGGGTGGCCGCGCCACCGCGATGGCGGACGACCTCACCGGCGAACACGAGTGTCTGCCCGTCGGCGGCGGGCACGAGGCCACGCACGCCGCTTGCGTCCCTGTGGAGTCGGACGAGCCAGTCCGACGACCGATCAGGCGCCGCATCGCCCAATGGGGTCATGTTGATCTGTCCCTGGTTGTCCCTGACGCGCCGAGCGTGTTCTCGATCGTACCCGGCCGCCGCGGGGCGTCAGCGGAGTCGGTCGGGAACGAGATCCGCAGCCTCGAGACCGTGGGCCACCAGGTCGGCCGGCAGCGGCTCGCCGAGCGCCACGGCCGCCGTGGCGCGCGCGGCCGCCTCGGAGGTGTGGATGCCGTAGCCGCCCTGCCCGCCGCACCACACGAATCCTCGGGCGAGGGGATCCTCGCCGATCACGATGGAGCCGTCCGGGGAGAACGTGCGCAGACCGGCCCAGGACGACGAGACCGACCGCATTCCGAGTGAGGTCGCCGCGTCGATGCCGTCGAGCGCCCGGGCCAGGTCGATCTCCTCGGGTCGTGCGTCGCAGGGATCCGACGGCGTTTCGTCCGCTGGGGAGAAGAGCACGCCCCCCGGTTCAGCGCCGAAGTACCACTGCTCCGCCGCGTGGGCGACGAACGCCCGGCCCACCAACCCGGCCGTCTCCTCGCCGACGCGACCGATGCCGATCGTCCGACGTTTCGGAACGAACCCGAGTGGCTCGATGCCGGCGAGAGCCGCCACATCGTCGACCCAGGCACCTGCAGCGT
The DNA here is from genome assembly GCA_039029775.1 of Actinomycetota bacterium. Lineage (GTDB taxonomy): Bacteria > Actinomycetota > Acidimicrobiia > Acidimicrobiales > UBA8592 > JBCCFK01. Next base: position 10,954 of record JBCCFK010000103.1, on the reverse strand, counting down.
TGACGACGACATCGCAGCTGACCGGGCCCCCGGTGGTCCTGACCTCCCACCCCGATCCGATCCGAGAAAGCCCGGTGACGCGCCGACCGAGATCGATCGTCCCGCCGCGCTGCGCGAGGACGCGCCGGAACGTGGCCACGATCGCGGCGACGTCCATGTCGTACGCGTCTCGGTCGACGCCGCCCGCCTCGACCCAGTCGGGCCGCAGCGCCGGGCAGATGTCCCGGGTCTCCGATGCGGTGAGCAGGTGGAGCGTGCCGCCGGCGTCGCCCATGCCGTCCGCCGTCGCGTGCAGGTGATCGATGTGAGCAGCATCGGCGGCGAACATCACCAGGCGGGGGGAGATGAGGTCGGCGTCGGCGACACCGCCTCCCCGGGAGGCCAGCCATTCGAGGCTGGCGCGGGTCAGGCGGCGGATCGTCGGCGGGCCGTACGTCGGGATGTAGAGCGCAGCAGATCGGCCGGTGGCGTGGTGAGCAGGGGTCGCCTCCATCTCCACGACCAGGACATCGGTGTGGTCGGCGAGCACCGAGGCCGTGGACAGGCCGGCGATGCCGGCCCCGATGACCACGACGCTCGGCATTCAGCGATGCTCCGCGATCCGGTTCAGTCGCGGCTGGATGACCAGGTCCAGCAGGGTGCTGGCCCTCGACCGGAGCTCGGCGCTCGGCTCGCGCCATCGAGGGTCGGCGTCGAGGCGCTCGACCGCCGCAGGGTCCGCGTAGCGACCCAGGAAGATGTCGTCGAACATCGGCTCGCCGGCTTCGCCGCCGTCGGGGTCGCTCGCGTGGGCGAGCACCTCCAGCCAGGCCTCGCGGCCGAGCGCGTACCGGGCAGCGACGCCCTGGGTCGCCGCGAGGAAGTCCTCGATGGCCTCGGGGTCGAGTCCTCCGGCGCACCACATGTGGACGACGTGGTCGAGGTCGTGCGCGGGACCGGCCGTCAACGCGTCGGGCAGGTCGCTCGGGGTGACGCGGAGGTCGAGGCGTTCGGAGGTCAACACCAGCGGTTCATCGGGCCCAGCGTGACGGATCGTGACCGTGGCCCACGGTGCGCCGGGCGGGTGACGCTGCGTCAGCACCAGCCCGTGGAAGACCACCGACGATCGCGCCCAGTCGTCCGGTTCGACGGTTCGGAGCTCCACGACCCACTGCTGCGGTGTGGGCGGCGGCGCGTGGCTGTGGCCTGACGAGGACACGGAGCGACCGTACCAGCGGACCCCACCGAGCGCGGGCCGCCACGGCCCTCGCGTGGGACGGCTCTCGCGGTGTTGGCCAATAGGCTGCGTCCGTGCGAACAGGCAGCGGCAGGCGGACACGGGGACTGTTGGCCGCCCTCGTGGTCTTCGCGATGGTGGTCGCCGCGTGCAGCGGCGACGGCGGCGACGAGCAGGCCGACCGCGACGCCGCCGATGTGCCCGAAGCGTCAGATGGTGGTGAGGACGGGGCATCGGCAGCGGTCGCGGGGCAGCCTGCCGCGGTCGTGCTGTCGGACTTCGAGGCCGACGGCGATGCCCTGTTTCCCTGTGGCGGTGCGGCCGGAACCGGCGTTGTCTCGATCGCGTACGTCCAGGTTCAGCCGGTGGAGCACGTCGGCCCCACGGCCGAGGCCTTCCGCGCTGCGGTGGGCGACTACAACCGCCGGTGCGGCGGGGTCGCGGCCGGGACGCTGGAAGTCTCGGTCGGGTATGCGGGAGCCGAGGACCCGACGGCTGTCTGCGCATCGACGGCCGTCGAGAACAGTGCGGTGGTCGTCACCGATGCGGCCGACGAGGCCACGGCGACGTGCCTCGCGAGCTCGAGGCGCCTGCTCTGGCACGAGGGAGGTGCCACCGACGCGGCTTCGGCTGGAACCGCGGCGCCGCCCTCGGTGCGCGCTGCTGACTCGGTCGCGGCCGCGTTGGCCGAGGACGTGATCGGCGACCGGACGGTGGTCGTCGTTCACGACGGCACACCTCGTCGTGAGGGTGCCGCGGACCAAGGGGTGCTGCCGACGCTCGAGGAGGCGGGCCTCGACGACGTCGCGCTGGTCGAGGCCACATGTGACGGAGGCAGCCTCGGGTCGGACCTCGACGGGTCGTTCGTGATTTCGCTGCTGCCGGCTCCGTGTCTCGCGGATCTGACCGTCGAGGCTGGGGCCGCCGGCGCCGACGTGCGTTGGCTGGTCATCGGCGACCTGCTGTCGCTGGCCCCCGTCGACGACGCGGTGTTCGACGCATCCGCCTTCGACAGTGCTCTCGCCTACGAGTTCGCACCCACCGCCACCGCCGGACTGCCGCGAGATCGGGCGCCTGTCGATCGTGACCGCGCCTGCGTGGAGTTCCTCGACGGCTTCACGGGCCACGACACCGCCTTCCCCAGCGCGGCGTTCGCCGCTCACGCTCGACTGTGCTCCACGCTGGGCGGCCTGTTCGGTGCGCTCGACGCCGCAGACGTCGACCTGTCGCCGGAAACCGTCCGCGGCGCGGTGCCCGAGGCGGCGCGTGATCTGGTGCTGTCCCAGGGGCAGCGAAGCTCCCCGGATGCCGTGGCCTGGCTCGCACCCCGTTGGGTGACCACCGTCGAGTGGAACGCCGACTGCACGTGTTGGACCTACGTCCGCGGTCCGGACCGGGCGCCGGTCGACTGAGGCCGCGACCCGCGCCAGACTCGCGGCGTGACCACCAGCAATCCTCCCGTGCCCGATCGAGGGATCAACCGGGTCGTGGTCGCCGTCTGGGACCTCGACGCGGGGATGCGGTTCTTCGAGGAATTGCTGGGCGCGGAGTTCGCGCCCGAGTCCGACGACGGGCAGGCGGCGTCGTTCGGTGTCCGCGTCGCCATGGCGTGGGAGGCGGGCGTCGAGCTCGTGGCGCCGATTCCGGACGTGGCCAGCGCGATCCGAGACGAGCTCGAGGCGAACGGCGAGGGCGTGAAGGGCGTGGTGTTCGCCGTGGCCGACGCGGATGTCGCCGGCGAGCGCGCCGCGTCCCTCGGGCTGCCCACCTACTACTCGCTCGACTTCGACCAGGAGACCATCGATCGCAAGTGCGAGGGACGCTTCACGACGTTCAAGGAGCACTTCGTCACGGCGTCGGCGCCTCTCGACGGCACCGTGCTGCTGGGTCAGTTCGTCAGGAGACCGACGTAGGCGCCGCCCCGAGCCTGCGTTTCCCGAGCTGACGACGCGTCAGATATCGTTTCGGCCGGCCGACGACCATGGTCGTCGCGTCGAAGAGGGGGGAGGAGACGTGGCCGACCGGCCCGACGCTGTCGACGGCGACGACATCGCGAACGCGGCCGCGCTCTCGGCCACGGTCCTCGAGGAGGAGGCCGCGCGCCAGGCCGCTCAGGCGGAGGCCCGCCGCGACGTCATCTTCGCCGACGACCTGCTGCCCGGCGTCGGCTCCGAGGAGCTGGAGCTGAAGGAAGGGCTCCGCAAGGGCGGGTTCTTCACCTTCGTCCTCCTGACCGCCCTGGCCTCCCTCGACGAGTTGGAAGCGGCCGCCATCAACGTGCTCGGCCCCGACATCGCCGAGACCTTCGGCGTCTCGGACGGCACGATCACCTTCATCTCGGTGGCGTCGGTCGCGTTCTTCGTGCTGGGTGCCGGGCCGTTGGGGTGGCTGGCCGATCGCACGAAGCGCGGGCCGATCGTGGGCGTCGCCAGCCTGACCTTCTCGATGTTCTCGATCCTGACCGGCGCTGCCGTCAACGCCTTCATGTTGTTCTGGATGCGCTTCGGCGCGGGCATCTCGAAGGCGAACACGATCACGGTCCACTCGACACTGCTCGCGGACACCTACCCGATCGGCGTACGTGGCCGGATGTACGCGACCAACACCGGACTGGCGCGGACGTGCGGCGCGCTCAGTCCGATCCTCGTCGGCGCCATCGCCGCGATCGCCGGGGGCGACGAGGGATGGCGTTGGTCGTACTTCCTCCTCTCCATCCCGGTGGCCGTCCTGGCGTTCTTCGCGTTCCGGATCCCCGAGCCCGAACGCGGCCAGTGGGAGAAGAACGAGGTCCTCGGGGAGGGGCTGGAGAACGCCGATCAGATCCCGATCTCGGTCGAGGCCGCGTTCGCCCGCATCTGGCGGATCGACACCATCCGGTACATGACGATCGCGCTCGCGGCGATGGGCTTCGCCCTCTTCCCCGCGCAGGCGATCCAGAGCTTCTTCCTCGACGAGGAGTTCGGGCTGGACGCGCTCGAACGTGGTTTCGCGCTCGCCCCCACCGGTATCGGGTTGCTGATCGTCCTGCCCTTCATCGGCAAGCGGTTCGACGCGACCTTCCGGCGGGCGCCCGATCGTGCGCTCCGGATCATGGGCTCGCTCCTGTTGCCGCTGGCCGCCCTCGTGCCCATCCAGTACTTCATGCCGAACGTGGTGCTGTTCGTGATCCTGGGAACGGTCAACGGCACCCTGCTGGGCGCCGCCTTCTCGATGATCGGACCGTCGATCCAGGCGGTCGTGCCCTACCGGCTCCGTGGCATGGGCACGGCGATCATCACGTTCTTCATGTTCGCCATCGGGGGCGTGGGCGGCGGCTTCCTCTCGGCGTTCCTGCAGAACGAGCTCGGGGAGCGTCCGGCGATCATCTTCCTGACGCTCGTGTCGATGCCGATCGGTGGCTGGTTCATCATCCGCGGCGCCGGCCGGATGCGCCGGGACCTCTCTCTCGTGGTGGCCGAGCTCCAGGAGGAGCAGGAGGAGCAGCGGCGCCGAGCGGCGGACCCCGAGTCGATCCCCGCGCTGCAGGTCAACGACATCGACTTCAGCTACGGCCGCGTGCAGGTCCTCTTCGATCTCGCCTTCGAGGTGAAGAAGGGCGAGACGCTCGCGTTGCTCGGGACGAACGGCGCCGGCAAGTCGACGATCCTGCGCGTGATCACCGGTCTCAACACACCCGAGCGCGGTGTGGTCCGCATGCACGGCCGCACCATCACCTTCGCCACGCCGGAGCAACGCGCGGCGATGGGCATCCAGATGCTCCCCGGCGGGAACGGGGTCTTCTCGGATCTCACCATCCGGGACAACCTGGTCATCGGCGCGTATCAGTATCGGAGCGACCCCGACGACGTCGAGCGTCGAATCGAGCGCGTCTATGAGCTCTTCCCCGCGCTCGGCGTTCGGGAGGACGCTCGAGCCGGCGACCTCTCCGGTGGGCAACAGCAGATGTTGGCCCTCGCCCGCGTCATGCTCCACGAGCCCGAGATCCTGGTGATCGACGAGCTGTCGCTCGGGCTGGCGCCCGCGGTGGTCCAGGACCTCCTCGCCACCATCGACCGGCTGAAGGAAGCCGGCCAGACGATGATCATCGTCGAGCAGTCCCTCAACGTCGCCCTCGCCGTGGCCGACCGGGCCGTGTTCCTCGAAAAGGGCGAGGTTCGATTCGAGGGTGACGCACAGGAGCTCGCAGAGCGCGACGACCTGGCCCGGGCCGTGTTCCTCGGGACCGAGGGCGGCTGATGCTCGGGATCTGGATCACCCCGCAGCTCCTCTTCAACGGCATCGTGCAAGGCCTGGTCTACGGGCTGGTGGCCATGGGCATCGTGCTCATCTACCGCTCCACGAAGGTGATCAACTTCGCCGTCGGCAACATGGGCCTGATCGGCAGCGTGACCTTCGCGCTCATGATCATCAACTACGACTTCCCCTTCTGGGTCGCGTTCGCGCTGGCGATCATGATCGGCGCGGTCGTCGGCGGCTTCCTGGAGCTGACCGTCGTCCGTCGGCTCTTCACCGCACCCCGCGTGATCCTGGTGGTGGCCACCGTCGGTATCGCGCAGCTGGCCCAGGCCGTGATCCGTGCGTTGCCCGAGATCGACGCCGAGGGTGAGCGCTATCCCGTCGCGGTCGGGACGGAGTGGGACGGAGTGCTCAGCTCGGTCAGCCTGTCGCAGAACCAGGTGGCGGTCGTCGGCGCCGTCCCCCTCGCCGTCGCCGTGATCGGCATCGTCCTGACCGACACGCGGCGGGGGAGCGACCTGGTGGCCGACTGGGGCCGTCGTCGGACATGGGCGACCGTGGTCGGCGGCGTCGCCGCAGTCGCCACGGTCCTGCTCTTCGTGTTCTCCGACGCGGAGACGACCCGTGGTGGTGGCATCGACATCGCGGGCACCGACCTCTCGATCCTCGTGGTGGTACCGGCGATCGCGGTCGCGCTCGGCCTGTTGCTCAATCGCACGACCTTCGGCAAGGCGGTGGCAGCCTCGGCCAACAACCCCGATCTGGCGCGGCTCTCGGGTGTCAACCCGAAGGTGGTCTCGACGTTCGTCTGGATCGTGGCCGGTGTGTTGTCGACGCTGTCGATCATCCTGTTGTCTGGCGGCACCTCGGTGGCCGGTCTCGAGAACCTCGGTCCGATCACCTTGACCCGAGCGATGGTGGCGGCCGTGCTGGCCGGCATGGTCTCGTTCCCGCGCGCCGTGTTGGCCGGCGTCTACATCGGCGTGGCCGAGGCGGTGCTGCGCTTCAACTACTTCAACGACCCGGGCCTGATCGACTTCGTGATCTTCCTGTTCGTCGTGGTCGCCGTGCTCTTCCAGAGCCGCGCAGGCGGCGAGGAGGGTGTCTTCGCCTTCGTGCCCAAGGTGCGCCCGGTCCCCGAATCGCTGCGTGGCGTCTGGTGGGTGCGCAACCTGTCGCGAATGGTCATCGGCTTTGGCCTCGCGCTGGCCGTGTTGCTGCCGGCCACCCACCAGTGGCTCCCGCTGCTCGACATCCCGGCGTCGCGACAGCTGCTCTACACCAGCATCGTCTGCTTCGCGATCTGCGCCGCGTCGTTGACGGTGATCACCGGGTGGTCGGGCCAGCTCTCCCTCTCACAGATGACCTTCGCCGGGCTCGGTGCGTTGAGCGCGTCGGCCTTCGATCGCGGCCTCGAGATGGACGTGTGGTTCATCGACTTCGTCGCGCCGGAGATGCCGTTCCTGGTCGCCATCGTCCTCGGCGCACTGTTGGCATCGGCGATCGCCGCCCTCGTCGGTGTGGGGGCACTGCGGGTGAAAGGGCTGCTGCTCGCGGTCTCGACGTTCGTGTTCGCGCTCGGAGCGCAGAGTTACCTCTATCGCCGACCCTTCTTCAGCGGTGACTCGACCGCGCGGGTGCCCTTCGAGCGAGGTGAGCTCTTCGGCATGGACCTCCAGACCGAGCGCCGGTACTACTACGTGTGTCTGGTCGCGCTCTGCCTGGTGATCCTCATCCTCGCCCGGCTGCGTCGAAGCGGGGTCGGCCGCTCGACCATCGCCGTTCGCGACAACCCGGACACTGCTGCGGCCTACACGGTCAGCCCGACAAGGATGAAGGTCTCCGCCTTCGCACTCGCAGGCGGCATCGCCGGGCTCGGTGGCGGCCTCCTGGCGGGGCTCGTGCAGAACGTTCCCTTCACCGAGCGCTTCTTCCTCGTGGGCGACTCGTTGCAGCTCGTCGGCATGGTCGTGATCGGTGGCGTCGGCTCGGTCATCGGACCCGTGCTCGGTGCGCTGTGGGTGATCGGGCTCCCCGCCTTCTTCCCCGACAACGACGTGGTGCCGCTGTTCGGATCCAGCATCGGCCTGCTCATCATCGTCATGTACTTCCCGGGTGGTCTCGTCCAGATCGGCTACTCGGCGCGCGCCGCGCTGTTGGAGTGGTACGTGGCCCGACGAGGCATCGAGGACGTCACGCCGAGCACCACGACACCTCCCGCGTCCCTGCGGCGCACCACCGACCAGGCCACCCCCGACGTGGTCCTGTCGACGCGCTCGGTCTCGGTCAGATTCGGGGGCAACATCGCGCTCGACGACATGTCGATGGAGGTGAGGGCGAACGAGATCGTCGGACTCATCGGGACCAACGGCGCCGGCAAGTCGACGTTCATGAACGCGGTCGGCGGCTACGTGCCGAGCACGGGGCGCGTCGAGTTGTTCGGCAGGGACATCTCGTCGGCGAGTCCGGCATCGCGCGCCCGGGCCGGGCTGGGCCGGACCTTCCAGGCGGCCACGCTCTTCCCGGAGCTCACGGTCCGCGAGACGGTCCAGGTGGCGCTGGAGGCTCGAGGGCGGACGCCGTTCCTGACGACGGCGTTGTTCCTGCCCCCGTCGGGTGCCATCGAGCGCCGCCGTCGCGCCGAGGCCGAAGAGCTGATCGCGTTCCTGGGCCTCGGGCGCTACGCCGACAGCTTCGTCTCGGACCTCTCGACCGGCACGCGGCGCATCGTGGAGCTCGCCGGCCTCCTGGCACTCGATGCCCAGGTCTTGTGCCTGGACGAGCCCACCGCCGGTGTCGCACAGCGCGAGACCGAGGCGTTCGGCCCGCTCCTGGTCAGCATCAACCGGGAGCTCGGCAGCTCCATGCTCATCATCGAGCACGACATGCCACTGATCATGAGCATGAGCGATCGGGTCTACTGCCTGGAGGCGGGGACCGTCATCGCGGAGGGCCTTCCGGACGAGGTTCGCCACGACCCGGCGGTGATCGCCAGCTATCTGGGGACCGATGAACGGGCGATCGCTCGCAGCGACAGCACCTGATCCACAAAATCTGACGCGGTGTCAGAAACGGCCTGCGGTGGTACTGTGCGCAGCGCAGAACGGACCGGAGGGGGACCATGACACTGCGACGACTGCTGGCCGTACTCTTTGCCTTCGCGTTGATCGCGTCGGCGTGTGGCGGCGACGACGACACCGAATCGACCGGCGACGACGACGGCGTGAGCGCCGAGGAGCCCGCCGACGAGCCTGCCGAGGAACCGGCCGACGAACCGGCTGAGGAACCTTCCGAAGAACCCGCGGACGAGCCGGCCGAGGAGCCTGCGGACGAGCCGGCCGAGGAGCCCGCCGCCGAACTGACAGCCTCTTGGACCGGGGTCACCGCCGACACGATCACCGTGGGCATCTCGATGCTCGACTTCGACCTGCTCAAGGAGCTGCAGCTGTCGCCACAGGGGTGGGGTGACCAGCAGCTCGTCTGGCAGACGCTGATCGACGCGGTCAACGCCGGTGGCGGCGTGAACGGCCGCATGATCGAGCCGATCTATCGCTTCTACAGCCCGCTCGGCACAACCGAGGCCGAGGCCGCGTGTCTCGAGCTCACCGAGGACAACGAGGTCTTCGCGGTGCTGGCCGGTTTCGTCGGTCCGGCCGAGCCCGCCAACACCTGCATCACGGGTCGGGGCGAGACCGTCCTGGTTGGTGGCCGTCAGAGCCCCGAGCGCTTGGCCGAGTCCACCGCCCCATGGTTCGAGACGGCCACCACTCGCACCCGCCGCCTCGAGCTCTTCATGAGCCTCGTGCAGCAGGAGGGCCTGCTGGAAGGTCGGGAGATCGCCTTGATCGGCGGCATCCAGGCCGAGGAGGAGTTCAACCAGGCGAGGGAGCTGCTCCCCGAGTTCGGGATCGAGCCCGTGGTGGAGGTCCTGATGGAGGCCGCCGACGGCGACATCCCCGCGGTCGACGCCGTCTGGGAGGCGTTGTCCGAGCGGGTGGACGTGTCCGGCGCCGACACCGCACTGATCATCACCTCGGTCAGCGGCAACATCCGAGGCATCCGGAACAACGGGCTGGACATCGACATCTGGACGATCGACAACGACAGCCTCAACAACCTGGGCGAGTCCGTCGAGCCGGTCTGGGCCGACGGTGTGCTGACCATCTCGGGTCTCGGCGACCCCGAAGCGTGGGAGCACCCGACGGTGGCCCCCTGCCGCGAGACCTTCGAGACGGCCAACCCGGACGTCGACATCGTCGCGCCGGCGGATGCCGTCGAGGGTGACGAGCGCTGGTACACCGCGATCATGGCGTACTGCCGGTACCTCGATGCGTTCGTGCAGATCGCAACCGCTGCGGGCCCCGACCTCACCCACGACACGTTCCGCGAGGCCGCATTCGGCCTGGGCGACTTCGAGCTGGCCGCACAGCCGTTCAACTCGCTCGGTCCCGACAAGCTCGACGCAAACGACACCGCTCGACTCGGGATCTACGACTCCGACGTCGGCGCTCGCGGTCAGATCGAGCCCTTCGGCGACCTCGTCGACGCGACCCCCTGATGGACGTCTCCGACGCCGTTCACCACCGCAAATCCGTCCGAGCGTTCCTGGACACACCGGTTCCCGACGAGACGGTCAGGGCGTTGCTCACCGCAGCGGCCCGGGCCCCGTCGGGTGGCAACGTCCAGCCGTGGCGGATCTATGTGGTGAACGGCGATCGGATGTCGGACTTCCTGACCTTCATGGACGGTCGGGACTTCGACGCGCCGGAGTACGAGGTGTACCCCGCGAACCTGTGGGATCCCTATCGCACCAATCGCTTCGCGCTCGGTGAGGCGATGTACGCCACGATGGGCATTCCCCGCGAGGACAAGGAAGCCCGCTTCGCGCATCTGGCGCGCAACTATCGATTCTTCGACGCCCCCTGCGGACTGTTCTGCTTCGTCGATCGGGGGATGGGGCCACCGCAGTGGTCCGACCTCGGGATGTTCCTGCAGACCTTCATGCTCCTCGCCGTCGAGGCGGGCCTCGAAACCTGTGCGCAGGAGGCCTGGTCGAGCTTCGGCCCGTCGGTGCAGGAGTTCGTCGGCGCCCCGGACGACGAGATGCTCTTCTGCGGCATCGCGCTCGGTCACGCGGATTGGGACAAGCCGGTCAACAGCCTCGAGTCCCAGCGCATGCCGCTCGAGGACTGGGCCACCTGGGCCTGATCAGCCGGCGGCGCGCAGGCGCGAGATCGTACGTCGCGGGGCCAGGACCGGGATCGGCTCCACCACCCCGCGCGTCCTCGCGAACGAACGGATCCGCTGGATGAGCACGGGGCCGAGCGTCGTTCCCGCACCCGCGAGCATCGGCCCCGACGTCGCCCGGAGGTCGTCGAGGAGCTGCATGCCGGTCGCGAGTTCGTCGAGGGTCACCTTGGCCTCGACGAGGGCGTCGGTCGCCGGCTCGGCGCCGGCGAGCGCTTCCACCAATTCGACCGGGCCGTCACCGCTCTCGCGCAG
>JBCCFK010000102.1:0-13856 GCA_039029775.1 Actinomycetota bacterium | reverse complement strand
CGGCCGGCCGTTCCCCCGAACGCGCCGCCGCCCCCGCCGACCGAACCGGATCCACCGGCAGCGCCCCCGCCGCCGGCCGAGACCGCCCGATCAGCCGCCCTGTGGTTGGGCGGCACCGGCGCGTTCCTGATCCTGGTCGCCGCCGGCGTCCTGGTGGCGATGCGGTGGGACGACATCGCCGCGTGGATGAAGCTCGCGGGCCTGTTGGCAGCGAACGTCACGGTCGTCGGCGCCGGCCTGCGGTACCGCGAGAAGGTGCCCGCCACCGCCGCCGCACTCTTCCACCTCGGCGCCTTCATGGTGCCGATCAGCGCCGTCGCCGCCACGTCGCAGGCAGCGCTCGACTGGGAGGACGCCCTCCTCGCCGCGAGCGCGACGACCATCGTGGCCCTGAGCGCTCTCGACCGGGTCAGGCCGTCCAAGGCCCTCCCCGCGGTCGCGCTCGCCGCCGTCGTGCCGTTCGTGGGTGGCGTCGCCGCCGTGACCGGGGCACCCGCTGCCGTGCTCCTCGGAGCGGCCGCGCTGATCACCCTCCAGATCGTCCCGACCCGCGGGTCACCGATCCGGTGGGCCGCGCTCGGATGGGCGGGCATCGCGGCAGCGCTGTCGGTGCTGGTCGCCGTCGACGATCCGCTGATCCGCACCGCCGAGGTCGTCGATGCGCTCGGCCTGGCCTCCTCGTCCCCACCGATCACCCACCTGATCGCCGGCGCCATCGCCGCCGTCGCCTTCGGTGTCGCGGCTCAGCGCGACGACAGCGAGGCGCTGGCCATCGCGGCAATCGCGTCGTCGGTGCTCGGCGTGGCAGCGACGTTGGTCGACATCGACTCGGGCGCGGGCTCGATCGGCCTGTCCCTCGTGGCTCTGGCCGTGGGTGTCGAAGTCGCCGCCTCCATGACCGCGCGCCACCGCCCGTGGTCGGCGGTCTTCGGCGACCTCGCCGTCGTCGCGGAGATCGGCATGGTGCTCGGCGGCCTCTGGGTCATCGGCGAGGGGCTGTGGGCGATCGACGTCGAAATGGCCGCCGACGACACGGTGGCGCTCGCAGGGTTCGTCTTGGCGGTCGGCTGGTTCGTCGCAGGCCAGCGCCGACGAGTCGACGACTGCCAGTCGGTGTGGATGGCACTCCTGACCGGAAGCGGCTGGTGGCCTGCCACGGTCGCGCTCGCCGCGACCCTGACCGCGGCGACCGGTGCCGCGACCGGCTCACCGATTGCCGTGGCCTGGACAGCCGTCTCGCTCGCCGCCGTCCTGGTGCTCACCGGCCGTGCCGGTGGCCATGGGACCGCTGCCGCGCTCACGATCACCGCCGTCGCAGTCCTCACGTCGGCCGGCGACGCCGTCCTCGTCAGCGCCACGGCGGGCGTCGTGCTCGCGATCGCAGCCGCGTTGCGCGCCGGACCGTCGAACACGCCCCGACTGGGAGCGATGGCCCTCCACGCCCAGGCCGTCGCACACGGGTTCGTCGCGCTGATCGCCCTCGGCGACTCCCGGCACGTGCCGGCCGGCGTCGGCGGCCTCCTGGTCGTCCTCGCGATCGCGGTGCCGACGGTGATCGCCGAGCGGGCGACGACAGACCCGGTGCGAGCCGCCAACGGTCTCCTCGGCCGCCTGATCCTGGCGGTGGTGTTCCTCCCCGCGTGGTTCGGGTTGCGCATCGCCGATCTGCTCTTCGCAGCCCTGCTCGCGACCGCACTCGTCGCGGTCGACGCGCTGCGCACGCGAGACCCGCGGCTGCTCCTTCCGCTGGTCGTGATCCTGCCGGCGACGATCTCGACGATCGGCGACGCCGCCGGTCTCGGCCTGGGCACGATCGGGGTCGCCCTGGCGATTGCGGCGGTCAGTGTCGGGGGGATCGCGCTCGCCATCGATCGACTCGACGTGCCGGTGGTGGCCTTGGTGGGCGCGGCCGCGCTGAGTTCCCTCGTCCACGCGTCGACCGACGCCGGTTCGATGTCGACGACGCTGCTGATCCTCGGCGCCGCCGGAATCGGTGTCGCCGCGGCGTTCCGCTCGACCGCCGGCTTCGTCGGTTCGGCTGCTGTCGCCTCGGTCGGCTTCTGGGCCCGCCTCGACCTCCTGGAGGTGACCTGGTCGGAACCCTTCCTGGCCCCGGCGGCCCTCGTGCTGGTCGTCCTCGGCGCCGTGACGCCGTCCGAGCGCCTTGGTTCGTGGTGGACCCACGGCGCCGCCACCGGGCTGCTGGGCGGCGCGGCGCTCCTCGAGCGCATCGCCGGCGGCCACGGCGGTCACGGCCTGATCGCAGGCAGCGTGGCGGTGGTGGCAATCGCGCTGGGTGCCAGTGCCCGCCTCATCGGCCCGCTCGCGATCGGGACGGCTCTGATCGTGGGCGTCGCCGGCCACGAGGCTCTCGCGTACACGGCGTCGGTCCCGACGTGGGCCTGGCTCGCCGGAGCGGGCGCCGTCCTGTTGGCCTGTGCCGTCCTCGTGGAGCGTTCCGCGACCTCGCCGATCGAGGGTGGCCGACGCCTGGTCGAGACCGTCCGGGCCGGCTACCGCTAGAGGAACGCCTGCAGGAGACGGTCGGCGGCGAGCGAGGGGCTCAGCTCGCCGGCCGTCACCGCGGCTTCCACCTCCGCGACCATCGCTCTGACCTCGTCGTGGTCGTGGAACCGCTGGAGGAGCCGGTCCTCCACCATCGCCCACATCCACCGCAGGCGCTGTGCCCGACGTCGTTCGTCCCACGCTCCCGAGGCGGTCTGCTCGCGTCGATGCAGCTCGACCTGGTCCCACAGCGTGTCCAACCCCTCGCCGGTCAGACCGCTGCACGTGAGCACCGGCGGGGTCCAGGTGGGATTGGTCGGTGTCAGCAGGTGGAGCGCCGCCTGGTAGTCGCGGGCGGAGAGGCGGGCGCGGTCGGCATTCGATCCGTCGGCTTTGTTCACCGCCAGCATGTCGGCCAGCTCGAGGACGCCCTTCTTGATGCCCTGGAGCTCGTCACCGGCGCCCGGGAGCATCAGGACCAGGAAGAAGTCGACCATGTCGGCGACGATCGTCTCGGACTGTCCGACGCCGACGGTCTCGACGAGGACGACATCGTGGCCGGCGGCCTCGAGCACGATCATGGTCTCGCGCGTCGTACGGGTGACGCCCCCGAGCGTCCCCTGCGAGGGCGAGGGCCGGATGAAGGCTGCCGGGTCGACCGACAGCCTCGGCATTCGCGTCTTGTCACCGAGGATCGAGCCACCGTGGAGGGTGCTCGAGGGGTCGACGGCGAGGACGGCGACGCGACGACCGGCTGCGGTCAACTGGGTCCCGAGCTCGTCGATGAACGTCGACTTCCCGACCCCTGGGACGCCGGTGATGCCGACGCGATGCGCGTCGCCGGTGTGGGGCAGCAGCTCCTGCAACATCGCGGTGGCGGAGGGCCGGTCGACGGCCCGAGTGCTCTCGACCAGCGTGATGGCGCGTCCGACGGCCGTGCGCTCACCGGCCAACACACCGGCGGCGAGTTCCTTGGGGTCCTGGCTCGAGCCACTCACGCTCGGCAACGGTACCCGCCGACGGCGGCGGGACCGGTGGTCCCCGGCCTCAGCTCCCGACCGGATCGGACGGACGGGCTTCGGCGAACACCGATCGGTCCAGGTCGGCAGCGGTCGCCGCAGCACCGAAGTCCACGAGAACCGAGATCGACGACCCGGGCCGGTACCTCGAGTCCCACCGCATGCTCATGGCGTCGATCCGCTCGGCGCGCATGTCGAGGCTCACGGTCACTGGCATCGAGGAGATCGCCAGGCGCTCGGCGACCGCTGCAGAGACGTGCGCGTGAACCGAGCCATTGCCCGCGCTGTCGCGGCGGTCCACGACGCGCTCGGCCTCGGCCAGCAGCTCCGGGAGCGTCGCCAGCAGCCGCTCGAGGAAGAACACCGCGCCCTCGTCCTCGAACGCCCACGATCGCACCTCGCCTTCCCGGAGATAGATCGCTCGATCCTCCTCCCATCCCAACGTCGGGAAGGTCGCGGTCTCCCAGCCGATTCCCTCGTAGTTCGTCCGCCGCCACTCGATGACGCCGAAGCCCTGCGCGAAGCTCGCGACGCCCGACGCCCGGTCGGAAGGTCCGCTCGCGCCGCGGAGTTCGGCGACGAAGTACTGCGGCGGCGCCTCCAGGAGCGCAGCATGGGCTGCGTTGGCGGCCCCGTCACGGAGGAGCGACGCGACCATCGCGCCAACCAGCGCAACGACGAGGAGGAGCGACGCGAGTCGTGCCCGTCGACCGCGTGCCGACCGCCTCGCCGTGCGCTCGGCGATCACCTGCTCCCAGTCGTCGGCCGCGGTCACAACCATGGCTGTTCCTTCGGCGCCGGTCCGGCCGTCGAAAGCGGACACCGCAGGTCCTGGGCCCTCGGGCCCAGCCCGCCGCAGTCAGACGGCGATCGCCGAGATGCGGGTCTCGCAGTTGGAGGCGGTGTCCGCCCCGGTACCGCCGGTGCAACTGTCGGTGCCCTTCCCGCCGTCGAGGGTGTCGGCGTGGCGACCCCCGTCGATGGTGTCGCCACCGGTGTTGCCCGAGATCGTGTCCCGCCCGCCGCCGCCGTCGATGTCGTCGGGGCCCTTGCCGCCCAGGATGACGTCCCGACCGGTGCCGCCGTCGATCGTGTCGGCGTGACGGCCGCCGCGGATGGTGTCGGCGGCCGAGCCTCCGCTGATCGTGTCCCGGCCGCTCTGGCCGTCGATCGTGTCGCGGGCCGAGCCTCCGGAGATCGTGTCACCGCCGGCGCCGCCGCGGATCTCGTCGCGACCGCGCTGGCCGAAGATGATGTCGGCGCCGGGCCCGCCGTCCACCGTGTCGGCGCCGGACCCCGCACAGATCACGTCGGCGGCGGCGCCACCGACGATGGTGTCGTCGCCGCCCAGCGCCACGATCACGTCGGGACCGTCGGTGCCGACCAGGGTGTCGGGTCCGTCGGTACCCACGATGGTCGCCGGCAGGCCGTTGCACAGGAAGGGGACGGGCTCCGGCGTGGGCGGCAGCTGGGCTCCGGGTGTCGGGGTCGGGGTCGGAATCGGGCCGGGCGTGGCCGAAGGGTCGGGCGTCGCAGTCGGCGTCGGCTCGCTCGTCGGCGTCGGCGGCAGCGGGAAGCCGTTCGGGGGCGTGTAGTCATGGGCTCGGAGGAGTTGCGCGACCGGTGTGGCGGCGAGCTCCCTGACCTGCTGTGACCCGTAGGTGGCACCGCCGTCGACGCCGGTCATGCGAATGTCCACCCACGAGTCCGCGTCGACCACGATGTCGCCGGTCGCGATCGCCAATGTGGCCGCGACACCCGCGGACGGGGCCGCGAGCCGATTCGCCGTGCGGTCGCCGATGTCGACATACGGCAGGTTCAGGACGGGGAATCGCATGTACCGCTCGTATTCGGTCAGCACCGCGGTGAGCCAATCGGACATCAACGAGTTCCCGTCGCCGTCATAGTCATGGAGGTTGGCGGCGTGGAAGAAGTGTGGATAGTCGCTGAACGACGCCATGTGACGGAACGTGGCATCCGCTTCGCGGTCGAGGATCTGCCCGTAGGTCTCGTCGGGCAGGTCCGTCTGGATGACGTTGAACTCGTCCACCATCTGCGCGGGGGTCCGCACGTTGTAGAAGACGTTCGTCGGATACCGGGGCAGCGTCAGCACGCCGGATCCGGGAAGGTGGGTCGGCGTGTCCTGGTTGACCGACGACGTGTCCGATGCGATGTAGTCGATCCCGTTGGCGACCAGCGCTGGCACGAGCCCGGGGTTGACCCCGCCCGGGAACGGCGCGCCCTCGCCGTTGCTCAGACCCGAGTGCTGCCCCGTGACGAGCGCCCTCCCGGCGTCGGGCAGGCCGGGGAAGCCGTAGCTCTGCCACAGGGCCGCGTTCTGGGCGATCTCGAAGGAGATGGCGGCCTGGTCCGCTCCGTTGGCCGTGTCGAGGTTCGGGTGACTGTACGTGTGGTTGAGGAACGTGAACTCGCCCTGGTTCGCCTGCACGGCCTGGGTGAGCGGATCGCCGAATGCCAGGCCGACCCCGTTGAAGGTCATCTCCATCGCGAAGTCCGCGACGGTCGGGTGCGCGGCGATCAGCGCGTCCTGTGCAGCCACGGCTGCGGAGATGTCGGCAGCCGTCGTCCGGTACGTCTCGGTCTCGCTGAGGGCGTCGGTGTCGACGTCCCACATCTCCGAGGCGAGGAAGAGGTCGTCGATGTGTGCGGCGAGGTGCACCTGCGGCGCCCCGATGTGCAGACCCTGCGTGGCGAAGTCGATGAAGGCGTAGGCCATGACCATCGAATGGAGGTCGGTCGGCAGGTGGTTGAGCGTGGACAACAGGACTCGGCGACCGTCGGAGTAGCGGAGGTCGGTCAGCATCGCCCGACCGGCCGAGACGGCGTCCTCCATCAGCACCGTGCCCACGACCCCACCCGTGTTGCGCGGCATCGCCGTGAATCCGAACTGGTTGATGAACGGCACCTCGGGTCCGACATAGGGGAACGCACTCGCCCCCGCAGTCGTCCAGGCCCCGGTGCTCGTCGTCGCTCCCTGAATACTCGTCATCCCGTAGTCGACGCCGGGATTGGTGGTCGGGAAGCCCGAGAGCACGGACTCTCGGACGTTGAAGTCCCGCTCGTACTCGTGGAGCGTCGACCACTCCCCGATGGAGAAGTCGTCGAGCCCGCCGAGCTCGGCGTCGGTGATGATGACCCCGTTGTACCGGCCGACGTCGCCTGTCCGAAGGCGGTCCACCGTCAGGTCGGTGGCCAGGACGTCGAGGACGTCATAGGGCACCCCGATGTTGTCCATCACCCCCGCGATCAGGTCGAGCTCGGTGTCGGCGGACCGGTCGCCCACCGACAGCACGAGCACCCGCAGCTCCACGCTGTGGCCGGGGGCGGCGCCCGCGGTCCTCGGGGTGACGACACCGGCCAACAGCGCCGCCACCATGCCGACGGTCAACGCACACGCCGACGCCAGCCGCAATCCCCTGAGCCTGCCCGCCATCACGATCTGCCTCCGCTTCGCAGATTGCGCGACTCCACCGCGCGCCAGCCATGAAGCTACGACGGGGCGAGGCGAAGGGGAATGGCGCGGCGATGCGAACGGTGCGCGGTCACCACGGCGTCGTCGCGCTGGGTGACGGCGACGATCCGATCAGTGGTCAGGTGAACCCAGGGTGTCGAGCAGATCACCGGCAGCCTCGGAGATCACGGTGCCCGGCGGGTAGATCGCGGCGGCGCCGGCCGCGAGCAGCTCGTCGAAGTCCTGGGGCGGCACCACACCGCCGACGACGATGACGATGTCCTCGCGCCCCAGTGCGGCCAGCTCCGCCTTCAGCTCCGGGACCAGGGTCAGATGCCCGGCGGCGAGCGAGGAGACGCCCACCACGTGCACGTCGGCCTCCACCGCCTGTCGGGCCGCCTCGGCAGGCGTCTGGAACAGCGGGCCGATGTCGACGTCGAACCCCAGGTCGGCGAATGCCGTGGCGATCACCTTCTGGCCGCGATCGTGTCCGTCCTGGCCCATCTTGGCCACGAGCAGGCGTGGTCGCCGGCCGTGCCGTTCGGCGAAGTCGTGGACGCGGGCTCGGACGCCCTCGATCTGCTCGTTCTGCTCGCCCACTTCGCTGCGGTACACCCCGGAGATCGTGCGGATTTCGGCCGTGTGGCGACCGTACACCTTCTCGAGCGCGTCGCTGATCTCGCCGACGCTGGCGCGGGCCCGGGCCGCGTCCACCGACAGCGCGAGCAGGTTGCCCTCGCCCGATGCCGCGGCGTTGGTGAGGGCCCCGAGCGCAGCCTGACACGCGGTCTCGTCCCGCTCCGCGCGGAGCTGTTCCAGCTTGGCCACCTGCTGGGCTCGCACCTCGGCGTTCTCCACCTTGAGGACCTCGATGTCCTCGGTGTGGTCCAGCCGGTACTTGTTGACCCCGATTACCGGCTGGCGTCCACTGTCGATCCGAGCCTGGGTCCGGGCGGCGGCCTCCTCGATGCGCATCTTGGGGATACCGGCCTCGATGGCTGCCGCCATCCCACCGGTCGCCTCGACCTCGGCGATGTGGGTCCAGGCCCGCTCGGCCAGATCGTGGGTGAGTCGCTCGACGTACCAGCTTCCACCCCAGGGATCGACGACGTCGCAGGTGCCGGACTCCTGCTGGAGCACCAGCTGGGTGTTGCGGGCGATGCGAGCCGAGAAGTCCGTGGGGAGCGCCAGGGCCTCGTCGAAGGAGTTGGTGTGCAGCGACTGAGTGTGACCCTGCGTGGCCGCCATCGCCTCCACGCACGTCCGGATCACGTTGTTGTAGACGTCCTGCGCCGTGAGGCTCCAGCCCGACGTCTGCGAGTGGGTCCGCAGCGACAGCGACTTCGGGTTCTTAGGCTCGAAGTCCTTGACCAGCTTGGCCCACAGCAGACGCGCCGCCCGAAGTTTGGCGACCTCCATGAAGAAGTTCATGCCGATCGCCCAGAAGAAGCTCAGCCTCGGGGCGAAGGCATCGACGTCGAGCCCGGCCTCGACACCGGCTCGCAGGTACTCGACCCCGTCGGCGAGGGTGTACGCGAGCTCGAGGTCGGCCGTCGCGCCGGCCTCCTGCATGTGGTAACCCGAGATCGAGATCGAGTTGAACTTGGGCATGTTCGCCGACGTGTAGGCGAAGATGTCCGAGATGATCCGCATCGACGGGCTCGGTGGGTAGATGTAGGTGTTGCGGACCATGAACTCTTTGAGGATGTCGTTCTGGATGGTCCCACCCAGCTGCTCGGGCGAGACGCCCTGCTCCTCGGCAGCCACGATGTAGAGGGCCATGATCGGCAGCACGGCGCCGTTCATGGTCATCGACACGGTCATCTCGCCCAGCGGAATGCCGTCGAAGAGCTGGCGCATGTCCAGGATCGAGTCGATGGCCACGCCCGCCATCCCGACGTCGCCCGCGACCCGAGGGTTGTCCGAGTCATAGCCCCGATGCGTCGCGAGATCGAACGCGACCGACAGACCCTTCTGGCCGGCGGCCAGGTTCCGCCGGTAGAAGGCGTTGGACTCCTCGGCGGTCGAGAAGCCGGCGTACTGCCGGATGGTCCACGGCTGGTTGACGTACATCGTGGCGTACGGCCCGCGCAGGTAGGGCGTGAGCCCGGGCCTGGTGTCGAGGAAGTCCAACCCGTCCCGGTCGGCCTCGGTGTAGATCGGCTTCACCGGAATGTCCTCGGGCGTGTCCCACACGAACGCGTCCACCGACTTGCCGGTCGCGTCCTCGAACGCCTGCGTCCACTCGTCGACCGTCGTGGCCGATGTCCCGGGGTCCAGTGGGAGGTCGGAGAAGTCGGGGATCATGACGGCACCTCCGTGCCCAGCAGATCGTGGGTTCGCACCAGAATGTCCAGCGCGGCACATCCGACATGGATGAAGTCGCCGACTCCTGCACGCTCGAGATCGGCGCGGAGATCGGCGGGGCGGCCGGCCAGGTAGACCCGGTCGGCGCCGGCGGCGACGAGGGCGCTGGCGGTGGGGACGGCGTCGTCGGCGTAGACGGCGTCGGACGAGCAGATCACGGCGATGCGTGCGCCCGAGGCGGAGAATGCCGCCGCAGCAGCGTCGGCCGAGGTGAAGCCGTCGTTGTCGACCGCTCGGATCCCGCCGGCCTCGAAGAAGTTCTTCGCCCACGTCGCCCGGGCCGTGTGGGCCGAGACGGGCCCGAGATTGGCCAGGAAGACAGCGGGGCTCGGATCGGTGGCGTCGGCGCGGTCGCGCAGGGCCTCGAAGGGCTCGGCCAGACGGACCATGGGGATCGCCTCGACCTCGAGGTCGCCGCCAGGCGCCGACGGTTCCGGCTGTGCGCGGCGCGTCAGGGGTGCCTCGTCGACGTGGGGGAACTCCGACACGCCGGTGATGGGCCGGGATCTGGTGGCGACCGACTCACGGAGCGACGCCGCGTCCCTGGCGATGCGGTCCTGGAGGGCGCCGGTCCTGAGCGAGGCGACGACGCCACCCTCTCGCTCGATCTCCTGGAAGCGCGCCCACGCTGCTGCAGCCAACTCGTCGGTGGCGGACTCGATGTACCAGCTGCCACCGCCCGGGTCGATCACCCGGTGGAGATTGGTCTCCTCGGCCAGCGCGAGCTGCGTGTTCCGGGCGATGCGTCGGCCGAGATCGTCCGGCACACCGACCAGGGCGTCGAATGGCTGCACCTGCACGATGTCGGCGCCGCCGACAGCGGCGGCGAAGCATCCCAGCGTCCCGCGCAACATGTTCACCCACGGGTCGCGGGTGCTCATGACGGCGGTGGAGGTGCTCGCTTGAATGGCGGCGGTCGGGTCGGCCACACCACTGGCCTCGCACACGCGGCGCCAGAGCACCCTCAGCGCCCGGAGCTTCGCGATCTCTCCGAACTGATCCGTGCCGACGTCGACCGACAACAGGATCTGTCCGAACGCATCGGCGACCGGAAGCCCGTCGGTGACCATCGCCCGTGCGTACTCCAGCGCCGAGGCAACCGCGACGGCGACCTCGGTCGCCGGGGTCGCGCCACCGGCCGCGGCCGGTCCCGCGTCGGCTCTCACGGTCCGTACGCCCGGGTGGCTGCGTGCGACCTCGGCGGCCAGCTCGGTCACGGCGGCCAGCGACACACCGATCGGACGGCCGGAGCGTCCGTGCCTCATCAGCCGGGCGATCGGGTCGCACCCGAGGTCGGCCACGAGCTCACTCGACGCCACGCCTCGAGCGGCGGTCAGGGCCAGAAACCGGCGGGCCTCGTCGACGCCGTCACCGACGGCGACCAGGCTGACCGGCGCCAGGTCCAGATAGACGTCGGCGAGCACCGAATCCATGGCCTCGTCGGACTCGATGCGGTCGAGGTCCAGCTCGATGCTCGTCACGCCGCGCGCGAGATCGGTCAGGATCGCCTCGTTGGTCTCGGCCAGCGTCGTCAGCGCGTGGCGCTGACGGATGTCCCATCCCCCCGTCGAGCCGACGACAGCGGAGGCGCGCCGACCGGCGCCCGGGCCCGGGACGGCGTCCACGGGACGCTCGTCGCGGACCGTGTAGAGGGGCTCGGTGACGAATCCGTCCCGGGTCGGGGTCCGCAGCACCGCGTCGAAGGACTTTCCCTTCAAGACCTTGTCGACCGCCTCCAACCAGTCCTCGTGACTGACGGGCGGGAACTCGGACGCGAGTGGGAGTGGATCGGCCATCGAGGCCAACGATACGTGATGGTCCGTCGGCGTCCCATGTGACCCGACCGCCCACGTGACGTTCGGCACACGAGACGCATGACACATCGGTTCCGCTCTTGGAATGAACCGACCGATGAGACACTTGAACAACACGAGGTTGTCGATCGTGCGAACAGAGTCGTGGGGGGCACGACCGCCGGCATCGAACAAAGGAGCCCCCCATGATCCGACAGAAGCGCACTTCCCTTTCCAATCTCCCCGAGTTCGCCGACGTGAGCCGCTCCGAGCGGGCTCGCTTCGAGTCGCTCAGCACCGTGCTGGCCATCCCGGCCGGCGGCGTGCTGATGACCGAGGGCGCATTCGGCAACGAGGCCATGCTGGTCCTCGAGGGTGACCTGGTCATCGAACGCGACGGCGATGCCATCGCGATGGTCGGGCCCGGCACCGTGGTCGGCGAGCAGGCCCTCCTCCTCAACGAACCGCGCAACGCCACGGTCACCGCCGCCAGCGACGTCCTGGTCGCCGCGATGAGCCGCCGTGAGTTCACCTCGATCCTCGAGGTGTGCCCGACGGTCGGCCGCCGAATCCTGAACGCGGCGTTGGAGCGCGTCGCCGCCTGACCGCGGGCTCGACCCGGGGCGCGAAACGAAACGGCCGACCCATGGGGTCGGCCGTTTGCGCGTCTCGGTTCCGGACCGTCCGGTGCGACCGGACGCCGGGCTCAGCGGGACGAGCCTCGCATGGAGCTGCCGAGCTTGCGGAGCTCGGCGTCGTACAGGAAGCAGACGATCTCGCGGTCGCCCTCCTGCCAGCTGCCGTCCGACGGCGTCATGACCGCCAGGTCGAGCGCGGAGTACTCCCACTCCACGCCTACATAGGCGGCGAATCGGCCGTGACAGCCGAACCAGGCGTCGTCGTACATCGCCTGCTGTCCCGGCCACGTCGTCAGCGACGTGTCGTAGATCGCGTAGACCTCGTTGTCGTGCAGCTCGTTGCACGGCAACGCCGCCACCGAGGCGACGAACTCTTCGGCACCCTCGGGGTCGTCGAAGCAGTCGCCGACCTGCATCGCGAACGCGCCGAGCCCGCCCGCCTCCACGATGGCACCGCTCTCGTCTCGCGTCGTGTTGTCGTCGAATGCACCGGTTCCGGCCACTGCGGCCACCCCGATACCCACTGCCGCAGCCCCCGCTCGCAACAGACCCTTCATGCCTCGGTCCTCTCGTCCGCCCGGCGTTGTCGGATCGGCCATCGGGGACGGCGCTGACGATGTTGAGCAGGCGCGGCGCCAAGGGTCTGTCCGACCTGGGCCGTTCGACCGGTAGTGTCGCCGCCATGAGCACCGACCAGAAGCCCGAAATCACCATCCCCGACGCCGACCCGCCGTCGGACCTCGTCGTCGAGGACCTCGTGGACGGCGACGGCCCCGAAGCCGGCCCCGGCATGGTCGTGACCGTCGACTACGCCGGCGTGTCTTGGTCCACGGGCACCGAGTTCGATGCCTCCTGGAACCGCAACGACACGTTCTCGTTCAACCTCGGCGCCGGCCAGGTCATCCAGGGGTGGGACCAGGGCGTCGTCGGCATGAAGGTCGGCGGTCGCCGCCGGCTGACGATCCCACCGGACATGGGATACGGAGCCGCAGGTGCCGGCGGCGTCATCGCCCCGAACGAGACGCTCGTCTTCGTCGTCGACCTGCGTTCGGTGGGGTGATCCCATGAGCGACACACCCCTCGCAGGCAAGGTCGCCGTGGTCACCGGCTCGAGCCGCGGCATCGGTCGGGGCATCGCCGTCGGCCTCGGCGAGGCCGGCGCCACGGTCTACGTCACCGGCCGCAGCACCGGCGACGGTCCCCTGACGATCGACACCACGGCCCGCATGGTCGACGAAGCCGGCGGCCTCGGCGTGCCGGTGGTGACCGACTTCTTCAGCGACGCCGACATCGCGGCGCTCTACGGCCGCATTCGGGCGGACCACGGCGGCCTCGACATCCATGTCAACAATGCGTTCAAGATCCCCGATCCTCCGGTCTGGGGCGGCAAGTTCTGGGAGCACCCGATCCAGGTGTGGGACGACCAGGTGGGCATCGGCCTGCGGGCCGCCTACGTCGCCAGTGTCCACGCCGCCCGGCTGATGATGGAGCGCGAGGACACCCTGCGGATGATGGTGAACATCTCCTCCAGCGGATCCGAGCGATACGCGCTCTCGGCGTCCTACGGCATCGCCAAGTCGGGCACCGACCGCCTGACGCGTGACTTCGCGGTCGAGGGCAAGGAGGACGGCCTGCGCGTCATCGGGCTGTGGCCGAGTCAGGTCCTCACCGAATTCATCGTCGAGAGCATCGAGAAGGGCGACATCGACCTCGACGAGGAGCACGCGGAGACACCGCTCTACACCGGACGCGTCATCGCCGCGCTGGCCGACGATGCCGATGGTCGAGACGAACGCAACGGGCAGGTGTTCACCACCGCCGAACTCGCGTTGCACTACGACATCCGCGACGAGCGCGGCAAGCAACCGGCCGGAAAGCGCAACCCCACGCTGTTCCGCGAGCGGATCTGACCGGGACCGCCCACACGCTGCAGCCGAGTGCTGCTTTCAGTCGTGCATCGTGCGAGAACGCGGCCCGGAGGGCAGCGTGCGCAAGCGTCGAGCCGTCTGAAAGCAGCACTCGGCTGCAGCGTGTGGGCGGTCCCGGTCAGATCCGCTCGCGG
>JBCCFK010000101.1:0-14007 GCA_039029775.1 Actinomycetota bacterium | reverse complement strand
GTCGGGCTGGCGCGAGCGCGGCTACCTCCACTACGAGCACCTCACCGACGAGGAACTGACCGAGAGCCCGTTCCAGACGATCTTCCCGAACATCGCCATCTCGCCGTCGGCGGACGGCTTCGATGTCTATCGCTGGGAGCCTCACCCCAGGGATCCCGAGAAGTGTTTCTTCGACCTCTGGACGATGGCGTATCCGGTCGAGGGCCAGGAGGAGTACGTGAAGCGCACCGCCAAGGTGCCGGTCAAGCTCGAGGAGGCCGCCTACGACGAGCGGCAGTACGACGACGGGCTCGGCGTGGCGGATCTCGCTGACCAGGTCGTGTTCCAGGACTGGCAGCTGACCGCCGGCCAACGTGCGGGGTGGCGCTCGAGGGGCTACCAGGAGCCGTACCTCGCGGCGCAGGAGACCCGCGTTCGCCGGTTCCACGAGGTGCTCAACGACTACCTCGCGGGCAACCCACCCGGCCGCTGAGGAGGTCACCGGTCACCGCGACGCCTCCAGCTCGCCGAACAGACCGGCCTCGAGGTCGGCGAACGCCTCGGCCAACGCCCGATCGTCCGTGACGACGAACCCCCCGCCCATGACGATGGGTTCGCCGATCGGCTGACCCGCGAGGAACAGGGCCTCCCCACCGTCGGTGGATCGAATCGCGACGGCGTCGCCGTCATCGGCGAGGACGGCCGTCGCTCCCGGGACGAGACCGTCCCGCTCCCCTGTGCCCACCTCGCCCGCGACCACACAGACCGCCGTGGTCCATCCACGCGGCGCCGGTATCCGGACTTCCGCGCCGGCATCCAGGGCCACGTGTGCGATGAGGACCGGGGTTCCGAGCGGTGCCGGACCGGCCGCGCCTGCGAGTTCCCCGGCGAAGAGTCGCACGCTGGCGCCGTCCGCCAGGTCGAGCACGGGGACGTCATCGGCGGCGACAGCGTGATGTCTGGGCGGCGACATCTTGTCCTCGGAGTGCACGTTGACCCAGAGCTGCGCCATGTGAAACACGCCTTCCGCGTCGCCGCGCAGGACCTCTTCGTGCAGCGCTCCCGAGCCGGCCACCAGCCACTGCATCCCACCCGACGACACGGTCACGTGGTTCCCGAGCGAGTCGCGGTGTTCGATCTCGGCCCGGAAGACGAGCGACACGGGCTGCACGCCCCGGTGGGGGTGTGGTGCGACGTGGATCGACCCGGTGCCGAGCTGACTGGGGGCGCCGGTGTCGAGGAACACGAACGGGTCCAGATGCGGGATGTCGGGGGTCGGGAACGGGTGGATGATGCCAGAGCCCGGCTGGGGCTCGATGGCCACGTACTGGGCCACGGTTCGATCGGTCATGACTGCTCCCTCCGACGGCACCTCGGGTGTCCTGGAATAGTTGCTCACACAACTATTATCGATTGCACTGACAAAGATTGTCAACACAACTATTCTGATCCGATGGCAGACCGCGAGTCGGTACCCCGAATCGACGCCGAACTCCTGGGAGCGTCGGGAGCACTCCTCTCGGCCGACCTGGCCCTGGGTGCCGCCATCGAGCGCCTGGCGGTGTCCGCGACCGAGCACGACGCGACCACCTTGGATCTCCTCGTACGGCTCGAGATGGCCGATGGCCACCGGCTGCGCGCGGTCGAGCTGTGCGAGCAACTCCACCTCAGCCCGAGCCACGTCTCCCGGATGCTCGACCGCGCCGGCGATGCCGGGCTGATCGAGCGCGCCCCCGATCCGAGCGACCGCCGGGCGAAGACCGTGACGCTGACCGCCGAGGGACGGGCAACCGTCGACGCCTTCGCCCCGCTCCTCCACGCCGTGCTCGAACAGACGGTTCACACCGCCCTGACGCCGGCCGAGATCGAGGTGCTGGTCGAGATGCTCGGGAAGATCGAACGAGCTTCACGAGAGCTCGTCGACCCTTCGTGACCTGACCTGGGCCCCGGGTTAACGTCCGGCGATGGTGCTCGGGAGGGGACGGAAGCGGTCGATCGCGCTCGCGGTGCTCGCGACCGTCCTCACGTTGGCGTCGACGGTGCTGGGGTACGTCAACGACCGCGTCTTCGACGCCGATGCGTTTGCCGGCCTCGTGCGCGAAGCGCTCGATGAACCCGAGATCCGCAACTACCTGGCCGACGAGGTCGCCGACGCGATCCTCGATGCCGCGCCCGATGCCGCAGCCGGTGGCACGGCGATTCGGGACCTGACGGCCACCCTGCTCGAGGCGGACTTCGCCCAGAGCCTCGTCGAGGTGAGCGCGCGCGACCTGCACCGCACCGTGTTCGACGACGACGAGGACTCCATGCTCCTGTTCGTCTCGGACCTGGCCGTCACGGTGCGAGCCCAGCTGGAGCTCGTCGATCCCGATCTCGCTGCGTTGATCCCCGAGGAGCTGGACCGACTGACGGTCGACATGGGGACCGGCGACCAGGTCATGAGGCTCGCCCAGATCGGCGACGACATCGCCTGGTTGGCGTCGTTGACGACGATCGGTGCGGTCATCGCTCTCGTCGCCACGGTCTGGATCGACCTCAACAGGTGGCGCGGGCTGGGGCACGCGGGTCTGGCCATCGCCATGGCGGGAGGTCTGAGCCTCGTGGTCCTCACGGTCGGGGACTCGGTCCTGCGGTCCGCCACCGAAAATCTCGCCGCCGCCGATGCCATCGACGCGGGCTGGGAGATCTTCACCGCCGACCTCACGCCGTGGGCATGGACGTTGATCGTCTTCGGCGGGCTGGTCTGTGCGATCTCGTGGTCGTTGCTCCGCGTGGGCGAACTGGTCACGCCACTCGAGCGGATTCGAGACCTGGTGATGACGCGACCCGAGACCGCGGTGGCTCAGGCGGTCCGCGCCGCGATCGGCCTGGTCCTCGCGATCTGGTTGATCCTCGACCCCATCAGCCTCGTGACCCTCGTCGGTGTGCTCGGCGGCATCCTGCTGGGGATCGCGTCGGCGAGGGAACTCCTGCGGGTGACGGGCATCGAGGAGCGCCTGGGGGCGATGCAACCGATCCAGGCCGAGGCCGCTCCGAGCAAGCGTGGAATCGCGCTCCTGACGGCCGGGATCGCGATCGGGCTGTTCGCGCTGGCCGCGGTCGCGACCGCCGTCCTCACCGGAAACGAGCCCGCCGAGGCCATGGACGAGGACCTGGGCTGCAACGGCCACGTCGAGCTGTGTCCCAGGAGGCTGGACCAGGTAGCCATGGCGGCCACGCACAACTCGATGTCGGCAGCGGAGAGCAACTTCCTCCTCGCGAACCACACGCGCGGCATCCGCGCCCAGCTCGACGCGGGCTACCGCGGCCTCCTGATCGACACCTGGTACGGCCAGGGCGGCGACGGCGGCCTCGTGCTCACCCGCGATCCGAGCGACGACGAGATGGACCCCGAAGCCGTGGAGGCGGCGGAACGGGTCCGATCACGGATCACGGGTGAGGTGGCGGAGGAAGCCGTCTACCTCTGTCACGGCTTCTGCGAGATCGGCGCACTCGACGCCGTCGAGGAGTTGCGCGCGATCCACTCGTGGCTCGTCGAGAATCCTCGCGAGGTCCTGGTGATCTTCGTGCAGGACGCCACCGCGCCCGAAGACACCGCGGCCGTGTTCGAGGAAGCCGGACTCGCGGACCTGGCCGTGACCGTCGAGGTCGGCACCACCCTGCCCACCCTCGACGAGATGATCACCGCCGGGCGGCGCGTCTTCGTCATGGTCGAAGAGGACGGGGGCGACATCCCCTGGCTGCACGACGGCTTCACCTTCACGCAGGAGACGCCCTTCAGCTTCCGTAGCGCGGACGACTTCACCTGCGACGCCAACCGTGGGCTCGACGACAGCCCCCTCTTCCAGGTGAACCACTTCATCACGCCGGCGCTCGGTCGCAATGGTGTCGTCAACGATCTCGACGTCCTGTTGCCGCGGCTGCAGCAGTGCCGGGAGGAGCGCGGCCTGCTCCCCAACCTCGTCTCGATCGACTTCTGGGAGCAGGGCGACACCCTCGAGGCCGTCGACGTGCTCAACGGTCTCGACTGACCGCACCGCTCAGCTGATCAGCGGACGCCCCCGCCGACGTCGGACGGCGTTGCGGACGGGTGTCCGCACCGCCTCGAGTGCGAGGTAGCACGCCGGGAAGGCGATCAGCACCATCAGGGTCGAGCTGAGCAAGCCGCCCATCAGGGTGAATCCCAGGGACTCCCAGAACGGATCCGCCAACGACAGCGGGAGCAGGCCGACCACGGTCGTCACCGTCGTGGCCACCAGCGGCCGGAAACGGTTCTCGACCGCGGTCGAGATCGCCTCACCGGCCGTGGCGCCCATGCGCCGGGCCTGGTTGGCGGCATCGACCAGCAGGATCGTGTTGTTGACGGCGACGCCGATCAAGGCGATGAACCCCACCACCGCCAGGAAGCTCAGCGGATTGTCCGTGACCGTGAGCGCCGAGAAGACGCCCAGGAAGCTGAACGGGATCGCGAGGAAGATCAGCGCGGACTGCGCCAGCGATCGGAACTGGATCGTCAGCAGCAGCAGCATCAGACCGAGGGCCACCATGCCGGCCACGCCCAACGCCGCGAAGTCGTCCTGATTGTCCGACTCCAGCCCGAAGTCGTACGCGAGCGCATCAGCGGGGAGCCCGCGATCGGCCAGCGATGCTGCGAACGCCGCATTGATCTCGTCCTCGGTGGTGTTGAGAACGCCGGAGATGCCGTTGTCGACGTCGTACTTGGCGCGGACTTCGATGATCCGATCGCCATCGATCCGGGCCACCTCACCGTCGGTGGAGACGAGGGCGTCGATGATCGTCACGGTCTCGCTGCCCGACGCGAGCTCGCGACCGAGCAGGTCGTCTCGGATCTCGACGGCCAGCTGCTGGCCGGCTGCGACCGTCGACTCGTCGACGCTGATCTGCACGGCGAACGGGAAGTCGAGCACCGGGGGCCCGTTCTCGAGCTGGTTGACCGTCACCCGCGCACCTTCGATGTCGGCGACGCCGGCCTCGATCTGCTCGACGAACGTCGGCGCGGTGATCGAGCGGCTTCCGATGGGGGTCAGGTCGATGAAGGTCTCGATGAGGCGCTCGTTGCCCCGCACGTACTGCGACCGGTCGAGCTCGGCGCCCAGGACGTCGACCACGACCTCGTCGATTCGATCCGACCGCTCCTGCGCCTGCTCGATCGTCGTCCCGGGCTCGAACTCGGCGACGACGGTGAGGCCCACGGCGTCCTTGCCGGAGGGGAAGATGCTGAATCCGAGACCGCCCGCCAGGTTCAGACCGACCATCACCGACGCCAGACCGATCCCGGCCAGACCGAGCCCGGCGAGACGGCCGCGCCAGCCATTGCCGCTGGGATAGGCCGCCAGACGTCCCATCGCGTGAGCGGCGCGCTTCTCGGCTCGGACCACGGGGTTGCGCGACGGGCCACCGCGCAGGAGGAAGAGGCGCGCGAGCAGCGGGATGAAGACGATCGAGAACACGAACGAGAGCAACAGGGTGATGATCACCGTCGTCGGGATCGGCCGGATGAACTCGCCGAGGATGCCGCCGACGAACAGCATCGGCGAGAACACGACCACCGTGGTCAGGGTGCCGGCGAACGAGGCCGAGCCGACCCGATCGATGGCGGTGCGGACGACGCCGACCGACCGATTGCGTTCGGTCGGGTCCGGCTTGTCCTTGCTGGCGTCGATCGACTCCGAGATCACGATGGCGTCGTCGACGAGCAACCCCAGGGTGAGGATGAGGCCGAAGAGCGTGATGGTGTTGAGCGTGTAGCCCACACCCCACAGACCGGTCAGGGCACCGAGCAGCACCAGGGCCATGAAGCCGGCCGTGAGCATGGCGACGCGCCATCCGATCAGCAGGAGGCTGACGAGGGCCACGGCGACCAGGCCGGTGAGGAGGCTGCCGGAGAGCGTCGAGAGCTGGGACCGCACGCCGGTCGCGAAGTCGGCGGTGATCTCGGCCTGGAACCCGTCTGACAGGAGGGGCTGGATGCCGAGCAGCGACTCGTCGATGAGGTCGCTGAATCCCAGGACGTCCAGATCGCTGGCGTCGGCGCGAACCAGGCCGACCGCGATGGCGTCGGTGTAGCCGTCGGGGCCGAGTGCGACCCGAGTGAAGCGGGTCTCCCGAGTCTCTTCGACGCCCGTCTCGGGGTCGATCGAGGTGGTCAGGAGGTCGCGGACATCCGCGCGCTCGACCGCGTCGAGTGCCAGGAGCTCGGAGCTCAGGAGTGCAGCCTCGGCCTGCAGTGCGGCCGGGTCGGCACCGTCGGGAGCGACCACCGACACCAGCAGGTCGTACTCGCCGACGAACTTCGCCGCATTCACCGAGCGGTAGTCGACCTCGGCCCCGTCGACCACCGAGAGACCCAGGTCGGCGAGTCGCTGGGTGCCGACCTCGGAGGAGATCGAGTCCTCGAACTCGACGATGACGCTGAAGAAGCTCGGCTGGGCCTCGCTGGCCACCTCCTCGACGCCTTCGACGGCGAGGAAGCCCTCGACCAGCGGGGTCACGACTTCGGCGTCGACCCGCTCGGCGTCGTCGACGAAGTAGGTGCCGGTCACGACCGAGATCGGGGTGTTGACGGGCGGAAAGCCCTCTCGATCGAGACCCACGCCGAAGGCGTAGAGCCCGCTGAGCGTTGCGACGACGAGCAACGCGACCGTGACCTGCCAGCGACGTGCGGCGGCGGTGGCGATGCCGGTGATCAGCGAGCCGCGGCTGCGAGCGCGGCCGCGGCGGCGCGGTGACGGGGCGTCCCACTCAGGCCGCGGTTCGGCGTCAGGGGCGTCCTGGGGGCGGACGTCGATGGACATGGTGGGGGCCTCCGGGGGCGGGCGTCGGCCCGAGATCAAGCCGCTCTCCCCCAGGTTCGTGCGGATCCGCGGGCTGGATGCAGTCCAGTCGGCGCCAAGCTTGTGAAACGCGGCACATGGCCGCGTCAGGCGCGCGTCAGGGCGAGAGCAACACCATCGCGGTGGCGGCGAACACGGCGGCAGCCTCGACGAGCTCGTCGATCTCGACCCACTCGTCCAGCGTGTGGGCCTGTGCCAACGCTCCGGGGCCGCAGATGATCGCCGGACAGCCGAAGTGCGGTGCGTCGGTGGCCGCCGCGAGCCCGGCGACCGTCGCCGACCCTCGGATCGCGGTCACGGCGTCCACGGCCGCGGCCACCAGTGGACTCTCGACGGGGGTGTCCAACGCCTGGCAGAGGATCGTCGGGGCGCTGAGCTCGTACCGGAACGTGGGGTCCGCCCCGCCGATCGGGTCCAGGACCGCGCGGATCTCGGCGTAGAGCGTGTCGAGGGACTCGTGGGCGAGGAACCGCCGATCGATCTGCAGCTCGCAGTGGTCCGGCACCTGCGACACGTAGTCGCCACCAGCGATGACGCCGGGCGACATCGTCGGGGTGCCACAGATCGGGTGTGGTTCCCGGGAACCGAGGTCCCGCTCGTATCCGGCGAGTGCCTCCAGCACCCGTCCCATGTGGGCGATGGCGTTCACACCCTCTCGCGGCACGCTCGAATGGACCGATCGGCCCGTGGTCGTGATCGTGAGACCGAGCTGACCCTTGTGGGCGGGACAGACGACGAGGTTGGTCGGTTCGGCGACCAGCGCGAAGTCGGCGACCGGGCCACCGTCGACGAAGGCGCTCGAGCCGATCATCTGCTCTTCCTCGTCCACCGTCCCGATCACGAGCAGGTCGCCCACCACCGCCTCTTCGTGCTGGATCACCAGCCTGCAGGCCTCGACGATCGCGGCGAGGCCACCCTTCATGTCGCAGCTGCCGCGGCCGTAGATCCGACCGCGCTGCTGCCTCGCGACGAAGGGGTCCTCGTAGCGGTCGATGCCGACGGTGTCGAGGTGGCCCGACATCAGCATCGTCGGCCCCGGACGACCGCTCGACCAACGGGCGATCACGTTCGGACGACCGGGCGCCTCCTCTGCGACCTCGACGGTCATGCCGACCGCAGCCAACGCGTCGGCGAGCACCTCGGCCGCGGCGGCCTCGCTGGGGGTCCCGCGCCGCGGGTCGTTGACGCTCGGTGTCTCGACCAGGAGCGATGTCAGTGCGACCACGGCGTCGCGATCGACCGAACCCTCCAATGTGTGCACGAGGTCGGCCGCAGGCATGCGTGGACCATAATCCGGCGCGACCTGCGGCCGGTCGTGATCCGTCGGCTGCGAACGGCGCCGCTCAGACCGACGACGGGTGGGAGATCGCCATCTCGGTGTGGGGGTCGAAGACGTGCATGCGGTCGGCTCGGACCCCGACGTCGAGCACGGTGCCAGCGGGCGGCGGCGGGCCGGCCAGGACGCAGTTGATCCTGTGGCCCTGCGGGTCGCGGACCACCGCGACCGTCTGGTGTCCCATGGGCTCGGTGCTGACCACGGCCGCCTCGACAGACCGGTCCGACGGTTTCCCGATCTCGAGATCCTCGGCGCGGACCCCCACCAGGACGGGCCGACCTTCGTACTCCGGAAAGTCCGATCCCCACAGCCGCAGGTCGCTCCCGAGCACGCGGACACGGGGACCGACGGCGTCCCTCTCGACGACCGCCTCGACGATGTTCATCGCCGGCTCCCCGAAGAAGCTCGCCACGCGGGAGGTCGCGGGGCGGTGGTACACCTCGGACGGCGTTCCCACCTGGTGCAGGACACCGTCGAAGAGGACGGCGATTCGATCGCACATCGCCATCGCGTCCTCCTGGCGAGACGTCACCAGGATCGACGTGATGCCGCGCAGCCGCTGGAGACGGATCACGTCGGTCCGCATCCGCACTCGGATCTGATCATCGAGCGCCGCCAGTGGCTCGTCCATCAGGAGCGTCGCGGGAGCGCGGATGACGGCTCGGGCCAGCTGGACCCGACGACGTTCGCCCTCCGACAACGTCCTCGGGGATCGGTCGAGGAGATGTTCGATGCCGAGGCCCGCCGCCTCCATGACGACCCGCTCGTCGATCTCTTCCTGTGGGTCGCGGCGCCGCAGGTCGAGCGGAAAGCTGATGTTGCGTCTCGCGGTCCTGTGGCTGAGCAGTTGACTCCCCTGTGTGACCAGCCCGAGGTCGCGCGAGCGGGTCTCCACCCCGCCGACATCGGTCCCGCCGATCCGGACCCGGCCGGCGGTGGCATCCTCGAGTCCGGCGAGGACCCGCACTGCGGTGGTCTTGCCGCACCCGGAAGGTCCGACCAGGCCGAACATCTCCCTGGCGCGGACCGTCAGCGTCAGGTGGTCGAGCGCGACCACGCC
Source organism: Actinomycetota bacterium (assembly GCA_039029775.1). GTDB lineage: Bacteria > Actinomycetota > Acidimicrobiia > Acidimicrobiales > UBA8592 > JBCCFK01. The sequence goes on along the minus strand of JBCCFK010000101.1, from coordinate 4,778 downwards.
GTTGTCGAACTCCTTCGTGACATCTTCGAACTCGATGTCGTGCACACCGCGAACCTAGCTGTGACGTCGGGGCAGCAGCCCCGCGCGCGACGTGGGGTCGGACTCAGCTCGCCTCGGCCGTGTCGTAGTAGTCGGCGGCGTAGGTGATGAGGCCGTCGGTGTACCGGCAGACGCTCGTCCCCCGAACAGACGGGCCACCCGGCGCCGTGGCGACCCACTCGAACGCGGTGCAGGACCCGTTGAACAGCGGCTCGCCGACACGCTCCAGGGTGAGGGACGTGCGACGCGCCCGGCGGACGGACAGGTGGGCACTGATCTCGTCGCGTCCTGCGTACTCGGCGGTCGGTTCGTGGAGACGACTCTCGGTCGGGTGCCAGAGCGGGCCGACCACATCGGGATCGAGGCCGAGCCCGGGCGTGACCATGATGGTGTGGATGTCGCCGTGGTCGAGCGCGCCGCGCTCCTCGGGTGGCGCGTCGAGCCACGCCTCCAATGCCGCGCTCCTGGCCGGGGCCTCCATGGGCTCGGTGGGCCACGGGGTCCGCGGCGGCGCCGGCAGCGCGTCGACCTCGGCAGCCGGGTCGGTGGGCGGGCGCCTCATCGGGCTGGTGTCATAGACGTCGGCGTTCCAGCGCACCCAGCCGTCCGCATAGTGCCTCGTCGAGACGCCGCGCGGCAGCGGCATGCGTTCGTCGCCGAGATTCGCCCACATCTGCCACTCGTCGACCGAGCTGGTGCCCCCGTCGCGTCGGAACGCCTCCGGAGCAGCGGTCGGCACGAACTCGATGAACGCGATGTCGCTCATCGTGGGAACGAGCCAGTTGCGGATGGCGACCTGCCCGTGGAATGCACCGAAGATCGCATCGAAGTACATCGAGTCGGTCGGATGCATGAGGTCCGACATCGCCTCGATGACATGCGAACCGAGACGCTGGTCGCCCAGCACGTCCATGATCGTGTGGGCGTCGACGCCGGGAGCCTCCTCGACGAGCCTGTCGATCTCGAGGGGACCCGAGGCCCGCTCGAGGAAGCCGTCGACCCAACGGTGTGACCCTGCCATGTGTGAACCCCCTGGCCCCTGTCCTGCGGGCCACCGTAGGTGGAGCCCGCCGGGCATGCATCGAGGCGGTCGGGAGCGACCTCCGGCCGACGCGGGTACTGGCGACGCGCGAGGACGACCGTCAGATGATTCGGTTGCAGGAGATGTAGGTGTCGGGGCCGAATCCGCCCTTGCACTCGTCGAAGCCGGTGTTGCCTCGCAGGATGTCGGCACCAGTGTTCCCTCGCAGGATGTCCCGGCCCTTGCCGCCCAGGATCGTGTCGTGGCCCTTGTTGCCGAAGATCGTGTCGTGGCCGCTGTTGCCCCAGATCAGATCGGGCCCGGTCGACCCCTTGATGAGATCTCCGCTCTTGCCGCCCCAGACCATGTCCGCGCCGCCTCCGGCGTTGATCATGTCTCGACCGCCGTTGCCGCGGATGATGTCGGCGCCGGCCAGGCCGCAGATGACGTCGTCGCCGCCGAGCCCGTGGATCTCGTCGGGGCCGGCCGTCCCGACGATCACGTCGGCGCCATCGGTCCCGTAGGTGACGACGCCGGGCACCGCGACGATGGTGGGGGTCAGCCCGAAGCAGTCCGGCGGAGGACCGACCGCACCGACGCTCACCGTCACGGTGGCGACAGCACACCGACCGGAGTCGTCACAGATGCGGTAGTCGAAGCTGTCCACGCCGAAGAAGCCCGCGTTGGGGGTGTAGGTGATCGTGCCGTCGAAGTTGGTCTGCGTCGTCCCGAAGCCGGGTGTGGTCGACGCTGCGGCGGACGACTGATTCATGTCACCGTCGGGGTCGGAGTCGTTCGCCGCGACGCTGATGGTCACGGGCTGGTCCTCGTCGGTGGCGGCGCCGTCGTCTCGAGCGGTTGGCGGATCCGGGATCGGGTTCACGGTGATGTCGACCGTGGCGGTCGCACACCGGTTGGTCGTGTCGCAGATCCGGTAGTCGAAACTGTCCGCACCGAAGAAGTTCGCGCTCGGCGTGTAGGTGATCGTGCCGTCGGCGTTGGTGGTCGTGTTCCCGGAGGCGGGTGTGGTCGTCGGCGATGCGGAGGCCGGATTCATGTACCCGTCGGGGTCGGAGTCGTTCGCCGCGACGTCGATCGTCACGGCCTGGTCCTCGCCGATCGACCGGTCGTCGTCGCGGGCTGTGGGTGTGTCCGGGACCGATGACACGGTCACGGTGACGGTCGCGACCGAGCAGGTCCCGGTGAAGTCGCAGATCCGGTAGTCGAAGCCGTCGACACCGAAGAAGTCCGGATCGGGCGTGTAGGTGATCGTCCCGTTGCCGTTGTCGCTGGTCTCACCCGAGGCGGGCGAGGTCCAGGTGGAGGCGGAGGACGGGTTGAGGTCGCCGTCGATGTCCGAGTCGTTCAGCGCCACGTTGATGGTCACCGAGTCGTCCTCGGTCGTCGCCCCGCTGTCGTTCAGCGCGATCGGGGGATCGGGCACGCCGTTGACGGTCACGTTCACCGTGGCGGTCGCGCAGTTGCCGGTGGTGTCGCAGATCCGGTAGTCGAAACTGTCCGCACCGAAGAAGTTCGCGGTCGGCGTGTAGGTGATCGTGCCGTTGCCGTTGTCGGTCGTCGTCCCGGACGAGGGCGTGGTGGAGGCCGAGGCCGACGAGGGGTTGAGGTTGCCGTCGGGATCCGAGTCGTTGCCCGCGACGTTGATGGTCACCGCCGAATCCTCCGCCGTCACGGCGAAGTCCGCCCCCGGGGTGGGTCGGCCACCGACCCCGGTGAAGTCGAGGCTCATCTCGTACATCACGCCGTCGTTCTCGTCGCTGTCTGCGCCGTTGTCGATCCCGCGGTCGACGATGTACATGTTCCAGCCGCCCGATCCGTTGCTCGCGGGCGCCAGCGCGATGCCCGCGGCGCTCACGAACGGCGCCGCGCTGATGTCGATACTGCGGACCAGCAACCCGCCCTTCGTGACCTCGTAGACGGTCAGGCTGGGATGATCGACGATCAGCAGCGTGTCGTCGAGGTGGTTGTGGACGATGCCCTCCGGGTCGCCGGCGCCGAAGACGCCCACGTCGAAGCGGTTGACGATGGTGTCGCCGACCCCGTTGAACAGACCGTCGGGTCCGGGGTCGACCTCGACGACATCGTCGCCCACGCCGTCGGACACGAACATGTGGCCGGTGAAGCGATCGAAGGCGAGGCCCTCGGCGTCGCCGATGTCGAGGTCTGCGTCCTCGATGTCGAGAACCGTGTCGTCGCCGGTGCCGTAGATCCCGTCGACGCCGGGATCGACGTCGTAGATGATGCCGCCGGACCCGTCTGTGCTGACGTAGAGATGTCGGTTCGTCGGGTTGTAGGAGACCCCTGTGGGTTCGTCGGACCACGGCAGGGTCGTGCCGGTCGCCGCGACGGCACCGGTCAGCGACAGTTCCCACAGATTCGCGCCGACGTAGAGATCCTCCTCGTTGACCTCGGAGTCGCTCATGAGGAGCCGGCCGTTGTGGGAGAGGTAGGTCACACCGGCGGAGTCGGGGCTGGGCGGCACCAACTGCCACAGGAGCCGCGTGGCCTCCAGGACGGCGGTGGTCGGCGGGGGCGGGCCGGTCTGCGCGATCGCGGTCACGGGCGTCACGAGGACGGCGCACAGCGCCAGCACCAGACCCCCGACGAGCACACGCCCTGCTCTCATCACCGCTCTCTCCATCGCCCTGGCGGCCAACCTATATCAGTCGTGACGCCTTGTGGCCTATCGGGACCCGGGAGCCTTCCGGCACCCCTCGCGGAGGGAGTGGTGAGTCGCCGCCCCGATGGCACATCTGTGTCATGCGAGATGGTCCAACCTGGTCTGTCGGCCGAACCACCCGACGTTCACACTGACACGAGGTTCTGGTGGGGAACCTGTTGGCGCGAGCCCTTCGCGCCCACATGACGGACCATGGAGGGACCGCCGCCCTCCATGGTCCGTGTCATGTGCGGGCGTTGATGCGGGACGATCGTCGTCCGCGCGGTCAGCCGACGCTGAGGAGGCCCGAGCGGGCCGCCACCACGACGGCTTCGAGCTGGGACCGCGCGTGCAGCTTCGTGCGGATGGAACGGACGTGGTTCCGCACGGTGTGGATGGAGAGGTAGAGCTCCTCGGCGATCTCGTCGACGGTCAGCGCATCGGCGAGGCAGCCCAGGACTTCGAGCTCCCGCTCGGTGAGGGGTTCGTGCTCGCTCTCGGTCCGGCCGAGGCCCCCCAGCCACTCGGCGGGGAAGACCGCCGCGCCGGCGGCGACGGCCCGGATCACCCCGGCCAGCTCCGCGACGCTCGAGCCCTTGCTCACGAAGCCCGAGCAGGACGCGCCGATCGCGGCGCCGATGATGCGATCGTCGGGGATCCCGCTGATGACCAGCACGGGACAGTCGGGATGGGTTTCGGCCGCGATCGCTGCGACGTCGGCGCCGGTGCCGTCCTTGAGGTTCCAGTCGGCCAGTTCCAAGTATCTAAAGGTGTAAACAACAAAGCAAATAGTATGGTGAGAGATAGCCAAGTTGGCAGATGTCCACATTGCAATCACAACCATACACCTACGTACGCTTTGGCCTCTGCCAAGCCCAGATCGGTTAACTCGGCGAGAAAGGCGTGCATCTTGTATTCCTTGGCGTCTGTATCTTGGACACGAATGTATCCACTCCGTAAGGCCTTTTTCGAGAGGGGAATGACAAGTCGCTTGGGCGCCAACAACAAGGAACTGCCAGAAAAATGATTGGCCTGCTT
>JBCCFK010000100.1:0-14042 GCA_039029775.1 Actinomycetota bacterium | reverse complement strand
CGCCGACGGCCCACGTGACCCACGTCATGTTGTGTTCGGCCGGCGCCGGGCGTACTGTATCGATCAAGAACTGAATCGATCAAGAATTGAATCGATCAAGAGATCAGTCGAGCAATCCCACTCGAACGCAATCCCAGTCGAACACGATCCCACCCGAACGAGGCACGAGACGATGCACCTGTTGATGACGCAGTACACCACCGCCGACCCCGAGACGGTCCAGGCATCCCTTCCGGCCGCCGTCGATCAGGCACTCGACGCCGCCGCGGCCCGGATCGGCGCCGAGCGACACACCACCGTGTCCCATGCCGACGACCGGTCGCTCCGGCTCGAGGCGGGCCTCCGGGAACTCGACGGCAGCTCCGTGTCGGTGGTCGGGCATCCGAAGCTCGTCGAGATCCAGGTGCGCGTCCCGTGGGACGACGCCGCGGGTCGCGAGCGCCGCTCCCTGGCGGCCGCCGCGTTCGCCGGCGAGCTGGGCAAGCGCGTCCTCGCCGCCTGATACCGCCATCGAACGCGAACCGGGTCCCGCGCCCGTCATCGGTCAAGATGGCGGGGTGCCACGGGTGACCCTCCAGACGATCGCCGACCGCGTCGGTGTCTCTCGCACGACGGTCTCCAACGCCTACAACCGCCCCGATCAGCTGGGCGAGGACCTCCGCGCCCGCATCATGGCGGCCGCCGACGAGCTGGGCTACCGCGGGCCCGATCTCGCGGCGCGCAGCCTGCGCACGGGTCGGACCGGCACGATCGGGCTGGTCTTCACCGAGGACCTCCGGTTCGTGTTCACCGACCCGGACACCACCCACTTCATCCAAGGCGTCGCGGAGACCACGGCGTTGGCCCGCACCGGTCTCACCATGCTGCCGGTGCCGGTGGGCTTCGACGTGCACGAGAGCGCACTGATGGCCGCACCGGTCGACGGCTACCTCGTGTTCTCGGTCGCCGTCGACCACCCCGCGGTCGAGGTGGTGCGCTCACGCGGCGTGCCGACCGTGGTGGTCGACGAGCCCGACATCGGCGACGGTGCCTTCGTCGGCATCGACGACCGGGCGGGTGCACGCCTCGCCGCCGAGCACCTGCTCGGCCTCGGTCACGCCCGCCTCGGCGTCCTGCTCGGTCGCGTCCGCACCGACGGGCGCTCCGGACGGGTCGACGACACCCGCCTCGCCGAGGCGACGGTCCGCATCGTGCGCGAGCGCCTCGCCGGGTACCGGGACGCGACGAACGACGCGGGTGCCGATCTCGTCGTCTGGGAAGCCGGCGCGATGGACCCCGACGCCGGACGCAACGCGGCCTTGGCCATGCTCGGATCGCATCCCCATCTGACCGGCGTGCTCTGCTTCAGCGACCAGCTGGCGATCGGTGCGGCGCAGGCCTGCGAGCGTCTCGGGCTGTCGGTTCCCGGCGACATCAGCCTGGTGGGCTTCGACGACGTTCCCCGTGCGTCCACGTGGGACCCACCGCTGACGACGGTCCGTCAGCCGATGGTCGACAAGGGGAGGGCCGCGGCGGAGCTGCTGCTGGAACAGATCGACGGCGGCGCCGGCCCCAGGCGGGTCGAGCTGCCGATCGAGCTGGTGGTCCGATCCTCGTCGGGGCCACCACGCTGACACGAGACGCCGCGGAACTGTGCAGGCCCTCCGTCTCCCCGCAAGGATGGGGGCTCGACGAGGAGGCACACGATGAAGCTCGGATACTCGACCGGATACTGGAGCGCGGGTCCGCCCGAGGGAGCGGTGGAGGCCATCGCCGAGTGCGACCGGCTGGGCTACGAACACATCTGGACCGCAGAGGCCTACGGCTCCGACGCGCTGACCCCGCTGGCGTGGTGGGGTGCGGCCACCGAGAACGTGAAGCTCGGAACGGCGATCGTCCAGATGTCGGCGCGTACGCCGTCGGCAACTGCAATGGCCGCGATCACGATGGACCACCTCAGCAACGGACGGTTCATCCTCGGCCTGGGCGTCTCCGGCCCACAGGTCGTCGAAGGCTGGTACGGCCAGCCCTACCCGAAGCCGCTCGCACGCACCCGTGAGTACGTCGAGATCGTGCGCTCGATCGTCGCCCGCAAGGAGCCGGTCGAGTTCCAGGGCGATCACTACACGCTCCCGTTCCCCGAGGGCACCGGTCTCGGGAAGCCGCTCAAGTCCACCGTGCATCCCCTGCGGACCGACATCCCGATCTACCTCGGCGCGGAAGGGCCGAAGAACGTGGCCTTGGCGGCCGAGATCTGCGACGGATGGCTGCCGCTGTTCTTCGCTCCGAAGGACAACCAGTTCTACAAGGACGCGCTCCAGTCGGGGTTCGACGCGGCGGGTCGCCACGGCTGGGGCGACTTCGAGGTCGCCTGCCCGGTCTCGATCATCCCGGGCGACGACGTCGAGAAGTGTGCGGATCGGATGCGCCCGATGATCGCCCTCTACGCCGGCGGCATGGGCGCGAAGGGCCAGAACTTCCACTACGACGTCTTCTGCAGGATGGGCTTCGAGGCCGAGTGCGAGACGATCCAGGAGCGCTACCTCGACGGCAACAAGAACGAGGCGATCGCCGCGGTCTCCACCGAGATGGTCGAGGCGATCTCGCTCATCGGTCCGCCGGACAAGATCAAGGACGATCTGCAGGCCTGGGAGGAGAGCGTGGTGGACACGCTCGTCCTGTCGGGACCGGTCGAGCTGGTTCGCTTCGCGGCCGACCTGGTCAGCTGACATGGCGGTGCATCCGCGGACGCCGGTGATCGTCGGCGTCGGCCAGTACAAGCAGCAACTCGCCGACGTCGGCGACGCACTCGAGCAGTACGAACTGATGGTGGAGGCGTTGCGCCTGGCCGCAGCGGACGCCGGTGCGCCCCGACTACTGACCGCCGTCGACCGACTCCTCGTCATCGGCGGCATGTGGCGCTACCCGGACCCCGGCCGACTCATCGCCGACGCCGTCGGTGCGCCCGACGCGTCGACCCTGCTCACCGCGATGGGCGGCAACATGCCACAGACCTGCGTGAGCGACGCGTGCGAACGGATCCTCGCCGGCCTGAACGACGTCGTCGTGGTCGCCGGCGGCGAGGCCGTCTACAGCAAGAACAAGTTGCGCAAGGACGGTCGGGACCTCGGCCGAACCGGGTACGACCTCCCGGCGGCCGAGTTCTTCGGGACCGACGTCACGATGTCGTCCGAGCACGAGCGCTCCCTCGGCTTCGTGATGCCGACCGTGGTCTACCCGCTCTTCGAGTCCGCAGTCCGCGCCGCGGCCGGACGCTCGCTCGAAGGCCACCGTGAGGTGATCGGGGAGCTGTGGGCGGACTTCAACGCGGTGGCGGTCGACAACCCCTACGCGTGGGTGCGGACGCCGATGACCGCAGAGGAGATCGTGACCCCATCGGCGAGCAATCGCATGGTCGGGCTGCCGTACACCAAGTCGATGAACGCCAACTCCTTCGTCGACTTCGGTGGCGCCATCATCGTGACGTCCGCCGAGAAGGCCGAGGCCCTCGGGGTGCCGAGCGACCGGTGGGTGTTCCCGTACTCGGGCACCGATGGCCATGCCACGCTGCTCTTCAGCGAGCGCGACGACTTCCACTCGTCGCCGGCCATCCGCTTGACCGGATCGAAGGCGCTGGAGCTCGCCGGCGCGGGGATCGACGACATCGGCCACATGGACCTCTACAGCTGCTTTCCGTCGGTGGTCCAGATCACGATGAACGAGCTCGGTATCGCGCCCGGGACCCGGGTCACCACCACCGGCGGTCTGCCGTTCTTCGGCGGACCCATGAACAGCTACGTGATCCATGCGATCGCCAGCACTGTCGATGCCGTCCGCGGCGACGCAGGCTCGCTCGGCTTCGTGCACGCCAACGGTGGTTACGCCACCAAGCACGCGTGCGCGGTCTACGGGACGGCCCCGCCGGAGCAGCCGTTCCGACGCGTCGACGTGCAGGCGGCCATCGACGCGTACCCCGGCCGCGACGTCGACGAAGCGCCGTCGGGCGACGCGGTCACCGAGAGCTTCACCGTGCTGCACGGGCGCGATGGTCCGGAGCGCGCCCTGATGACCGCGTTGATGCCCGACGGGAGGCGAGCCCTCGGTGGGAGCACCTCTCGCGAGGTCATCGACGCGATGTCGACCGAGGAGTTCGTGGGTCGTCCCGTGCGGATGTCGCCCGACGGTACGGCCGCGTACTAGGTCGCCGGCGTCGTCGCGACCACCTCCACCGGACGGCGTCAGTAGCCTGAGAGCGACGCGGCCCTTTGGCCCGCCGACCTCAACTCCGTCCCCCAACGCTCGATGGTTCATGGTGGCTGACGCCAGACCCACAATCGGTTACGTGACCAGCCGGTATCCGCTGATCTCGCACACGTTCGTGCAGCGAGAGGTCATCGGGCTGCGCGAGGCCGGCTACGAGATCGAGACGTTCTCGGTGGTCAGGACCGATCCGGATCAGATCCTGTCGCCGACCGACGAGGCCGAGGCCGAGGGCACCGCCTTCATCCGCCCGGCCGGCCCCGCGAAGCTGCTCCGACACCTCGTCCGTCCTGCGCTCGGCGATCTCGGTGCCACGCTGGCGCTGCTCCGGCTGGCAGGCCGCGGATGGTGGGGAGACCCGCGGCAGTTGCTGTGGCGCTTCTTCTACGTCGCGGAGGCGGTCATGTTGTGGTCGCTGGCGGCGTCCAGGGGAGTGGGCCATCTCCACGCCCAGCACGCGAACGTCGCCGCGAACGTGTCGTGGTTGGCCGCGGAGTTCGGCACCCGCGTCGGGCGGGGCCCGCGATCGTGGAGCTTCACGATGCACGGGTCGACCGAGTTCCTCGACGTCGAACGCCACGACCTCGGCGCCAAGGCGGCCGCAGCCTCGGGGGTGGCCTGCATCTCCGACTTCACCAGGTCACAGCTGATGATGGTCACCGAGCCCGACGCGTGGGATCGGTTCGACGTCGTCCACTGCGGGGTCGACCCGAGCCGGTTCGTGCCCGACCCACCGGAGCGTTCCGCCGAGGACTTCACCGTGCTGTTCGTCGGTCGGCTCGGGTCCGAGAAGGGATTGCCCCTGATCGTGGACGCCCTCGGCATGCTGCAGGAGCGCGTCGCTCCCATGCGCGTGCGCTTCCTCGTGGTGGGCGACGGCCCGCTCCGAGACGAGATCGCGGCGCGATGTGCGGAACTGGGGGTCGACCTCGAGTTGGCCGGCGCGGTCGGTCAGCACCTCATCGCCGACTACTACCACCGCGCCGACGCCTTCTGCATGGCGAGCTTCCGCGAGGGGATCCCCGTGGTCCTCATGGAGGCCATGGCCTGCGAGATCCCCTGCGTGGCCCCTCACATCACCGCGATCCCCGAGCTGATCGAGGAGGGGGTGACCGGCTTGACGGCGACGGCCGGACGCGCCGACGAGATCGCCGACCGCCTCGAGCGCTACGCCACCGATCCGGACTTCGCGGTGGGGGTCGGCAAGGCCGGTCGGGAGAAGGTGCTGGCCGAGTTCACCACGGCTCGGACGATCGTCGAGATGGGCGACTTCTTCGACCGCGTCCTGGGACTCGAGGCGACATGAGCAGCCGGGACCTCGCCGTCTCTCTGCTTCGCTCGGGGCCGGTGACGATGCTGTCGCGGCTGGTCACCCGTGGCCGCCTGCGCATCCTGGCGTATCACGGGGTCCCGGACCCCGACCTCTTCGCAGCGCAGATGGAGTACCTGGCGCGGAAGTTCACGCCGGTCGGCGAGGCCGCGGTCGCCGACGCGATCCACCGCGGCGCCAAGCTCCCGTCGGGCGCGGCCTGGGTCACCTTCGACGACGGGGACCCCTCCGTGGTGGTCAACGGACTGCCCACGCTCGAGCGCCTCGGCATCCCGGCCACGATGTTCGTGTGCCCGGGCCTGATCGAGAGCGGCATGCCCTTCTGGTGGCGCGTGACCGAGTGGGCCAGCGAACACATGCCCGACCGAGCCGCGGCTGTCGCACCGACGGCCGAGGAGCTCACCGAGCACTGCAAGCTCCTCTCCGACGGCCGCCGTCGTCTCATCGTCGACCAGATGCTCGAGCACATGCAGCAGCCGCGGCCCGAGGACTGGCGACAGTTGAGCAGCGCCGAGCTGGACGCGTGGACCGACGCCGGGATGGCGCTCGGAAACCACACCTGGGACCACCCGTGCCTCGACCAGTGCAACGAGACTGTCCAGCGGGACCAGGTGCGCGACGCCCACGAATGGCTGACCGACCATCTGGGGCACCCGCCGATCAGCTTCGCCTACCCCAACGGGAACTTCTCGCCGATCGTCGACACCGAGGTGGCCCGTCTCGGCTACGACCTCGGGGTCCTCTACGACAACAAGCTCACGCCGCTTGACTCCGAACCCCTGCAGCTGTCGCGCGTCATGCTCGAAGCGGATCAGCCCGCCAAGCGTCTGGTCGGCGTCCTCTCGGGCGCCCAGCCGGTCGCCCGCGCGATCCGCGAGAGCATCCGTTCCGACGCCCCGGTCTGATCTCCCGCCCTTCCCTGGCGCGTTCCGAACTACGTTCGGGGTCCGAGACGAGACGAGGAGGCAGCCGTGGAGCTGAGCGACGTCATCACCGAATCGCAGCGCCTGGGCATGTGGGCACACCTGGCGACGGTCAGCGGGAGCGGCATGCCGTACGTCTCGCCGGTCCACCCGTGCTGGGACGGTGAGACGCTCTGGACGATGTTGGGAGCCGAGTCGACCAAGGCCAAGAACCTGGCCGGGAATCCGAAGGCCTCCTACCACTGGCAGGTCAGCGATGCCACGGGCTTCGACTCGCTGATCCTCTGGGGCACCTGCGAGGTCTTCACCGACGTGGAGACGAAGAAGCGACTGTGGGAGGGCGTGTTCGACTACGACCTCGGCGACTTCGCTCCCGGCGGGCCGGAGAACTCGCCCGACACCGCGTTCATGGCCTTCACGCCGTCGAAGGCGGTCATCCTGCGGCAGTTCGGCGCCGCAGGACGGGAGGAATGGCGAGCCTGATGGCGACCGGGGCCGGCGGCGAGGGGTATGACCCGGTCGGCCCCGACACACTCGCGGATCCGATGCCGGCTTATGCGGAGCTGCGGTCCGGGTGCCCCGTGCACCGCTACGACGGCCTGGAACGTCCGATGTACACCTTCGCCAGGCGCGAGGACGTGCAGTCGGTCCTGACCGACCCGGAGCTGTGGTCGAACCGGTTCGGACCCGGCATCGCGATGGGTCGGGAGGTCGTGGGCGATCTGCAGCGCTACGACCCGCCGGTGCACGAGACCCGCCGCCGATTTCTCCGGGCCCCGTTCCTGCCCCGGGCGGTGGAGGCGAACGTCCCGCGCGTCGAAGGCCTCGCCCGGTCGCTGATCGACGGGTTCAGGTCCCGCGGCCGGGTCGAGCTCCACGACGACTACGCGCTTCCACTGCCGGTCCAAGCGTTCATCGACATGATGGGCGTGGACGGGGCCGACGCCGGCGACTTCAAGAGCTGGGCCGACGATCTCACGCTCGGCATGACCTACCCGGACCGAGCTCGCGACGCGCGCCGGGCGATGACCGCGTACACCGAGGGTCAGGTCGCGTCGAGGCGGGCTGCCATGGCCGCCGCGGACCTGGACGCCGATGTCGACCCGGTCGGGTCGGTGGTCCCCGAAGGGCTCCTGAGTCACCTCGCCTGCCACCCCCTCGAGGACGGCACGTGGATGCCGGACCGCGAGGTCGCCGGCATGGTCAGCCAATTGCTGGTGGCCGGGCACGAGACCACGACGTCGCTGATCACCAACGCCGTCTGGCGCCTGCTTCAGGACCGCTCGCGCTGGGAACGGCTGGTGGCCCAGCCCGAGCTCGTCCCCAACGTGATCGAGGAGAGCCTCCGCTTCGATCCACCGGTCCTGGGGCTCTGCAAGACGAACAACCGTCCGATCGAACGCCATGGTGTCGAGATCGCGCAGGACTCGAAGGTCATGGTGCTCTACGCGAGCGCCAACAGGGACGACGACACGTTCGAGCGGGCCGACCAGTTCGTCATGGACCGGTCGCTGCTCGAGTCAAAGCGGCACCTGTCGTTCGGCTGGGGCACCCACTTCTGTCTCGGAGCCCATCTCGCTCGGTTGACGGGCCGGCTCGGGCTGGCCGTCCTGGTCGACGAGTTGCCCGGGCTCCGCCTGGACGGGCCCACCGAACGTGTCGGGGCGCCGTTCCTCTGGGGGCGCGCACGCCTCGACGTCGCCTGGTAGGTGGAATTCGCGGTCAGAGCCGCCAGCTGCCCCGATGGTCCGGGTCCGGACTCAGCAACAGCGATCGGAGTTCGGGCACGGCACGGCCGGGCAAGAGGAGCGAGACGACCAACTGGACCGAGGCCGGTTCGGACCGGTCGGTGCCGCCGCGCACCGCGGCGGCCAGGAAGAGTCGGACCCGGAACGTGCTGAGCACGTGGATGCCGTCGTCGACGCGGAACACGCCCACGTCGTCGACCGACGGGTGGACCTGCACGTCCAGCTCGATCGGGCCCTCACGGGAGGCGACCAACAGGGTGGCCGAGCAGTTCTTGTCGGGCATGACGCCGGTGACGGCATCCAGCTGCAACTCGAGTTGGCCCTGATACGCGGTGACGTCGCTCTCGGCGATCACGGAGCGTTCGATCCAGCCACCGAGAATCGACGCGGTGGGCAGCACGTCTCGGGGAGAGGTCCGTTCGAGGCGGGCCGGCCGGGTCCGGTGCAGTCCGCCGCGGTCGAAGAACGGCACGACGATCTCGCCGTGCATCTTCGCCGGGATCAGTTCGTCGGTGCTCCTCGTCGCGATGGCGAGGACCCGTGCGCCGTCGATGTCGACCGCCATCCAGTCGAATCTCGGCACCGCACCAGGGAAGGCGCCCTCCAGGTCGTCCCACCAATCGGCGTCGGGGAGCGCCTCGATCCCGGTCACCTCGGTGCCGCGGACGCCGATGAGCAGCAGCGTCTGCCGTCCATCGGCCGCGTTGGCCAGGCCGGCCAGCAGGCGGGCGACCTTGCGTGGGCCACCGGGCTTGCGCTTGTTGGCGACGAGCAGGCGCGGGTCCTCGCGGCCGAGAATGGTCATCTCGACCGCACGCATCACCAGCGTCTCGAGGTCGCGCGCAGGCATCGACGCAGTCTGTTCCGCGGGGTCGGACGGCGCCAGGCCATGCGGCCTCACCGGGCCACCTGATCCCCGGCGGCGGTCGGTTCCGTGCCTGGGTGGACGCGGAGTGTGGTCGGCTCGGGTCGCCGGGACGACGGCGTGACCGGTGGGGTGGCCGGAAGTATTGGCCGGCTCAGACGTCGTCGCAGATGGTCCGGAGCTGATCGATGACCGCCAGCGGGTCGGGTCCGACCGGCGTGACGTTCAGCGTGGTGACCCCCGCCTCGGCATAGGCGGCCACTCGCTCGCGGACGTAGCCGGCATCGCCGATCAGGCTGGTCGCGGCGAGCAGTTCGTCGGGAACCGCGGCCATCGCCTCCTCCTTGCGCCCGTCCAGGTAGAGGTCCTGGATGAGCTCGGCCTCCTCTTCCCAGCCGTAGCGGCGGACGAGGTCGTTGTAGAAGTTGCGGCCCTTCGCGCCCATGCCGCCGATGTACAGCGCCGCCATCGGCCGCCCCATGTCGCGGTAGTGGCCCACCTCGGCGTCGGAGCCGAAGGCGACGGCGCCGCCCGCGACGATGCCCAGGTCGGCGAGGGCCGGGTCGCGCTTCTCTCCACCCCGGGCCAGGTCGTCGCCCCAGACGTCCATCGCCCGCTCGGGAACGAAGAACACGGGGAGCCATTCGTTGGCCAGTTCGGCGGTCATCTCGACGTTCTTCGGGCCGAGCGACGCCAACAGGATCGGGATGTCGTGCCGCTTCGGGTGGTTGATGATCTTGAGCGGTTTGCCGAGGCCCGTCCCTTCCCCGGGCGGAACCGGGAGCGTGAAGACGTCGCCGTCGTGGGTCACCGGTTCCTCGCGGCGCCAGATCTTGCGGCAGATCTCGATCACCTCGCGGGTGGTCTGGATGGGCTTGGTGTACTTCATGCCGTGCCAGCCCTCGATGACCTGGGGGCCGGATGCCCCGAGTCCCAGGACGAACCGACCTTCGGAGATGGTGTCGAGGCCCACCGCCGTCTGCGCGAGCAGCGACGGCGTGCGGGTGTAGACCGGCAGGATGCCGGAGGCGATCTCCACGCGATCGGTGATCGAGGCCAGGTAGCCCATGACGCTGACGGCATCGAGCCCGTAGGCCTCCGCGACCCACACCATGTCGACGCCGGCGCGCTCGAGCTCTGGCACCTTGTTGACCTGAGCGAGTGGGTCACGCGCGTACTCGATGGCCATGCTGATCTTCATCGGACCTCCCCCGACTGGTGTGGGTGGGACGGTAGCTGGCCCCGCCGACGTGCGGTCAGCCCAGCTGGGATTCGAGCTCGGCCCATGCGTCGTCCAGCGGGAGCACGGTGATGCCGGTCCCGGCGATGGCCTCCATCTGCCGTGCGAACTCCTCGGGCGTGGTGTCGAACGGCCCGGGGTCGTCGGTCACGTCGTGGTACACGAGGACCAGCCACCACCCCCGGGCGAGCGCGGCCTCGGCCCACGCCTCGACCTCGGTCGCGGCGGTGGTGTCCCTGACGTTCTGCACCTTGATCCGGAGCGGGTCGAGGTTGGTCGGTGTGTTGAATCCGGCGTTCGTCGTCCGGTGCAGGTCGTAGCGGCGAGCGATCTGGTCCAGGACGGGCGTGTTGTAGACACCGAACGGAGACGCGAACGCGGTGACCTCACGTCCGAACGTGTCGGCGATGGCGTCGATCGAGTCGACGAGCTCGGCCTCGAGGTCGGCCGTGGTGAGCGTCGTCAGGTCGCGATGGGTGACCGAGTGCGACCCCACCCCGTGTCCCGCATCGAGGAACTGCCGGACCCGGTCGATCCCGTCCGCCGTCTCGAGGGCCACGATGTCGGTGGCCACGAAGAGGTCGACGATGAAGCCGTGCTCGGCCAGGGTGAACAGCGTGCGGCCGTCGTTGGTCCAGGTGTCGTCGAAGGTGATGGTGGCGAGGCCCCGCGCGAACCCGAGGGGCTCGTCGACCCTGCCGAGCGCGTAGTCGTCGACGACGAGGGTCCCGTCCTGTTTCAGGACGTGGAAGATGGTGACCGCGACGGTCTCCGCGGGAACGAGGAACTCGGTCCCGAAGCGGCGCCAGTCACCGGCCCGGGGCACGACCTCCAGGAGGTCGAACGCCGGGGCGCCGGAGGTGTCGTATCGCACGAGCCAGACCTCGGTGTCGACGTCGGCGGTGTAGTGGTGCGAGAACTCGTAGAACCCGCCGGGCTCGACACCGATGGGGTCCGGGAACCACTTGGCGTCGCCCGAGACGTGGTCGGTGACGTCGACCCGCAGCGCTTGGCTCCCGGATCGGGCCTGGTCGGTGACCGAGAAGGCCGCCGTCAGGTCGCCGAAGGCGTCCCGATTCCAGGCCGATCCGTCCGTGTCGGGCTGCTCCGCCGACGGGTCGCCGAACAGCGAGGTCGCCACCTCGATCTCGAAGTCGATCCCACCTGTCAGGTCATCGGTCGGTACGAGGACGGTGGGCTCCGGCGTCGGCGTCGCGAGCGGGGGCAGCGTCGGTGCCGCCGGCGTCGCGGGGATCGCGTCGTCGGCCCGGTCGACCTGTGACTGCGGACTCGGATCCGACGTCGCATCCGATGTCAAGCCGTCCCCGTCGCGGATCAGAGCCCACGACGCCAACACGATCGCCACGATCGCGAGGGCGCCCACCGCTGCGGTCGGCGCGTTGAGTCGGCCTCGCGTCCCACTCACGCTCGCCGCCTCCGGCCGCGGCGGCGCGACGTGAGGGTCGCGTCGGCCGGTCCACCGGCCGCTCGGATCAATTCACTGGCCCAGGCGGCCGCCGTCGCGTCGTCGAGGCCGATCGAGCGCATCCTCGCCGCGGTGTGGTCGTGCACTCCGCTCCACCCGCCGGTCGACACCGCCGATTCGAGTGACAGCGCGACAGCGGACAGGGTGATCTCCATCGCCAGAACGTCGGGGGTTGCACGGTCGCGTTCGAGGTCGCGTCGGATCTGCGACAGCACCGCGTGGTGCCGGCCCGCTCCAGCGAGGGTGGGATCGTTCATCGAGAGGAGATGATGCTCCGATCTCGGTGCCGGCGGACCGCGGCTGCAGTGACGACCAGGATGCAGATCAGCGCGAAGGCGACCGTCACCGAGATCGAGACGTACGACGCGATGGCGACGCCGGTCATGGCGCCGAACACACCGAAACCCGAGCTCGGATGTGATCCCATCAGGGTGCTCCCACGGTCAGGGGTCGGTCGTCTGTCGATCCCACGACTGCGACCTCCCGGTGAACGAACGGCCGATGGCCGTGAAGAACCAGTAGCTCCGAACGAGTCCGTAGAGCAACTCGGGGACCAGCAACCCCGCCGCGACCATCGACCTGCGCCCCAGCGGTCGGATGGTCCAGGCCTGCCACAGCGCGATGGCGCCGGTGAACGCCAGCCAGACGGGCGCGATTCTGCCGTCGGCGAGCCCGACGGCGAGGGCGTAGGTGATCCACGCGTACACCCAGGGCAACGCGACGGCCCCGAGGGCGATCTGGACGACGCTCGGCCAGGTGTGGCGATCGGGTCGTCCCCGGCGCCGGAGCTCGTCCACGGTGCCCCGGACCCAGCGCTGGCGTTGGCGCACCAGGTCCCGCAGCGTCGTCTCGAGCTGGGTGTACGCGATGGTCTGCGAGTTGGTCGTGCATGCCCAGCCGCGATCGCGGAGCGCGAGCGTGGTCTCGTAGTCCTCGACGAGGTTGGTGGGGCGCTCGTCGAAGACGGCGCCGCGATCCTCGAGCAGATCGTCCAGCGCCGTCGTGCGGTACAGCGCCGCGGCGCCGCTCATCGTGTGGATGTTCGTGCGGACCCGGGTGTAGCTGTACCGGGCGTACTCGGCCTGCTGGAACCACGCGACGATGCGCCCCCACCGGCGCGTTCGGTCCGGGATCCGGCCGAGGCAGGTCGCACTGAGGCCGCCGATGGCCGGGTCGGTCTCGAGGATCCGGAGCGACAGTTCGAGGAACTGCGGATGGAGTTCGGTGTCGGCGTCCATCGTGAGCACGAAGGGCGCGACGTCCCCGAGCGCTCCCGTCGCCGTCAGATGTCGGATGCCTGCGTTGAGCGCGCCGGCCTTCCGAGCGTCGTTGTTGACGGTCCGGATCAGCTCGATGCCCGCGTGGTCGAGCTCGGCGACGAGGGAGGGGGTCGGGTCGGTGCTGTTGTCGGACACGACCAGGGTGCGCATCGGGGCCAGCGTCTGCGCGTCCAGCGATGCGAGCGCGGCTCGGACCGTGGCCGCCTCGTTGTGCGCAGGGATCACGGCGACGACCGGGGCCACCGGGCCGGGCGGGTGCGGATGATCGGGTTCGGTCCTCGGGGCGGGCCTGACGTCGCGGGAAGGCACGAGCGGCGTGGCCGCAGCCAAGTGGTGGGGGCTGTCGACGGCGACGCTGTCGGTCACGACACAGCTCAGTCGATCGAGCTCGTAGCCCGCCGCCCGCAGCCTCGACAGGACCGTCCGTTCGCGTTTGAGGCGCTTGACCAGGACCACATCGCCGTTCGCGAGCCGTCGGTGGTCGACCTCACCCCAGCCGTCGAGCCGGAGTCGGAGCCACGGGTCTCGGGCGATCAACGTGGCGTGATCGAAATCGGGATCCGCGGGCGAGCGCAGCTGCGACGTGTGGACGCGCGCCAGTCGGGCCGTCTCGGGCCCGGCGCCGGCCTGGACGGCCATGTCCCGCGCCGCCTCGTCGCTCGCCGATGTCACGGTGTCCGCCGGGATCTCGGAGTCCCAGACGATCAACCCGTCCGCGGACTGAGCCAGCTCCGCCAGGAGCGAGATTCCATCGGGCGCGGCGGCGACATCGATGCCGCGCGGGTCGTCGACTGCGATCGACGTGGACTGCTCCATGGGTTCGCCCTGGTTGGTGCCCGAGACGCGCGTGACGCTACCCCCGCCCGCCGCGGCGGGACAAGGTGGTGCGACGTCGGTGCGCGCCGGACCCGCGCTCGGGATCCGGGTCGGT
>JBCCFK010000099.1:0-14071 GCA_039029775.1 Actinomycetota bacterium | reverse complement strand
GTCGGCCGAAGGCGGTCGGCGAGCGGCGACTGACGCTCGAGGGCATCGGCGGCGGCTGCGGCGAACAGGTCATCGGCCATCGACACCGATCCTACGGGCGTCTGTCGGCAGGGCACGCGACTGACTGCTTCCCCGGCGGCGGACCGCCTCTTCGCTACGCTTGGCCGCGTGAGTTCGTCCGATCCTGCACGTCACGAGGTGTCGACCTTCGCCGACGTGGTCGCCCCCGCCGACGACTATCGCGCCGGCCGGCCGATCGTGGTCAACGTGGTCGCGGACACCGATACCGGTCGCCGCATCATCGATTTCATGTCGGGGCTCGCGTACGGGACCGGGGGCACCCTCGAGAAGGCCGCCGAGCAGCTGTACCTGCTCACCCCGCCGATCGCGGACTGACCCGGACCACGTCACCCCATCGAACGTCGGGGACGGCGTCGCGCAGGATCAGCAGGTCGCCGTCGGGCAGCTGGGCGACGTCGCGGACCCGACCGATGCCATCGAGCAGCACGACCGTGCGGTCCTCTTCCGGCAGGTAGGCGATCAGGCGCTGCTGGGCCAGCGCACCCCAGACGAGGGCCCCGTCCCACTCGGGGAACGCGCTGTCCCGCAGTCGGGTCAGGCCCGACGGCGCCATGTTGAAGTCCGGGCCCCACCCCTTGAGCGGAAGGACCGTGAACTCGGCCGCCTCCTCGGGGGTCAGGTCGCCCACCGGAGTCGAGTCGTAGTTCAGTCCGAACGAGAACAGCGGCCAGCCGTAGTTGCCGCCCTTCTCGATCACATTCAACTCGTCGCCGCCGAGCGGACCGTGTTCGTTGGAGTACAGGACCCCGTCGTCGAAGAGCAGGCCTTGCGCGTCGCGATGCCCGTAGCTCCACGTGCTCGTCGGGCCGTCGAAACCGTCGAACACGGGATTGTCCTCGGGGATCGATCCATCCGCCCGAAGTCGGTGGATCTTCCCCGAGTCGCTGTCGAGATCCTGGGGCCCCGGGTCGGGGAACGGTGACCCAGCTGCGCCCTGCGTGAGGAAGAAGTGGTCATCGTCGGGCCATGCGAAGCGCGATCCGATCGAGAAGTCGGTCGACTCGAAGATGACCTCGAAATCGCGAACCACACGCTCGGAGAAGTCGAAGCGACCGACCACCATCCGGAATGCGGTGTCGATGTAGGCCAGGTAGACGAGCCCGTTCTGCTCGAACCGCGGATGCAGGCTCACGTCGTTGACACCACCGAGGATCAGCGGATCCGCGAACACCGTCTCGCTTCGCGGGATCCCGGCGAGCACCGTCCGTCCACCGTCGACCACGTGAACGAGTCCGCCGGTGCGCTCCGACACCAGGAACTCGTCCGGGCCGAGGATCTCGATCGCCCACGGAATGACGAACTCGTCGGCGAGGACCTCGAGCGAGGCGTCCAGCTCGAGGAACTCCGCCGGTGTGTCGTCGCCCGCCTGCGGGATCTCGCCGGACCCGGGCACGACAGCCTCTCGTGTCGGCACCTCGGACGGCGTCGAGTCGGCAACGACACCGTCGCCGTCCGACGAGCAGGCGGCGCCGACGAGCGCGATGACCAGGGCCGCGGCGACGAGCCGGATCAGGTGCCGTGCCGTCTCCGGTCCGCTCACGGCCTCAGGACGAGGGCGGCAGGACCCGAAGGCCCAGCTCCTCCAGGTGGTCGCCGTCGATCCCTGTCGGGGCGTTCGTCAGCGGGTCTGCGCCCGACTGGGTCTTGGGGAAGGCGATGATCTCCCGGATGTTCTCCTCGCCGGCCAGCAGGGCCGCCAGACGGTCGATGCCGAACGCGAACCCGGCGTGGGGAGGAGCCCCGTACTTGAAGGCGTCGAGGAGGAAGCCGAACTTCAGCTGGGCTTCCTCGCTGCCGATGCCGAGCGTCTCGAAGATCTTGGCCTGGATGTCGGGGCGGTGGATTCGGACCGAGCCCGAGCCGAGCTCCCAGCCGTTGAGGACGAGGTCGTAGGCCTGGGACCGGATGTCCAGGTAGGCATCGCCCTCGGCGGTGTCGAGTTTCCCGACGTCGTCGACATGGGGCATGGTGAACGGGTGGTGCGCCGGCACCGGGTTGCCGGCGTCGGTGACCGTCTCGAACAGCGGGAACTCGGTGACCCACAGGAAGTGGAAGCCGCCCTCGTTCACGGGCGGGCGACCGAGCTCGAGGCGGAGCAGCCCGAGCACGTGGTTCACGGTCCGCCGGTCCGCGGCGATCATCAGCACCATGTCGCCCTGCTTCGCGCCGAGGCGCTCCGGCACGGCGGCCAACTCGGTGTCGGACATGAACTTGGTCAGCGCCCCGTCGAGCGCACCGCCGTCGCCCACCCGGAACCACGCCAGGCCCTTGGCACCCCAGCGCTTGCACTTGTCGGTGAGGGCGTCGATGGCGTTGCGGCCGAGCGACTCGGCGCCACCTTCGTAGAGGATGCCCTTGACGCAGGGCACCTTGAACACGTTGGCCTCGGTGCCGTCGAAGATGTCGGACATCTCGGTGAGCTCCATGCCGAACCGCACGTCGGGCTTGTCGGAGCCGAACCGCTCCTGGGCCTCCTGCCAGGTCATCCGCGGGATCTCGCCCGGGCGCTCACCCGTCACGGCTTCCGCAGCGTCGCGGATCGCCTCGGAGACGAATTCGAGGATGTCGTCCTGGCTCGCGAAGCTGGCCTCCATGTCGAGCTGCATGAACTCGAACTGGCGGTCGGCTCGCAGGTCCTCGTCACGGAGACATCGGGCGATCTGGTAGTACCGGTCGATGCCGCCGACCATGCAGAGCTGTTTGAAGATCTGCGGGCTCTGCGGGAGCGCGTAGAAGTTGCCGGGCTGCATGCGGCTGGGGACGACGAAGTCGCGGGCACCCTCGGGTGTCGATGCGATCAGCATCGGCGTCTCGACCTCGACGAAGCCCTGCTTCTCCATGGCGCCCCGGATGGCGCTGTTCACCTTGGCGCGCGTGCGCAGGTTGCGCTGCATCCGCGGCTTGCGCAGGTCGACGTACCGGTGGCGGAGGCGGATAGTCTCGTCCACGTCGGTCCGCTCGTGCATCGGGAACGGTGGGGTCTCGGCCTCGCTGAGGACCTCGACGGTGGCATCGCCGATCTCGACCTCGCCCGTGGCGAGGGCGTCGTTGGTGGCCCCTTCGAGCCGATCGCGCACGATCCCGCTGATGGCCACGACGTACTCGGACCGCAGGTCGAGCTTCTCGTCCACGACGCACTGGACGATGCCCGTGTGATCTCGCAGGTCGATGAAGGCCAGGTGCTCGCTGTGTACGCGGCGGGTGTCGACCCACCCACAGACGGTCACGTTGCGGCCGACGTCGGACTTGCGCAGGGCACCGCAGTAGTCGGTGCGCATGCCGGCGGCGGCGGGGGTCGACTCGGTCATGGGGTGGTCTCCGTGGCTGGGGGGAGGGATTCGAGCAGGGCTCGCAGCGAGCCGGCAAGGCCGTCGCGCGAGATCTGGTGTTGGGCGCCGTCGCCGCGAAGGTCGCGGATCGAGACGACACCGGCCTCGAGTTCGTCCTTGCCGACGATGACGGCCACGCGGGCGCCGGAGCGGTCGGCGACCTTCATCTGCGCCTTGACCGACCGACCGCCGAACGAGCGGTCGGCACCGAGGCCGGCTCGGCGAAGCTCGTCGCACAGGATCGTGGCCTCGTGCCCGTCGGTCATGTCGACGACGAAGGCATCGACGATGACGGGCTCGGCCGGGAACGCATCCTCGGCGTCGCAGGCCAACAGGATGCGATCGACGCCGAGGGCGAACCCGATGCCGGGCGTCGGTGGCCCACCGAGATCCTCCACGAGGCGGTCGTAGCGACCGCCGCCGCCGACGGCGTTCTGCGCCGAGTCGAGCGCCCCGGAGGCGAACTCGAACGTCGTGCGGGTGTAGTAGTCGAGGCCGCGGACGAGCCGGGGCGAGATCTCATAGGAGATGCCCAGCGACTCGAGGCCGGTGGCGACGCCGTCGAAGTGTTCGGCACACTCGGGCGTCAGGTGGTCGACCATCAGGGGCGCATCGGCGATGATCGGCTGGTCCTCGGCTCGCTTGGAGTCCAGGACTCGCAACGGGTTCTTCTGCAGCGTCGCCTGTGACTGTTCGGACAGCTTGTCGAGGTTGTCGTGGAGGTACTCCCCCAACGCCGTCAGGTACTGGGGCCGGCAGGTCGGGTCGCCGAGCGAGTTGAGCAGGAGCGTGACCTGCTTCAGTCCGAGTGCCTCGTAGAAGCGCCATCCGAGGGCGATGACCTCGACGTCGATGGCGGGGTCATCGCTTCCGAGGACCTCGATGCCGACCTGGCTGAACTGGCGGTACCTGCCGGCCTGGGGCTTCTCGTAACGGAACTGGGGACCCTCGTACCAGACCTTCCACGGCGGGATCGGCCGGTGTTCCGCGTACGCGCGGCAGATGCTGGCCGTCAGCTCGGGTCGCAACGCGAGATGCTGCGGCGGATCGCCCTTGTCGTGGAAGTCGAACATCTCCTTGGTGACGACGTCGGTGCTGTCGCCGAGGCGCAGGAAGACGCCGAGGTCCTCGAAGATGGGAGTCGAGACCTGGCCGTAACCGCTGCGGCCGGCGAGATCGGCGAAGACGCGCAGCAGCTCGCGCCACCTGTCGGTGTCGGGAGGCATGATGTCGCGGGTGCCTCTCGGCGCCTGGAACTGGGCCTTCGCCACGGACGGAAAGGCTACCGGTTGGCCTCCCCGCCTCCGCTCATGTTTGCCGGCTGCTCACTGCTGTCCGGGCTCGGGCAACACATAGCCGACGCCATCGACCCAGATCGCTCCTTCGGGGAGCGGATCGGGGCTGTCGGGGTCGAGCACCCACCCGTGCGTCGCGTTCCAACGGGCGCCGACCGGCGGGGCCGACGGACGCGCCGGCGCTCGCGGCGGAGCGGTGTCGGGCGGATCGGTCTCGAACACGCTCCGGCCGGGCTCGGCGGGCGGCGGCGCCGGGTCGGGTCCGGGCTCGGCAGCGGTCCCGCCGGGCTCGGGGACAGGGAGGGGCTCGAGTGCCGCCGGATCGGCGGGCTGCGGTGTGGGCGTCGGTTCTGCGGGTCGTTCGAACGTCGGGGGCACGGGGGCCGCCGGGAGTGGGACATCGTCGAAGACCGACGCCGGTGTGGGGTCAGGGTCCGGGGTCGGCTCCCACCCGCTCTCGTCCAGGTGTGGCCACTGCTCCTGCGGGTGTGTCTCCCGGTAGTGCACCTCATCGGGGTAGGGCGAGCTCGCGGCGGGCTCCGGCGGAGGGTGCACCGGCTGCGGTGCCGGCTCGGATGGTTGCGGGACCTGCCGGGTCGGCGACGGCGGCGGGCCTGATGGTTGGGGGGCCGGTCGGGGCCGGTAGGTGGCGGGCGCTGGGGTGGACGGCCGACCATACGGGTCGGGCTCGGGCGGCCGGCTGTGGCTCACCTGGCGACTCCGGCGGCGGGTGTCCATCTCGGCGACCTGGCGACGGTGCGGAGCGTCGGGGTACGGCGCTCGACGGGCGCGGCGGGGCTCGCGGTTGCCCACTGCGGCCCAGGCCGCCGAGATCCCGATGAGCAGCAACCCGGCGGCACCCAGACCGATCGAGGGCAGCAGCAGCGATCGCAGGAGCGCCGACAGCAACGCCGCGACCACTTCGGCCTGGTCGGGCGCGTACTGACGCAGCAGGTAGGGGATGCCCAGGCCGAGGATCAGGTAGATGGCGGTCGTGGTGAGCGCCCACGTGCCGGCACGCCGAAGGATCGACGGCCGGTCGTTGGTCGCGACGAGGGCCAGAACGGCGCCGAAGGCGGCCACGGCAGCGAGCACCGGCACGGCGGCCTGGAGGAACGACCGGACCGGGCTCGCATTCGGCACCCTGTCGGTCGGCAGGGGCACGGTCAGCGGGGGCGACGCCGGGACCACGGTCTCGAGCTGCGGGGCGGCGGCGACCAGGTTCTGGCGGGCGACGGCGGCCACCGGGCTGAGATCGATCTGGTCGGGAACATCACCCTCGCCGAGGAACGCGGCGTGGGTGTCGGTGAACGCGGTGAGGACCGTCTCCTCGACCGTGGGGTCGTTGAGCAGCTGCACCGTCACCTGTTCGACGAGCCCCTCCTCGACCGGCACCTCTCGCGGGATCAGGGCGGCGATGGCACCCGAGAGGTTCTCGGCCAACTGGCCGCGGACCTCGTCGTTGTCGAACAGCTCCTCGGCGACCTCGCGGGACCGGTCGGGATCGAAGACCGTCTCGAGGGCGACGAAGCCCGACCACGCGAACGACCCCACGAACAGCGCGAAGCCGAGGATCGCACCGCCGATCGACCGGCGGATCATCGGCGTCGTCCGGGGACGGGAGCGACGCAGGACATCGCTGCGACGGTAGTTGCCGACCGCGGCCCGTTGGTGGCTCCCCCTTGTCGGGGTCGTTTCGCGACCACCGGAACGCACCGGCGACAGCGACGCCTTGGTGTCCCCTGGCCAGTCCGGGCCCCGAGGCCTGCAGGCATGGCGCGGCGACCAGCGAGCGGGTGGGCCGTGTGGCAGGGGTCCGACGGCGCGGATTCTTGGCTGCTGGCACGGACCTCGGCCATAGTCGATTGATGCATCGTCGGCGGACGTCTCTTCTGGCCACCTCGGTCGCGCTCGTACTCCTGGCGACGGCGACCTCACCGGTAGCCGCACAACGCGGCGGAGAGAACGGATCTGCGGCCGACGCGCAGGTCCCGAGCACGATCGTGTCCCCGGACGCGCCCATCGGCGGCACGTCGGGCGCGATCGAGCCCTTCACCGGATCGCCCGCGGCGACACCCGCATCCCACTCGGGAGTGGACCCCGAGTTCGCCGAGGCAGCGCCGTTCATCGGGCACCACAGCTTCGGGCAGGTGTTCATCGGTCAGCCGGTCCTCCACGAGTCATCGGGCCGGATGTTCCTGCCGACCGCGGAAGGCGTGGCCGTCCTCGACCTCGACGCGGAGCTGCTCGCTCACGAGCCGGTCGGTATCGGCGGCTTCATCCGAGACCTCGTCATCGACACGAACCTGTTCGTGCTCGACGAGCAAGGCGTCGTGGAACTGGACATCGACACGCTGGCAGAGGTCAACCGATACCCCAAGGTGACCGACCTGGGCTTCTTCCGGCTGGCTGTCCTCCCCGACACACTCGTCGTGGGCGCCGGCAACGAGGGGATCGTCCTGATCGACCGGGCGACCGGCGTCGAGACGGTCTTCGCCTCGATCGCCACACAGGCCGGCACGACCTACATGCACCACCATGCCTCCTGGGGAGCGCAGGTCGTCGTGCCGGTCGAAGACGACCTGGTCCTGTTCGACGTGGCATCGGCACCACCGGTCGAGATCGCTCGACTGGGCGACCGACGAGGTGACCTCGTGACGACGGCCGGTGACCTCCTCGTGCATCAGGGACAGGGCCAGCACTACGAGCTGCGGTCGATCCCGGGCTTCGCGACCATCTCGACCACGACCGTGCCCGAGAGCTTCAGAGTCAGAACCGTCGGGGCCGGAGCCGATGCCGGCGTCATGGCCGTGGCCGAGAACCGCGGCGTGGTCGAGCTCTACGAGTTCGGCGGCGGTCCGGTGGTCCGTGTACCGAACCCGTCGCAGGGCCCCCACCTGCTGGTCCCCGCAGCCGGAGACCGGGTGATCATCGTCGACCCGATCGACAACGTGGTCTGGGCGGTCAGCACCATCCCCTCGGTGACCGGGGTGGATCAGGCGCTCTTCCGTCCGGACTGGTACTCGACGATGACGATCGACGGCTGGGGTCTCGATGCAGCCACCGAGGTCACGGTCAACGGCCGGTCCGTCCCGTTCACCTTGGACGGTGTGGCCCCCAACTCGGAACGAACGCGGCTCCGCCTGGACGTGACCGGCGTTCCGCCCGCCGAGGAGGGCGAGATCGTCGTCGTCAACCCGTTCGGTGAGTCCTCGCTGCATCTCGATCGCGATCCGCCACTCGGCTGGGCGCCCTTGTCGATCCGCAGTTCGGTCGACGGAGCCTCCGACCGGGACGAGGCATTCCGTGTCGAGTGCACCAACTTCCGGCTCGACACGACCGTCCCGGCCGGCCGAACCATGACGTTCCTGGTGCCCACACAACGTGGATGCTTCGTCGAGGCCTTCAGAACGCGCTCGCAGATGAGGTCGGGATTCGTCGATCCGCTGGTCGACGACGGCTTCGCCGACGTCTGGCATGGCCGCATCCCCTTCCGGAGTGGTGCGCCGGCCCACGTTGCGTTCGTACGCACGAGCCCCAGGACCGAGACCGTGTTCTGGCTCTTCAACTTCCCCGTCGGTGATGCGCCGGACGATGTGCGGTACCCCTTCGACATCACATGCGGCGACTGGTCTCGACGCGTCCGCCTCGATCCCGGGTTCGGTGCGCGGGTCGCCATTCCCGATTCGGCCGACGATCGCTGCCTGGCCGAGCTCGTGAACGACCGCGGCGCGGAGACCGTCATCAGCCGCCAGATCGACCGGTTCCGTGTGCGCAAGACCCGCGACGACGAGATGTGGTTCAACCGGTCCAGCATCGACACGCGCTACATGACATTCGTCATCGACCACGGCGGCTCCGACATCTCGAACCCGGTCTTCGTCGGGGTGCCGTACGAGGACATCGGATCGCGGAGCAGCGCAGGGGTCGTCCACGTGATGCCGACGGGGACCGACGGGCGCCCCCGAGGCCGTGGATCGCAGATGCTTCGTCAGGGACGCGGCGGAATCCCCGGCAAGGCCGAGGCGGGCGACCGTTTCGGGGAGGTGCTCGAGGTCGCCGACTTCGACGGCGACGGTTGGCTCGACGTGGCCGTCGGCGTACCGCGCGAGGACCTCGGGACGACCACGGACGCCGGCCTCGTGCACGTGATCTACGGACGAGCCGACGGGTATCGAGGCGGTCGTATCCAGACGTTCCATCAGGCTGTCGCGGGAGTACCCGGCGACCCTGGTGCCGGGGATCGCTTCGGCGCCGCGCTCGCGGCCCTCGACTGGAACGGCGACGGGAGGCTGGATCTCGCGATCGGCGTACCGGGCGAGCGCGTCGGCGGAGTGCCACGGGCCGGCATCGTCCAGATCCTGCTGGGTGGCCCGCGGGGACTCTCGGCCACGTCGGTGGTCGAGCTGTCCCAGCTCGGCGACGACTTCGACACCCCGCCGGAGGCCGGCGACCGGTTCGGTTTCGCCCTCGACGGTCACGAATCGATGCTCGCGATCGGGGTGCCTCGAGAGGACCTGGCATCGACGGTCGACGCGGGGATGGTCCATCTGGTCGACGGATTGACCGGGGAGCAGATCTCGGACCGGCAGGGCGCGTTCACCGACGACCGCCCCGAGCAGGGAGACCGCTACGGCGAGGTCGTGGACCTCGGCCAGTACACCTTGGTCGTCGGTGTCCCCCGCGAGGACCTGCGCGGCAAGAATAACGGCGGCCGGGTCCACGTCTCCGAGTTCGAGCGCACCTATCTCGACGACGGCCCCCTGCGGTGGACGTCGAGCCGCTCCTACGACCGCGGCGACTTCGACGGCGCCAGGATCGGTGGCGGCGACAGGCTCGGGGCCGCGATCGTCCTGATCGAGGTCCCCGGCGACCCCGCGTTGCTGCTCATCGGCTCCCCCGGCGACGGCGTCGCCGGCCGCGACGGCGCCGGGACGGTGCTGTTCGTCGAGCTCACACCCGGCAGCCGACGGAAGTTCCTGACCGCCTGGAACCATGCGAGCGCCGGCGTTCCCGGTTCCGCACAGGTGGACGGGGCGTTCGGTGCGTCGGTCACGCTCGGCCCCTGGGGATCACTGCTGATCGGGGCGCCGGGCGTCGCGGTCGGTGGCGATGTCCAAGCCGGCGAACTGCTCTCCACCCGGACCCTCGACGACTGGGCCTCCATCGATCAGGACACCGGCGGCGTCAAGACACCGGCCGAACGCCGTGACCGGTTCGCGATCTCGACCGCCTCATGAACAACAGGAGCACCTCATGAAGACGCGCAAGCTGCGCACCACGCTGACGACGTTCACCCTCGCGGCGATCGCAGCTCCACTGGTCGCTGCAGCGGTCCAGCCGGCGGCCGCCCAACCGGCGATCGTGATCCCGCCGGTCCACATCGCCGTGGGCGCCCCGAAGGAGGACGTGGGCGGCCTCAAGGACGCAGGGACCGTGACCCTCCTCGTGGGCGGCCCGCTGTCCCCCACCCTGATCTGGAGCCTGGAGGACCTCACCCCCATACCCGGGAACACGATCGTCTATCGCCAGGGCTCCAACGGGATCAGCGGCACACCCGAACGCGGCGATCGGTTCGGACACGCCGTCGTTCTCGGCGACTTCAACGGCGACCGGACACCCGACATCGCCATCTCGGCACCGGGCGAGGACACCAGAACCAAGGACAACGTGGGCGTCGTCCACGTCGTCCACGGACGCGACGGCGTCGCACATGGTGGCCGGCGCCTCACCCTGCACCCTGGGCGGAAGGGCGTGCCCGGTGGCCGCAGTGATGGCGACCGCTTCGGCGAGTCGCTGACGATCGCCGACCTGAACGGCGATGGCTACGACGAGTTGATCGTCGGCACGCCGCGCAAGGACCACAGCGGTGCCGTCGACGCGGGTGAGATCCACGTGTTCTTCGGATCCGAGGACGGGCTCACCACGAGGTCGGAACGCATCAGACAGGGCGTCGGTGGCATCCCGGACCAGGCCGAGACGGGCGACCGGTTCGGCCAGGTCCTCGCGTCGCAGACAGGATCACTGACGTTGGCGGTCGGCATCCCCCGCGAGGACGTCGAAGGCGTCCCGAACGCCGGCGCGGTGCAGATCATCGCACCGACCAGCCCCGAGTCGCAGCTCTTCCTCCACCAGGGGGTGGAGATGTTCGAGGATCAGCTCGAGCCTCGGGACCAGTTCGGTCGGGCGGTCTCGCTGAGCTCGACCCCGGGCGTCCCGGACTTCTTCGTGTCGATCGGAGCCCCCTACGAGGACTTCAACGGCCGGAGCAATGCGGGCATCGTCCATGTGCTGAGCTACCGGCCCGATGCGCTGTCCGACAACCCGTTCGAGGCGCTGACGATCGACCTGACCAGCCGGAACTACAAGGGGGAGCCCAAGTCCGGCGACCGGTTCGGGTGGTCGCTCATCCAGCGCGGCACGCGCCCGCTGGTCGGCGTGCCAGGTGATGACCCCGGCGGCAATGACGGCGCCGGGAGCATGCGGGGGACGGGCGGTTCGATGCTGAACCAGAACACGGCCGGGGTCCCGGACTCGAACGAGCCCGGCGATGCCTTCGGGCAGGTCGGCGCCGCATCCCCCTACCGATCATTCTTCGTGTTCGGCGTACCGAAGGAGGATGTCGGGTCGGCGAAGAACGCCGGGATGGTGCTGTTCGAGAGCAGAGACATCAACGCGCCCGGGTGGCTGCGCTTCGACGAGAACTCACGAGCGGTCCCGGGCGCCGTCGAGCGGTTCGACCGCTTCGGCGACGCCGTCGCTGTCTGGTGACCGCATGCGGCTGTGCCACCATGGCGCCATGACCGACACCGCGATCGCTCCGATCGACATCTGCATGGACCGCTGGTACGACCACCTGCGCGGGCGCCTGGAGGGCGGATTCGACGCCCTGTTGCACCCGGACGTGGTGTTCCTGTCCCCCATCGTGTTCACCCCGCAGGAGGGCATCGAGGTCACGAAGCTCTACCTGATGGCCGCGGGCGGCACGCTCGGCGGTGACCACGACGCTGCGGGCGCCGGGGAGAAGGGCGACGGCGGCTTCGGCTACACGAAGGAGATCCGCCAGGGGAACCAGGCGATGCTCGAGTTCGAGACCTCGATCGACGGCAAGTACGTGAACGGCGTCGACATCATCACCTGTGACGACGATGGCATGATCACCGAGTTCAAGGTGATGATCCGGCCGCTCCAGGCGATCAACCTGGTGCACGAGCAGATGAAGGCGATGCTCGAGCGGATGGGCGGCTGACTCCCGTCAGCGCGAGATGAGCGCCGAGATGGCCGACCCGG
Source organism: Actinomycetota bacterium (assembly GCA_039029775.1). GTDB lineage: Bacteria > Actinomycetota > Acidimicrobiia > Acidimicrobiales > UBA8592 > JBCCFK01. Next base: position 2,076 of record JBCCFK010000099.1, on the reverse strand, counting down.
CGGGAGCTGCGGAGGCGTAGTCGGCTCGCCCCGCGATCAACCCCTCGCCCGCCTCGACGAGCGCGCCGTACGCGGCACGTGCCAACCCGCCGCCGGTGGAGACCCGACGCACTCCCAGGTCGGCCAACTCCGACAGCGACGGCACGCCCGGCAGGAGGAGCACGTTCACCGCTCGACCGAGGGTCTCGACCAGCCGGCCGATGTCGGTCGGCGCGCTGACCGCGGGCGCGTAGAGGCACTCGGCGCCCGCATCCCGAAAGGCGGCGAGCCGCTCCAGGGCCGCGTCGACGTCGCCGACGCCACGCAGTACGCCCTCGGCCCGAGCGGTCACCACCATGCCGTGTGGTTCCGCTGCGGCGACCGCAGCTGCGACTCGAGCCAGGCTGGTCTCGAACGGGTCGACGTCACCGATCTCGGGATTCCAGTCCTCGATCGAGAACCCGGCGGCTCCCGCGGCGGCGAGCGCGTCGACCGTGGCCGCAACGTCGTCGGCGCTCTGGGCGAAGCAGCGCTCGGCGTCCACGTTGATCGGGATGTCCACCGCCGCGGCAAGATCGGCGACGTGCCCGGCGAGCTCGTCGAGATCGACCTGGCCGTCCAGACGCCCGAGCGACCATGCGAATCCGGAGCTGGTGGTCGCCAGCGCCTGGAATCCCTGGGACTCGAGGATGCGGGCCGAACCCACATCCCACGGATTCGGGATCACGAACAGGTCCGATCCCTCGTGGAGGTCGCGGAAGCGGGTGCGTAGCTGATCGGGCGTCATGTCCCGACCGTAGTCATCGGACCCGACCAGCTCTGGCGGGTTTCGGCCCGTTCGGTGTGGGTCAGCTGCCCCGGCCGGGAACGACGCGGTACGCGTCGTAGACGCCGTCGATCCGCTTGATCGTGTTGAGCAGCCAGTCGAGGTGGCCGCCGTCGCCCAACTCGAATTCGAACTGCATCACCGAGATCCGGTCGGACCCGGTGCGCGTGCTCGCCGCGAGGATGTTGATGCTCGACTCGCTCAGTACGGACGCGACGTCCTGCAGGAGGCGGGTGCGGTCGAACGCCTTCACCTCGATCGCCGCGATGAACGTGCCGGTCGAGTCGTCGTCCCACTCGACGTCGATCAGGCGATTGGCGTGCCCAGCGGCCAGCGAGACGGCGTTGGCGCAGTCGTCGCGATGCACCGAGACGCCACGGCCGCGGGTGACGAAGCCCATGATCTCGTCCGGCGGCACCGGTGTGCAGCACTTCGCCAGGCGGATCATCACGTCGTCGATGCCCTCGACCACGACACCGGCCTCACCCCCTCGGGCGCGGCGCTTGCCGCGGCCGACCTGGCGTTCGCGGTGGGTCGGCAAGGTCCCGGGCAGCGTCTCCTGCTCGTCGGGCTTGTTCTTCTCGAGCAGGCCCTCGATTCGGCCGGCGACGGCCTTGGCGGTGACGTGGCCCTCGCCGATGGCGGCGTACAGCGACTCGCCGTCCTGGTAGTTCAGGACCTCGGCGGCCTCGGCCAGCACCGGGCCCTTCAGCAACTTCTGCGCCGGGAGCCCCATCTTTCGGAGCGCCTCGACCAGGTCCTCGCGACCGCTGTCGATGGCGTCTTCGCGACGCTCCCGGCTGAACCACTGCTTGATCTTCGAGGCGGCACGGGTGGTGGCGACGAACTTGAGCCAGTCCTGGGACGGGCCGGCCTCGTCGACTTTGGATGTGAGGATCTCGACGGTGTCACCCGACGTCAACACGGTGTCGAGCGGGACGAGGCGCTTGTTGACACGGGCACCGCGGCAGGCGTGGCCGACCTCGGTGTGGATCGTGTACGCGAAGTCCACCGGCGTCGATTCGGCGGCGAGGGTCACCACCTCGCCCGCAGGAGTGAAGGCGAACACCTCGTCCTGGTCCAGGTCGAGCTTGAGGTTCGACATGAACTCCGAGTGGTCCTCGGTCTCGGACTGCCAGTCGATGATCCGGCTGAGCCATGCGAGGTCGCCCGATGGGACTCGGTCCTTGTACTCGAAGTGGCTGGCGACACCGAACTCGGCCCGCTGGTGCATCTCCCGGGTCCGGATCTGGACCTCGAGCGGCTTGCCC
>JBCCFK010000098.1:0-14075 GCA_039029775.1 Actinomycetota bacterium | reverse complement strand
CTCGAAGGAGATCGCGAGACCGTCGATCAGGAGCTCGTGCACGGCCATCCGGTCAGCGCAGCGCCTCGGCGACGGCCTGCCGCAGCGACGCCACGCCGTCGGTCATGGCCGGAACATCAGTCCGCACGACGATCAGCCTGGGGTTCCCCTCCTCGTCGCCCGAACGCTCGATGTCGCCCTTCGGTCCGATCACGGTCACGGCGAAGCCCATGGCCGCGCCGATCGCCGGCAGGTCGGTGCCGTGCGGCGTGGTGAAGAGCCGGTCGAACACCGCTTCGGGGACCGCGTCGCGAACCGGAAGGATAGAGAAGATGCCGCCGGCGTCGTTGTCGATGACCACGACGGTCATCGAGGCCACACCGAGGCGGGTGATCGCGGCCAGACCACCGAGATCGTGCACGGTGGCCACGTCTCCGACCAGCACATAGGTGTGGGCGTCGGACACCGAGGCGACGCCCAGCCCGGTGGCGATGACGCCGTCGATGCCGTTCGCGCCTCGGTTGGCGATCACACGGATCGCCGCCGCCGTCGGCCGCATCACGAAGTCCAGGTCGCGCACGGGCATCGAGTTCGAGACGACGAGGTTCAGCGCCTGACCCGACGCCGCCATCTGGTCGACGAGACCCTTGACGATCCCCAGCTCGCCGTCGTCGTCGGCGACGAACGTGGATGCTGCTGCGGCGGCGGACGCGTCAGCCGCCGACCAGGCGGCGCGCCAGGCGCTCGACCGCGCTTCGCCGGCCTCGCTGGCGAAGAGGCCGGCGACGGGTCCCGACACGACCTCGGTGACCGCGTTGGTCGGGTCACTCCAGTCGGCCGCGGGGTCGACGAGCAGCAGATGACGCGGTCGATGCTTCTCAAGCCACAGCCGATACGCCTTCGACGTCGGGGACAGGCCCACGCGAACGACGACATCTGCGGCGCCGAGAGCGTCGCCGACCTCGGGCACGGCGAGGAGCAGCTCGGCGGTCGTGATCAGCGTGGGGGCGCTCGAGGCCGGCCCGGCCCGCATTCCGGACGCCGGATCGGCGATGATCGGCCACCCGGTGGCGTCGCCGAACGCCGCGATCTCACGCGCTTCGTCAGCGGAGAGGTCCGCGGGCCCCACCACGACCAGCCCGCGTTCGAAACGCTCGGCCAGGTCGCGGATTCGAGCGGATGGGACGGACTGTCGTTGTGGGGAGGCCTCGAGGGTCGGACTGGGGGCCATGAGGGGTCCCGACGGCTGCAGCGGCTCGCGGAACGGCCAGTTGAGGTGGACAGGTCCGGGGCGGTCGGTGGCCTGATGATGGGCCCGCAGCGCGAGGGCACGGGCGTGGTCCTCGTCGATCTCGTCGCCGACCGGCGTCTCGTGGTACCAGCGGACGCTGTTCCCGTAGAGCTTGACCTGGTCGATCGTCTGCCCGGCTCCCCAGGTGCGCAGCTCCGGAGGGCGGTCCGACGTGCAGACGATCAGCGGTACCCCGGCGTGGTGTGCCTCGATCACGGCCGGGTGGTAGTTGGCCGCGGCGGTGCCGGAGGTGCAGATCAGCACGATCGGGCGCCGCGAGGCGCGGGCGGCGCCGAGGGCGTGGTACGAGCCGACGCGCTCGTCGTGGTGCACGGTCAGGCGGAGGTCCACAGCGGCAGCGCTCAGCGCGAGCACCGTGGATCGACTGCCAGGCGACACCACCACGTCGGTGACTCCAAGCGCCCGGAGCTCGACGAAGAACCGCAGGCATGCCGAGTACGCCTGATCGCGGTGAGAGGTCACGCGCCAAGCCTATGCACGCACACCCGACCAACACGCCACCCAGCGGTGGACCTGTGGCCGGACGTCGACAGACGCCCGCTGGGCCAGCGAGCGCCTGTCGTTGGATCGGATCCGCACCCGGCGGGGCACAGACGTCACACCTGTCTTCCTTCAGCGGAACCGTGGATCCGGTTCTGAGGTCGAGAGAAAGCGGGGGACGGTTCTGAGCCCGAGCCGGATCAGCGTGTGTCCGGAGTCTCGTCGTGCTCCCGGAACTGCTGTGCGGACCTCCTTCCGCCACACCTCGGACTGACCAGACCGACTGCCCGAGTTCCTCGAGCAGGTCCGTGATGTGACACTCGTCACTATGGGTCCGGGGGGTCTCGCTGTCAAGACCGGGAGGCCGGATTTACCCCCTCTGACCTCGTGAAATGGCTCACAACCTCGACGTGTGAGGTCTGCGGGAACACGTCGACCACGCGGCTCGACACCAGCCGGTATCCGGCCTCGACGAGGAGGCCCGCGTCGCGACCCAACGAGCCGGGGTCGCAGCTGACGAGCGCCACATCCGCGGCGCCGGTCGCCGCGACCACCGCGGCGCCGTCGCGTCCGAGCCCGGCGCGGGCAGGGTCGGCGACGACGAGATCGATCGGCTCCGGGCGCCAGCGCGCGACGTCCGACTGCACGATGTCCACCTCGCGCCCCAGCCCGCCGAGGTTGATCCGCGCGTCCGCCACCGCGGACGGATTGCGTTCCACCAGCACGGCGCGCCCGGCGACCGGCACCGTCGCGGCGAACACGCCGATGCCGCCGTAGAGATCTGCCAGCGATTCCGGCCCGGACGCGTCCGCGATGCGACGCACCTCCTCGACCAGCAACGAGGCGGCCGTGGGGCTCGACTGGAGGAACGACCGAGCGGACACGCGGAACCGAACGCCGGCGATGTCCTCCTCGAGCGACACGTCGGCCCCCTCTGCGACCTCGTCGGCTCCGACCACCCGGCCGAGCGGGCTGACGGCATCGCCCCGCGTCGGCGCCACGATGACGATCACCTCGCCCGTTGCGATCGACACCCGGGCGAAGACCTCCTCGGCATGGCCGAACCGTGCGTCGGCCACCACGCTCACCAGCGACGGATGCGCGACCAGACAGTCCGGCGTGATCACCACGGCGTGACTCCGCCGCGCCCGGTGCCCCGCTCGCCCACCGCGGACGGCGACCCGCATCGTGGTCCGGTAGGCCTCGGCGGGAACCGATCCGGCGGCCTCGACGACGGGCGCCGACAGGCGACCGATGCGCTCCAGGCAATCCCTGACGATGTCGAGCTTCAACCGACGCTGGGTGTCGACATCGGCGTGCTGGAGGTCGCACCCTCCACAGTCGTCCTCGACGTGGCGACAGGGCGGCGTGCGGCGACCGGGAGCCGGCTCCTCGACCGCGACCGCCACCGCCCGGGCGAACCGCTTGCGAGTCTCCACGAACTCGGCGTCGACCACCTCGCCCGGCAGCGCCCCACGCACGAACACGACCCGACCGTCGTCGGCTCGGGCGACGCCATCGCCCCCCGTTGCGATGCCGTGGACGTGAAGTCGAGCCATGCCGGGAGCGTATTGCGGCCATCGTCGCCGGCGGTGCCCCCGGGCGGCGACCGGGCGCGGATAGGGTCGCGCGCACGAAGGCCAGCTGCACCAGGAGCCGACCGTGACCGAATCCAGCCCGCGCCGCGTCGAAATCGCACCGTCGATCCTGCCGGCGGACTTCAGCCGCCTGGGCGAGGAGATCCAGACGCTCGAGAAGGCGGGGGCCGATCGCATCCACTGGGACGTGATGGACGGCGTGTTCGTACCCAATCTCACGGTTGGACCCGACGTGGTGAAGTCGTGCCGGGAGCAGGTGGACATGCGCTTCGAGGCGCACCTCATGGTCGAGGACCCCGACCTGCTCGGACCCCTCTACATCGACGCCGGGTGCGATCTCATCACCGTCCATGTCGAGTCCGTGCGCCACCTCGACCGGACACTCAACGCGATCAAGGACCACGGAGCGGGGGCCGGGGTCACGATGAACCCCGGCACCCCACTGGAGAGCATCGACAACGTCCTGCACCTCGTCGACCAGGTGCTCATCATGACGGTCAACCCCGGGTTCGGCGGTCAGGCCTACATCGCCGCCCAGGAGCGGAAGGTCCGCCGACTCCACGCCGAGCTCGTCGAGCGCGGCCTCGATGTCGACATCGAGGTCGACGGCGGCATCGCCCCGTCGACCATCGAGGGCGCCACCCGCGCCGGCGCCAACGTGTTCGTCGCCGGGAGCGCCGTGTTCAAGGACCCCGAGGGGCCCGAGCACGCCATCAGCACGCTTCGGGCACTGGCCGAAGCCGTCGTTTCCTGACCCCACCGTGCACTGGGCTCATCGCGGGGGCGCGGTCCTCACCGCCATGGTCGTGCTCGTCGGGGCATGCAGTTCCGATCAACCCGAGGACCCGGCGGCGTTCTGTGAGGCCCTGGCCGAGGCTGCGGCCATCAACCTGACCGCTCCGCTGGACCTCGACGACCCGACGAGCGTCGCGGACGCGATCGCCGAGCTCGATCTGCTGACCAAGCTGGCCCCCGAGGAACTGGACGACGACGTGTCGGTCGTCGCCGAGGTCTACGGCGAGGTTCTGAACGCCGTGGCTGCCACGGCACCGGGGGCGCGCAGCGACGTGCTCCGTGACCTCCAACCCCGCCTCGACGCCGTCAGCGAACCCGCGGCGCGGTTGCAGTCCTACGGCAGCACCACCTGCGCGATCACCTTCGACGCACCGGCGCAGCCCACGCCGACACCGACGCCACTCGAGATCGACGACTGAACGTCTCGCCCGATCGCAGCGACCCGGCGTCGGAGCCGGGCCTGTCCGTCAGGTCGAGACGTCGCCCCGACGGGTGATCACGTGGTCGACGATGCCGTACTCGCGGGCCTCGTCTGCGGTGAACCACCGGTCTCGCTCCGAATCGGCAGTGATCTGCTCGACCGGCTGACCGGTGTGCTCGGCGATGCGTTCGGCCATCAGGCGCTTGATGTAGACGAGCTGCTCGGCCTGGATCGCGATGTCGGCCGCCTGGCCCTGAACACCGGCGGACGGCTGGTGCATCATGATCCGGGCGTGCGGGAGCGAGTAGCGCTTGCCCGGGGCACCGGCACAGAGCAGGAACTGTCCCATCGAGGCGCCCAGACCCATGCAGATCGTGGCGACGTCGGGCTTCACGAAGTTCATCGTGTCGTAGATGGCCATGCCGGAGGTGACGGACCCACCGGGTGAATTGATGTACAGCCAGATGTCGCTGTCCGCGTCCTGCCCTTCCAGGTACAGGAGCTGCGCCGTGATGAAGTTGGCGATCTCGTCGTTGACATCGGTGCCGAGCATGACGATGCGGTTCTTCAACAGCTGCGAATAGACATCGAATTGCCCGGGCTGGCCGGGGGAGTCGGCAGCGAGGGGCATCGGGGGCACGGTCATGTGAGCGTCACTCCAGGATCGTTCGACGGTCTGGGGAAGGGTATCCAGCCCCAACGCGAACCGGTGGGAATCATTCCCGCGGACCGACGGAACCTGGGCTCCGCACCACCGGCGCCGACCCACCGGTACGCTTTGCCCGCGACGAAGCGAACGAGCGCCGGTGGCGGAATTGGCAGACGCGCAGGGTTTAGGTCCCTGTGCCCGAAAGGGTGTGTGGGTTCAACTCCCACCCGGCGCACCGAATTCTCGGGACTCTCGGCCCCGGTCCGGCCACCGTGTCCGACGATCCATCCGGTGGCGAGGGAGGCCCACGGCACCTCCCACCGGCACTACCGTGCCCCCGATGTCCCGACAGCTCCGCACGGCACTCGCCGTCCTCGTCCTCGTGGCCGCTGCGTGCAGCGAGCCGTCGCCCGAGCGCGAGCCCGTCGATGCGTCGACCGGCGCAGACGCCACCGTCGCCCGCGTCATCGACGGCGACTCGGTCGAGCTTCTCCTCGATGGCCAGGACGTCGAGGCCCGACTCATCGGCATCAATGCTCCCGAGCTGGCCGACTGCCAGGGGCCCGCCGCGGGGGATGCCCTGGCCAGCGTGGTCGACGGACAGGCCGTGGAGGTCATCGAGTTCGGAACCGACCGCTTCGGTCGACTGCTCGTCGAGCTGATCATCGCTGACGAGAGCGTCAACGAGGCGCTCGTGCGGGCGGGCTGGGCCCTCGGTCTCCACGGCGACGAGCGCGACTGGACCGTCGAGATGCGGGCGGCTGCCGACTCGGGCCTGGGCATGTGGGACCTCCCCGACATCTGCGCTCCTTCGGATGCCGGACTGGTCATCGCCGGTGTCCAGGAGAACCCTCCGGGACCCGACGACGACGTGCTCGAGGACGAGTGGGTCGAGATCGAGAACGCCGGCAGCGAAGTCGTCGATCTGGCGGGATGGACGCTGCGCGACGAGAGCACCAGCAATCGATTCACCTTCGAGTCCGGCGCGCTCGCGCCCGGAGATCGACTGCGCCTCCGCACGGGGTGTGGCGAGGACACAGCGACCGACGTCCACTGGTGCTCCCCCGCCGGCGTCTGGTCCAACAGGGGCGAGACCGTGCTCCTGTTGGCCCCGAGCGGAGCGATCGCCGACTACCGGTTCCTCTGACCGGTCAGCCGCCCAGCGCGTCCCGCAGAGCCCGGAACGCCCGCCCCCGGTGGCTGATGGCGTTCTTGGCGTCGTCGGACATCTCGGCGAAGGTCGATCCGTCGCCGTCGACGGGAACGAACACGGGGTCGTACCCGAACCCCCCGGCGCCCCGGGGCGAGTCGATGATGACGCCCTCGACCACACCTTGGGTGACGGTCTCGGACCCGTCGGGGCGCCGCACCAGTGCGACGGTCCGGAACCGGGCGGTGCGGTCCGCCGCCTCGACATCCGCGAGCTCCCGCAGCAACTTGGCCAGGTTGGCCGCGTCGTCGCCGGGCACCCCTGCATAGCGCGCTGAATGCACGCCCGGCGCGCCGCCGAGCGCGTCGACTTCGAGTCCCGTGTCGTCGGCCACCGCAGGACGTCCGGTCGCATCGCAGATGGCCACGGCCTTGAGTCGCGCGTTGCCCTCGAGGGTCTCGGCGTCCTCGACGACGTCGCCCACCGTGTCCGGACGAGGCAGGAGCTGGACCGCCTCGCCCAGGATCGCCGAGATCTCGTCGACCTTGTGCGGATTCGCGGTGGCGGTGACGAGGACGGGCCTCACCGTGACTCGGGCGCCTCCGCCACCAGGGCGTTCTGCAGGGCGATGATCTCGTTGATCCCCTTCTCGGCCAGCCCGAGGAGCGCGTCGAGTTCCGCCCGGGTGAACGCAGCCCCCTCGGCGGTGCCCTGGACCTCGACGAAGTCGCCCGCCTCGGTCATGACGACGTTCATGTCGGTCTCGGCGTTGGCGTCCTCGACGTAGGGCAGGTCGAGCCGGGGTTCGCCGTCGATGATCCCGACCGAGATCGCCGCGCACGCCTGGGTGATCGGGTGCTCGGCCAACAGGTCCTTCTGCATCCGCCGGGTGAGCGCGTCATGGAGCGCGAGGTAGCCCGCACAGATCGACGCGGTCCGGGTCCCGCCGTCGGCCTGCAGTACGTCACAGTCGACCGTGACCTGCAGCTCGCCGAGCTTCTCCATGTCGCAGACCGCTCGGAGGCTCCGCCCGATCAGGCGTTGGATCTCCTGCGTTCGACCCTTCGCGCCCTTCGTCTCACGACGGACCCGCTCGGGCGACGAGCCGGGCAGCATCGAGTACTCGGCGGTGACCCAGCCGGTCCCGGAGCCGCGCATCCAGCGGGGAACGTCGTCGTCGATCGACGCGGTACAGAGCACCTTCGTGTTGCCGAACGAGGCGAGGACCGAGCCCTCGGCCATGGTGGTGAAGTCGCGGACGAAGCTGACGGGACGCAGCTCGTCGGGTTGGCGGTTGTCGGGGCGCACGGATTCCTTCGGGTCAGACGTGGTAGGAGGGTCAGACGTGGTAGGTCTCGCCGATGGCGGCGACGGCCACCGGGCCGCCGAACGCCTGCTCGGCTTCGGCCAAGTGTGCCTCGGGCCGCTGCCCGGGAGCCAAGTGGCTGAGCACCAGTTTGCCGACCCCCGCTTCGGCGGCGAGCGACCCGGCCTGGCGGGCCGACAGGTGCAGAATCCCCTCGGGCTCGGTGTCGGAGAGGAACGTCGACTCCGAGATCGCCAGGTCGATGTTCTGACCCAGGTTGGTGAAGGCCCACCGAGGCCCGGTGTCCGCTGTGAACATGAGGCTCTTGTCGCCGGCGTCGATCCGCACGCCCATGGTCTCGACGTAGTGATCGGTGCGCGAGAACCGCCAGTCCTGATCGCCGATGGTGGCCTCCATCCCGTCGGAGATCACCCGCCACTCGAACGCCTCGGGCAGCGCAGGGCAGAGATCCTCGGCGAGGGCGAGCGTGCCCGCGGTCCCGTAGACGAGCACCGGCTTGCGTCGCTCGTAGTGTCGGACGGCCGAGTAGACGACCGGGATCTCCAACCAGTGATCCGGGTGCTCGTGGGTCAACACGATGGCGGTCAGTTCCCGCAGGGTCAGGTGCTGTTGGAGGTTGGCCAGCGTGCCAGGCCCCGCGTCGAGCCAGACGTTGGCGCCGGGGCTGCGCACCAGGAATCCCGTGCACGCCCCTCCGGCACCCGCGTAGCTTCCGCTCGCGCCGAGCACGGTCACCGACAATCCGTCCGTCATTGCAGGATGCATCCTCTCGCCAGCGGCAATCCGACCGAAGCCGGATCCGGGGAGCCGCGCCCTCCAGCTTGCCAGGGTTGCCGCTCAGATGCGCGCTCGGCGCGAGCGCCGCGGCGTCACGCCCACCGGTGTGATTCCGCCGCCGCGAGTTCAGGTCCGAGCAACCGGCGCCCGAGGTCGGCGAACCAGCTGACGTCGCCGGAGGAGATGAACCTGCGACGAGCCGCACGTGACCCGTCGGTGTGCAGCGTCCGTTCGTCGAGGAGGCGCGAGACGGCGAACGCGGTCTCGTCCGCACTGGAGACGAGCACGACCCCCTCCCCCATGACCCGGCCGATCGTCCTGGCGAGGTACGGGTAGTGCGTGCAGCCCAGCAACAGCGAGTCGACCTTCGCGTCGACGACCGGAGCGAGGAGTCGTTCGGCGAGCACCGAGACCTGATCGCCCTCGAACTCGCCCCGCTCGACGAACTCGACGAAACCCGGGCAGGCGACGCAGCTCAGCTCGACCGCGTCGCCGCCGAGCGATGCGATGGTGTCCTGGTAGGCGCCCGACGCGACCGTGCCGACGGTGCCGATGACGCCGATCCGACCGGTGTCGGTGACCTCGACGAGCGCCTCTGCGCCGGGCCGGATGACGCCGACCACGGGCACCCCGATCGCATCCTCGAGCTCGCCGAGCGCCGCAGCAGCCGCCGTATTGCACGCCACGACGACGATCTTCACGTCGTGATCGCGCACGAGCATCGCCGCGATCTCGTGGGCGAACTCACGCACTTGGTCGAGCGGCCGCGGGCCGTAGGGGTACCGCCCGGTGTCGCCGAAGTAGACGATGTCCTCCCGAGGCAACAGGTCCATGACCGCGCGAGCGACCGTGAGCCCCCCGAACCCCGAATCGAAGATCCCAACCGCGCGCGAATCCACGGCAGAAGAGACTACGGCCGAAGCGTCAGAAGTAGACGATCTCGTCCGCTCGGGCGGCGACCTCGTCGATGTCGTCGGTCCAGGCGCCGGTCGAGAGGTACTTCCAGCCCCCGTCACAGACGATGAAGACCACGACGGCCTTCTCGCCCTCCGGCAGACGTTCCGCCACCCGCACGGCTCCGGCGGCAGCTGCGCCCGACGACAGCCCGGCGAAGATCCCGCAGTCGGAGGCGAGGCGGCGGGTGTATTCGATGCTCTCGACGGGGCGGACGATGCGCTTGCCGTCGAGGAGCTCCAGCCCGCCCCACTTGTCGAACACCGGGGGGATGAACCCGTCGTCGAGCGAACGGAGCCCGTCGACGATCTCGCCGGACGGCGGCTCGACGGCCATCACCTTGACGTCGGGCTTGTGTTCCTTCAGGTAGGTGCCCACGCCCATGAGCGTCCCCGAGGTGCCGAGGCCGGCGACGAAGTGCGTGATGTCGGGGACGTCGGCGAGGATCTCAGGTCCGGTGGTGTCGAAGTGGGCGGTGGGGTTGGCGTTGTTCCCGTACTGGTACAGGAAGACCCACTCGGGATGATCCATCGCGAGCTCCTGGGCGAGGCGCACCGCCCCGTTGGACCCTTGTGAACCGGGCGAGTCGATGATCTCCGCGCCCCACACCTGCAACAGCTGCCGACGCTCCGGGGAGACGTTCTCCGGCAGGACGATCTTGAGGGTGTAGCCACGCTGCTGGCAGATCATCGCGAGCGCGATGCCCGTGTTGCCCGACGAGGGTTCGAGGATGGTCGCACCAGGCGTGAGGGTGCCGTCCGCCTCCGCGTCGTCGATCATCGCCTTGGCGATTCGGTCCTTCACAGAGCCGGCGGGGTTCTGCGACTCGAGCTTGGCCAGGATCCGAACCTCGGGGTTCGGGCTCAGCTGGCTGACGTCGACGATCGGGGTGTTGCCGATCAGGTCGAGCACGGAGGAATGTACGGACATGACCCCTTCAGTATTGCAGGATCAGGTGCGAATGTCGACCTAACTGATAGGCATTATTGGAATTGTCGGAATTCGGGCGATGTGGGACCTCAGACGACCCGAACCGACTCCTCGGCGACCTCCCCGTCGACGATGCGATAGTTCCGCAACACCGGAGCCGCGTCCTTGAGCGACACGATCACGTAGCGGAACCCGCCGAAGGGGTCGAAGGCCCCCGCGTCGGCCACATCGGTCGACGACGGGTAGGCGGTCGTGTGTGTATGGCTGTGCATCACCCCGACGATCGCCCATCCGGAGTCGTCGGCCTGCCGCTCGACCGACATCCACTCGGCGTCGTCGAGGCGGTAGATCTCACTCGAGGCCGCGGCATTGACCATCGGAAAGAACGTGTGGACCTCGAGAGACCCCGCGTCGGCCGCAAACACCCCGCATGCTTCGTGGGGCAGCCCACGGAGCGCATGGGCGAACATCTCGTCGCGGACGTGACGGTGCAGAACCAGCATCGACGGTCACGGTAGCGTCGCCGGGGTTCGTCCCGATCCTGGAGACCTGTGCCGCCCCCCTCGTTCGACTCCCCCACGCGCAAAGCCACGACGATCGCCACCCTCGCGGTCGTGATGCTGGCCGCGGCGGTAGCGCAGGGCTACGGGCGCTTCACCTACGGCGTCGTCCTCCCGGACGTCCGCGAAGACCTGTTGGACGGCTCCAACACCCTCGCCGGCCTCCTCGGCACCGGCAACACGTTCGCCTACCTCGCCGGCGCACTCCTCGTCGGATCACTCGGCCGCCACATCCGCCCGGCCGGATGGTTGCGGCTCGGCATCGTGCTGTCGACCGCCGGCATCGCGGGCGCCGTGTTCGCCCCCAACGGTTTCGTGCTCGCCCTGTGTCTGATCGTGATGGGGCTGGGGGGCGCGGCGATCTGGATCCCGTCGCCCGGCATCGCGACCACCGTGGTGTCGCCGCGATGGCGGGGCCTCGCCGTCGGCATGATGGGAGCCGGCGTCGGCGTCGGGATCGTGTCCACCGGCCAGTTCGGTCGCGTGGTGGGCGACGACTCCGACGCCTGGAGGACCGTCTACGGCATCGAGATGGTCATCGCACTGATCGCGCTGGCGCTGGTCTACGTCGTCCTGCGGCGCCATCGCGGTGAGCTCTCCGCCTCGGGTGGGTTCGGTGGGTTCGGCGTGCTGTCCCAGGTCGAGGGATGGCGGCCGATCACCCTCTGCTACACGGTCTACGGCTTCGGCTACCTGCTCGTCGTCGCGTTCCTCGTCGCCCGGCTCGAAGACGACTCCGGCTGGAGCAGCGGCCGCGCCAGCGCCATGTTCACCGTGATGGGAGCGTGCACCCTCGTCGGCGGCATCGGAGCCGGGCGACTCTCCGACTGGGCCGGGCGACGGCGGACACTCATGGTGGGCTACCTCACGTTCTCCGTCTGCGCGCTGCTGATCCTCACCGGGGACACCGCATGGGTGGTCGTGGGCGTGATCGGGACCGGACTCCTGTTCGCCGGTCTTCCCACCGTCATCGCGGCGTACATCATCGACAGAACCGACCCGGCGACCTACGGCCCGTCATATGCCGCAGCCACATTCGCATTCGGTCTGGCCCAGGTCCTGGCGCCGCAGGCCGGCGGCGCCATCGCGGACTGGCGCGGCTCGTTCACCGCCGTGTTCGTGTTGTCCGCGGTCGTGATGGGGACCGGGTCGCTGATCGCGACCGCGTTGCCCCACGACCACCCCGCGGCGAGGCGCGCCGCGCGCTGATGTCGGACACCGGCTCGTCGATACAGTGGGGCGATGCCGCCGCCAGGGGTCAAGATCGTCGCCACGAATCGACAGGCACGACGGGAGTTCGAGATTCTCGACACCGTCGAAGCCGGACTCGTGCTGCGCGGCAGCGAGGTCAAGTCGCTCCGCAACGCCAAGGCCCAGTTGTCCGAGGCGTACGGACGCATCCACGAGGGAGAGGGCTGGCTGAACTCGCTGCACATCTCCCAGTACGAGCACTCGAGCCTCGCCTTCGGCCACGACACCGATCGCCCGAAGAAGCTCCTGCTGCACAAGAGCGAGATCATGCGCCTCCAGAACCAGATCGACCAGAAAGCGCTGACCCTCGTACCGCTGTCGCTCTACTTCAAGGACGGCCGGGCGAAGGTCGAACTGGCGCTCGCCCGGCGCAAGCGCCTGGTGGACAAGCGCGAGACCATCCAGCGCCGGGAAGCCGATCGCGAGGCACAGCGGGAGATGGCCCGCGGGATGAGGCGAGGATGACCCGACTGCTCCCCTTCCTCGCGGCCCTCGCGTTGATCGCCGCCGCATGTGGCGGTGGCGACGACGGCGCGGGGCGGGAACCCGTGGTGTCGGAGCCGACACCGGCCGACGACTGTCTGGTCCGGATCCACGGCCGGACCGACAACGGCAAACAGTCCGAACTCATCGGCGACACCGCCGAGCTGTGGCCCTCGGGCAACGACGAGTTCGGCAACGGCAGGGTGTGGATCTACTTCCCGGAGGATCGCTACGTCGAGGCGCGCGACATCGTCGCCGCCGCCATCGCCGACAACCGATGCCAACGGGTCATGCTGAACGGGTTCTCGAACGGCGGGGCCATGGTCGCCTCGCTCGTCTGCAACGGGGAGGACTTCGGCGGCACCCTGGTCGGCGCGGTGATCGACGACCCGGTGTCGGACGCCGCGACCGAAGGTTGCGCACCGGCCGCCGGTGTCGAACTCGCCCTGTACTGGACGGGTGCGCTCGACCCGGGCAGCGCGCCAGGAACCGACTGCGAGGACAACACCTACACGTGCGAGGGCGGTGTCGTGATCGGCATCGCAGCGATGGCGGCCAACCTCGGCGTCGACGTGCAGCCGAGTCCCTTCGACGACCACCTGTGGTACCTCGACGCGCCCGAGATCGAGGCGTTCCTCGCCTCGTGAGATCAGCGGGTCGCGGCCTCGCGGCCGGCGATCCAGCCGAACGTCAGTGCAGGCCCCAGCGTCCCGCCGGCGCCGCCGTAGACCATCCCGGTCGGCGCGGCCATGGCGTTGCCGGCGGCATAGAGGCCGCCGATGATCCCACCGGCTGACGACAGAACCCGGCACCTCGTGTCGGTCTTCGGCCCGCCGTTGGTTCCGAGGGCACCGGCCTCGATGGGCACGGCGTGGAACGGCGCCTCGGTGAGCGGGCCGAGCGTCGCCTCGACGCCCGGCAGTGTCTGGTCGCCGTTGAAGGTGTCGTAGGCCGACTCGCCTCTGCCGAAATCGGGATCCTCGCCGCGGGCGGCATGCTCGTTGAAGCGCGCGACCGTGGCCTCGAGCGCCGCGGGATCGACCCCGATCGACGCCGCCAGACCGGCGACGGTCTCCGCTGTGTGCATCCAGCCGGGCGACTCGTCGCCTGGCGGACATCCGGCGACGTCGTAGCGTCGCTTGTGCCCGTGATCGAACACCAGCCAGCACGGCTGGTTCGGGTAGTCGAAGCGCGACGCGTCGAAGGCGTGCAGGACGCCGCCCATCGCGTTGTAGTTGCCGGCCTCGTTCGTGAATCGGACGCCCTGGCCGTTGACCATCAGCGAGCGTGGCCGCGTGCGCTCCAACAACACGAGGTGCACCGAGGGCTTGCCCCACAGCTCCTCCCCGGGCACGCGGATCACCGGCACCCACCAGGCGTTGCGCATGTTGCCGAGCCGGGCCCCGGCG
>JBCCFK010000097.1:0-14148 GCA_039029775.1 Actinomycetota bacterium | reverse complement strand
GCGTCGACCTCGACTCGCGCTCACCCGAGCTGGGCCTCAAGCTCGGCGACATGCTGGTGCTGCAGCAGCTGATCGAGGCGGGTGGTGACCCCAGGGCACCTCGCCACGTCCTCTACTACCTCTACTTCGACGCAGAGGGTGCGGCCCACGCAGCAGGCGACGAGGCCACCGAGGGTGGGTTCGAGGTGGATGTGCGAGCGCCGGACGCGTCCGGACAGTGGGCCGTCGTCTGTGAGCGCCACGACTACGTGCTCGACCCCGAGACCGTGCGCGACAACTCGGACTTCTTCGACGCCATCGCTGCCCGACATGCCGGTGAGTACGACGGCTGGGAGGCCTCGGTCAACTAGACGCCGGCCGGGTCGAGCAGCCCCGCGAGGGCATCGACGAGTCCGGCCGGGTCGAGGGCATCGGCGCGCCATGCGACGTGCTGGTCGGGCCGGACGAGAAGTGCACCACCGGGCCCCACGCCACACGTCTCCCGCCACCGCGGATCGACGCCGGCCGGATCGGAGATCGCATGGTGGGCGATGGGCGTGCCGCAGGACCGCACGACCTCCGACCAGCCGTCGTGATCGCCGACCGAGATCAGGGTCATCACGTCGACCTCGACCAGGTCGAGGGTCGACAGGCCCGCTGCACCGATCCACGCGTGAGGCAGGCGGGCGCCCGGTTCGGCGCTCGGTTCGTACTGGCGGACCGGGTTCGCTTCGGGGCGGTCCCCGCCGTAGCGGTATCCGAGCTGGAGGCCCAACATGTCGAAGTGGGTCGCCTGGGCCTCGACGGCCTCCTCGATCTGGGGCCGTCGAGCGTCGTCGGCGAGCGCGCGCTCGAGTTGGGCGGCGGTGGGGTCTTCGTCGAGCCCGAGGGCGGGGCCGAGCAGCACGATCTGCATCGCGTTCTCGAGACTGGCCTGTGTGTTCTGGTGCGCGACCGGCAGCCGCTCAGCGGCGTAGGTGTCGAGCAGTCGCGGCGTCGCCCACCCGTCCTCGACGGCACCGAGACGCCACACCAACGCATGGACGTCCGCGGCGCCGGTGTTGAGACCGAGCCCACCGGTCGGGGGAAATCGGTGGGCGGCGTCGCCCGCGAGGAAGATGCGGCCCGATCCCATCTCGGCGGCGACCTGCGCGCTCATGTGCCACGTCCCCCGGTGGACGACGTCGATGGGACCCACCTCCGGAACCACGGCATCGCGGATCAGCTGCTCGCAGCGGCGGTCGTCGTAGTCGTCGACGGTTTCGACGTCGGGGTCGAAGGCCACCATCAGGACCCACTCGTCGTCGCCGTGGGACACGAAGGTCCCACGCACCTCGGGGTCGAGCAGGAAGTGGAGCACGCCCCCGTTCTCACCGAGCGCCTCACGCAGATCGGCGCGGAAGTGCACCATCACGAAGCTCTGGATCCGAGGCGGGCCCTCCATCTCGATGCCCAGGCTCCGGCGGACGCCACTCCCCGCGCCATCGCACGCGATCACGTAGCGGGATCGGATCTCGATCCGCTCACCGGTGTCCAGGTCGGTGACGATCGAGGTCACGCCGTCGTCGTCGGCGCAGCTGCTCTCCCACCGGTGGCCGTACCGGAGCTCGACGCCGTCGCGCGTCCGCAGCTCGGCGGCGAGGAGAGGTTCGAAGCGGTGCTGGGAGAGATTCCGCAGCGGGGTCGGTGTGAACGCGAGGCACTCGTCACCCTGCCGCTCGAAGGGCAGCCGGCCGACCAGATGGCCGCCGAGCCTCGAGACGAAGTTGACGTGCCCGGCGTCGGCCGGGTCGTCCGCCAGCGCGAAGACCGCCTGCATGTCGATGCCGGCCTGGCGGCAGATCTCGAATGTCCGGGCGTTCACGACGTGGGCAGCCGGGGCTCGCAGCGGCCCGTCCCGCCGCTCGACGACCAGGGCATCGCGACCCTGCTCGCCCAAGAGTATGCCGCCGAGCAGGCCCACCGGGCCGCCACCGACGATCAGGAACGGGACGTCGATGGTCACTCGGCCAACTTGCGCTCGAAGTCGGCTCGCCACTCCTCCAGTGGCCGGAACTCTGGCTTGCCCTCCAGGTCGGCGCGGGTTGCGGCATCGACGTCGTCGTTGCTGACGCTCAGGTCGAGGCCCGCGAGGTAGGGCTGGGCGACGTGGTAGGGCGAGTCGACGAAACACTCCAGCCCGTTGCCCTCCGGGTCGGTGAAGTAGAGCGACCAGGCGTTGCCGTGCGACACCGGGATCACGCCCTCGACGCCGTGGGCCTCGAGCCGTTCCCCGATCGCCCGGAGGTCGTCCAGACTCCCGGTTCGGAAGGCGAGGTGGTCGGCGAGGACGAACTCGTGATCCGGCGTGTCCGTGCCCTCGATGAAGACCATCTGGTGGTGCTCGGACGGATCCTGCGACATGAACGCCAACTCGGGTTGACCGGGTCCGGGAGCGCCGCGGTTGGTGACGACGAAGCCGAGGACGTCGGTGTAGAAGTCGACCATCGCGTTGAGATCGCGCACGGCGATGGTCGTGTGGCTGAGCCGCAGTGCTGGGGGTCTGGTGTCTGCCATGGCTGGATCTCCGTCGTTTCGAAGCGTCGTGTCCCGCCACTCTCTCGAAAACTGGGACAGATGTCAATATTGAGAGTCCTCTCATATTTGGCTACGGTGGGCCCATGCCGAAAGTCGAGGACGGGACCACGAGGGGCCACCGCAAACGGGCCAGGACACGCGCGCTCCTCGTCGAGGCCGGACTGCTGGTCCTCGCCACCCGCGGCGACACCATGACGGTCACCGACGTGGTCACCGAAGCCGGCGTCTCCAACGGGACCTTCTACAACTACTTCGACGACATCGACGACCTGATCCTCGTCCTCGCCGAACACGTCGGCGTCTCGATCGCCGAGGCAGCTGCGGCCGAGCCGATCGAGGATCCCGCCGAACGCTTCGCCGATGCCACCGCCCGCCTCCTGGTCATGGCCGAGGTCGACCCGACCTGGGGGCGAGCGTTCCTGCAGGTCGCCGCCCGCCCCGGCTCGGCCCAGGACATGCTCCGCCACGCGCGAGCCGACCTCGAACGCGGCCACCGGGAGCGCCGCTTCACCATCGGCCCCGAGCCCGCCGCCCTCGACCAGCTCTCGGGCCTCGTCGTGATGACCATCCGCCGGATGGTCGAGGGCCGGTCCGACCGCGGCACCATCGCCGCCGCGGTCAGCCGCGGCCTGGAGTCGCTCGGCCGGGGCCGTGACGAGGCGAACGCGCTCGCCGACACCGCGACCGAGCGGGCCAGGGCCCGCGCCACGTGTTCCGACTGAAGTCGACCGACCACCCGAAAGGACTCCCGTGACCGAATTCGAGAACCGCCAGAACTGGGACCTCGACGCCTGGCCAGAGATGTACGGCGCCCTCAAGCAACTCCAGGCGCTCGCGTTCCTCAGCCCGCCCGGCATCGAGGTCAACATGATGGTGTTCACCATCTCGTCGCTGACCGCCGGCTGCCGCCACTGCCAGGCGCACGGCGCCTACGGCCTGGACAAGATGGGCCTGCCGATCGACAAGATCCAGGCGCTGTGGTCCTTCGAGACGTCCGACCTCTTCGACGACCGGGAACGAGCGGCCCTGCGTTTCGGCGTCGCCGCGGGATCCACACCCAACTCCGTCGATGCCTCCCACCACGCTGACCTGCGTGCCCACTTCACCGACGAGGAGGTCAGAAGCCTGATCACCGTCGTGGCGGTGGGCGGCTTCATGAACCGCTACAACGACTCGCTGGCCACCGTCACCGACGAGGAGTCGGTGGTGTGGGCACGGGAACACCTCGGGCCCCTCGGCTGGGACATCGGCAAGCACACCGGCGCCGACCACGAGCAGCGCACGGGGCCTCCCGGAGGCTGAGCGACCCGCGTCGATTCGTACCCGAGGCGCATCGCTGCCACGATCTCACCATGAGCGAACCCGCCACGGGGCCGTCACGCAGCGCACATCCGAGTCACGGTGACGCGCCCGACGACGACGCCAACAATCGCGTGCATCATCACGCGAGGGTGGGCGACGACCACCCGCCCGAACCGGACGGGACGTTCACCACGCTGTGCGGCCTCCGCATCAAGCCCCGGCCGGAGGCCGCGCACATGCCGTGCTGCCCCATGTGCGGCCTGATGATGGGCAACCCCTGTAGCTGAGCGTCAGGGACAGGTCGCCTCGAACACGCCGGCCACCATGGCGAAGTCGTCACTGGTGCCGTCGGCGAACTCGGCCTCGGCCCGGACGTTCTTGCCGTCGAGCTCGATGAACTCACCGGAGAACGCGCTGAGCGACACCTTGGGGTTCTCGAAGTCCTCGATGTCGTCCAACGAGACCGAGTGGCCGAAACTGTCGATCGACGCGTACATCTGCATGCCGTCCTGGATGCTCGAGAGCACGAACTCGGCCCCCTCCTGGCCGATCTCGTCCTCGCCGAATGCGCACAAGACCGACGAGAACGTCCACGTCTGATCGCCGACGGTGAGGGTCGCCGACCCGCCGCCCACGGCCTCCTGTCGCTCCTCGATCTGCTCCGCCAACTCCTCGGCCGCGCCCTCGGGGTCCTCGATGAAGTCCTCCGCGTCGACTTCGATCTCGGGGGCTCCGTCGCCGCCGAACGAGACCGACCCGTCGTCGTCATCGCCGCCACATGCCGCCGCCACGAGCACCATCGCGGCGCACACCACCATGAGCTTCTTCATGTCCTGACCCTTTTCGCCATCGTCGGTTGAACAGAGCTGACGCAACGGGACGACCCGTCGGTTCGTGCAGCTCCGGGGCACTCGAGCGCGAAGATTCCCACCAACGCGTCCCCGAGGACCGGTGATCCGTAGAGCCCCGCCAAGAGATTCGGATCGCCACCGACACTACGGCCGACGCCAGCGGCGGGCAACAACCCCAGGACATGACCGCGTTCCTCGACGATCCGAGTCGGACTCCGGCGAGGGGCGATCGACCTCACCCCGCCCAGGGCCTGGCGGCGACGTCGGGCGCGAGGCCGACGTCAGCTGGTGCCGGGAGGGAAGATCCCCGGCATCACGGTGAATCCGGGGATGCGCTTGACGCGGTCGAGCCAACGCCGGATGGCCGGGTAGTCGAGGAGATCGACACCACCCTCTTCGGCCAGCGCCACGTCGGGGAAGACCGCGATGTCGCCCAGCGTCGGCGTCGGTCCCGACGCGAGCCAGGAGGCGCCGGCTCGCTCGCGAAACCAGAGGTGCTCGTCGAGGATCCGGAAGAGATCGTGGGCGCCGGCTCTGGCAGCCTCGACGTCGAGGTCGTAGCCGAGGTTGACGTGGAGGCGCGCCGCCGATGCGGTCCCCGCGGTCGCGTCGGCGAACTGCATCCACTGCGCGGTCTCGCCCAGCCGCGACGGATCGTCGACCGGGTACCACTGCCGGGTGTCGTCGTGGGCGCCGGCGAGGTACACGAGGATCGCGTGGGCGTCTCGGAGGACGAAGCCGTCGTCGTCGATGACGGGGATGTGGCCCATCGGGTTGATCCGCCGGAACTCGGCGCCTTTGTGCTCCTTGCCCGGATGGAAGTCGATGGCGACCGTCTCGTACTCAACGCCCAGCAGGCTCAGGAGCAACCGCACCTTGTAGCAGTTGGCCGACAGCACGTAGTCGTAGATCGTGATCATGCCGGCCTAGAGGTCCAGGACCAGACGGTCCGATCGGGCCCGCGACACACAGGTGAGCATCCTCTCCCCCGCCGACCGTTCGGCGGCGGTCAGGTAGACGTCTTGGTGGAGCGGTTCGCCGTCGAGCACGGTGACCGCGCACGTGCCGCATGCACCCTGCTCGCATGACGAGGACAGCGCCACCCCGCTCGCCCGGACGGTCTCGAGGATCGACGAACCCGCCGGCACTTCCAGGGTCAGAGCCGATCGAGCCAGTTCGACCGTGAACGTGGACGAGTCGTCGATCTCGGTCGTGTTCTCGAAGTACTCGAACCGGACCGCCTCGTCGGGCCACCCAGCGTCGGCCGCGATCGCGCGGATCGCGCTCAACATCGGCGGCGGGCCGCAGGCATAGACCTGCACCGTCGGATCCGGCGTGGCCAGCAACGCGGTGAGCTCCTCGGCCGTCTCGGCCGGGCTCAGGGACAGGTGGCGGTGGACGCGTCCACCCAGGGCTTCGAGGACCTCCGGGAACGCCAGATGCTCGGGTCCGGCCGCGAAGTAGTGCAGCGCGAAGTCGAGGTCCATCGTGGCGAGGACCTGCGCCATCGACAGGATCGGGGTGACCCCGATGCCACCCGCGATCAGCAGCGTCGTCGGTACGTTGCGCTGGAGCGGGAAGTTGTTCCGGGGCGGGGAGATCCGGAGCTCGTCGCCGACCCGGACGTCGGCGTGCATGGCCCGCGAGCCGCCGCGTGAGTCGGGTTCGAGCTTGACGCCGATCCGATAGCGGTCCGTCTCGCCCGGTCCGTTGGTCAACGAGTACTGCCGGACGAGCCCGTCGGCGAGGTGAACGTCGATGTGGTCACCCGCCTGCGCGGTCGGGAGCGCTTCGCCGGGGAGCGGCTCGAGCTCGAAGGCCGCGATCGATGCGGCGGTCGCCCACTTTCGCGCGACGCGGACGGTCATCGACGAGGCGACCTGCTCGGCGCGACCGACAGGAAGCGCGACCGACGACTCCACGGCCGGGCCCGACGCTGGGTCGAGGGCCACCTCACGCTCCAGCGCCTCGACGAGACCACGCAGCATCGAGGCGTGATGTCGCCAGACGGGCATGGGGTCGGCGGGCGACCCGGCGAGAACCGGGCGGATCACCGACCGCCGATCCTCGAGGGCCTGGACGAAGAACACGACGATGGACGACCCCCGTGCCGACTCCGAGCACAGGACCACGCGGTCGGACTCGACGCGCAGCGCGGTCGTGGCGACGTCGTCGCCGACCGCGTCGACCCCCTGGCTCGCATCCACCGCGAACCGATGCGCCTCCAGCGCCGCGACGACCGTGTGCACGGGTGCGTTCACGGGGAGCGGCCGGAGCACCAGAACGTCGTCGGCGAGTTCGTCGACCGCCGGCGGCCCGCTCGCGGCCCGCTCGACGTCCGTCCAGATCAGTCCAAACCGCTCGACGGCCGGATAGGTGGTGGCGTGGATGGTCCGAGCGGGCGAATCCGCGGGGTGCGCCGGGATGTAGGTGCACCCGGCGGTGCGGTTGGCGTACCGCCAGCCGTGGTAGCGGCACACGAGCTCGGTCCCGTCCGTGCTCCCGATCGACAGCCGCACGCCGCGGTGCAGGCAGCGGTTCTCCCAGACGTTCACGTAGCCGTCGTGGCCGCGCCAGATCACCAGCCCTCGGCCGTTGACCTGGCTTCGTACCACGTGGCCGGGCACGACCTCTTCGGCGGTGGCGACGGGAGACCAGCCGGTCATGGCGCCGGGATCACCCCGTAGGTCACACCGAGGTCGGTGAGCCAGCGCCGGTACGCGATCGCCATGCGGTCCGCCCGGATTGGGGTCTCCGCTCGCGGGTCGAGCGGGAGACACTTGGGGTACTGGTTCTCCAGAATCGGCTTGTCCTGCCCGAAGATGGTCTGTTGGAACCGTCGGATCCCCGGCGTCGGGTTCTCCGAGTCGAGCAGGCAGAGGAACATGTGGGCCCGAACGAACTCCTCGCCGACCGGCTGACAGAAGAGCGCGATCACGTCCTTGCGCTCCGGGTCCACCGGGGTGGACTTGTACAACATGACGCAGTACGGATCCGGCACTCGGTAGAGGTACTCCGACAGCTGACCCTCGGTCGAGGTCGTCGCTGCCAACGGCTGCCAGAAAGCACACTCGGTGGCCCACACCTCCTCGGCCTCGATCCGGACCTCGTAGTCCTTCACGTCGGTGAACGGCTCCACGCCGAGGATGCCCGTGTGGACGTACGGGAAGTGCGCCATGTCGAGGAAGTTCTCGATGGCACGCGGCGCGGACACATGGACGCCGACGGTGCCCGCGTGGACGATTCGTCTGTCGGGCTCCGCGTTCTCGGCGATCGTGAAGAGCGGGTGCGACGGCTCACCGAGGCAGACCCACAGACAGCAGTGCCGAGCCTCGACGGGCAGCGGCCTGTCGGGCTCGGCCTCGCGCGAGGCCCGAGGCGAGCCCTCGTCCAGCGTGACGACGAGCCGCTCCCCGAGCAGCGTCGTGGTGCCCTGCACACCCTCGGCCAGATCCTCCAACGCCGCGACGGGGTGCCAACGGTCGAGGATCGCACGGTTCGTGCAGGTGGAGGCGTTCGTCTCGATGATCGCCGATCGTATCGAGAGGCGGGATCAGGGCGCCCCGCTCGTCCCGATCCTCAGCACGAGATGAGCGTGTCGCTGCCCGTTCCGCCCACACAGGTGTCGCGCCCCGAGCCGCCGTCGAGGAGGTCGGCACTCCCACCGCCGGAGATGTCGTCCTGTCCTCGGCCGCCGAGCACCACGTCGCGACCGCCGTTTCCCTCGATCCGGTCGGCGTGCCGGCCGCCGAAGATCCGGTCGTGGCCCGAACCACCCGAGATGACATCGCGACCACCGTTGCCGTGGATCGTGTCCCCGCGCGACCCGCCCGAGATGTCGTCGTGACCGGTTCCGCCACGGATCACGTCGGCGCCTCGCTGGCCCCGCAGCAGATCCCCGGCCGAGCCGCCATCGATCTCGTCATCGCCCGGCCCACCCAGGATGCAGTCGCGGCCGCCGCCGCCGGAGATGATGTCGTCGCCCGCCAACCCGAGGATGATGTCGGGCCCAGGCGTGCCGACGAGCGTGTCGGCGCCGTCGGAGCCGACGATGACCGTCGCTCCTGTGAACGCGGCGCAGACAACGGGAATTCGGTCATCCGCCGGGTCGCACGGGTCGCCGATGCCGTCGCCGTCCACGTCCTCTTGGCCGAAGTTGCCCAGGGTGACGCAGTTGTCGTAGCCGTCGACGATGCCATCGCCGTCGTCGTCGAAGTCGCAGGCGTCCCCGAGTCCGTCCATGTCCAGGTCGGCATTGGCGGGATCGCTGACGGACGGGCAGGTGTCGACGAGATCATCCACGCCATCACCGTCGTCGTCGGGATCACATGCATCGCCTGCGTCGTCGCCGTCGAGGTCGGCCTGGGCGGGGTTCGCCAATCCGACGCAATTGTCGATCGCATCGTCGATCCCGTCGCCGTCGGTGTCGCCGTCGCACGCCTCGCCGATGCCGTCGCCATCGACGTCGTGCTGGTCCGCATTGGCGACCCTCGGGCAGTTGTCCGCGACGTCGAGCACGCCATCGCCGTCGTCGTCGGGGTCACAGAGATCTCCCGCGAGATCCCCGTCGAGGTCTGCCTGATCGGCATTGGGGACGATGCGACAGTTGTCGACCGCATCGTCGATCCCGTCGCCGTCGACGTCCGGATCGCACACGTCCCCGAGCCCGTCGACATCGGAGTCCAGCTGGTTCGTGTTCGGGTCTCGCGGACAGTTGTCCGTGTCGTCGAGGACGCCGTCGCCATCGTCGTCGCTGTCGCACGCGTCGCCCAGCCCGTTGCCGTTCAGGTCGGCCTGGTCGGTGTTCCAGGTCGTCGGGCAGTTGTCGGCCCCGTCGAGCACCGAGTCGTTGTCGTCATCGTCGTCACAGAGGTCTCCGACGCCGTCGCCCTCGACATCGCGTTGCAACGGGTTGGCGAGCCGTGGGCAGTTGTCCTGCACGTGCCGGACGCCATCGGCATCCAGATCCTGACCGCCGCAACCGTCCGGGTCATAGCAGTGGGCCACGTGGACGCCCCAGGGCTCGTCTGCGTAGACGACCACCGGGTTGTCGAACTCGTCGAGTTCGAGCGCAGGCCACTGCCCGTGTTGACCCAGGTCGGGATCAGGCCTGATCGGGGTGGGCGAGTCGGAACAGTCGGCCGACTCGCAGTGCACGAGATACATGGCACGATCGAAGTTGTCGTGGAAGGCGATGATCGGGAGACCGTCGGAACCGAGCGCCAACGCCGGTTCGCTCGCTGCCACCGTGGGCAGTCCCGCCACGGCAACCGGCGGCGACGCCTCGGAGCAGTCCGCCGTGCCGCAACGGACCAGCCAGACCGTGGACGAGTCGTTGAAGGTGATCACCGGCAGACCTGCCGAGTCGAGCTCCATGTCCGGCCGCGACCCACCGTCACCGCCGACGACGTTGATGTCCTGGGCGCCGCTGCAGTCCGCATTGGAGCAGTGCATCACGCCGACCCCGCTCATCGTGACGAACGCGACGACGGGGTTGTCCGATGCATCCAGCAGGATCTTCGGGTGCGCTCCGATGTTGACCCCGGTCCCGTGCGACGCGATCGCCACGTCGCCGGTGCAGTTGGGGTTGTCGCACCTCGCGACCTTGAGGTCGAAGTTCGTGGTGTCGCGGTACGCGATCACCGGGTTCCCGGCGCTGTCGAGCACCATCGAGGTGGTCGCTCCGACGCTGCCCACCTCGTCGATCAGCGTCGGGGTCTGGGCGCCGGAGCACGTCGGGTTGCTGCAGTGCAGCAGGTACAAGTCGTCGTGGGTGCGATCTTGATAGGAGATGACCGGATTGCCCGAGCCGTCGACGGCGATGGACAGCCAGAACCCGTAGATGCCCGTCCCCGGCCGGACCGTCGAGTGAGCGCCCGCACAGTCGACGTTGTTGCAGCGGAGGACGACCAGCCAGTTGCCCTCGTCGTGGTAGGCGATGACCGGGTTTCCGCCCGCATCCAGGGTCATCGTCAGACCCCAGTCGATGCGAGAGGTGACATCGGGGGCGGTGATCACGTCGGCCTCGAACGGATCTGCGGCCACGACGTCCGAGGGGAGCAGAGCGAGGCATGCGAGCACGACCAGCGCGGTCGACCAGCGGCCGCCAGTCCGTGCACCAACGCGTCGTTTCCCCATGTGTGGCCCGCTCCGCCGTCGTCGTGGTCGCCCAGACCACCCATCGACTGTCGCAGGACGCCGCTGCGGTCCACCAGAGGCACGGGTTGCGCGCGTTCTCACTCCTGGCGACCTGCCGGCCACGCCGCGTGACGCACCGGCCGGTGGGCAACGCTCGACCGAGCCCGATGGAGCCGTTGGCTACGATCCGGCGATGGAGAGCGAACATGCCGGCCACCCGCTGGTCGACGAGGAGACCCGCCGCCGATACCGCGACGACGGGGCCACCGTGGTCAGGGGGGCCATATCGCCGGACTGGCTCGAGCGCCTCGCGAGCGCGATCGAGCGGGACATGGAGAACCCGGGTCCGTTCGACCACAGCTACGACGTGGGCGACAGCCGCTTCCACGGCAACCTCCGGATCTGGCAACACGATCCGGACTTCGGCGCGTTCTGCCTGGAGTCCGAGGCGCCGGCCATCGCCCGGGCGTTCCACGGCGGCGGTCGGCTGAACCTGCTGTACGACCAGCTGTTCGTGAAGGAGCCCGGCGCCGACCACCCCACCCGATGGCACAACGACCAGCCGTACTGGCCGGTGTCGGGGATGGACGTCATCTCGATCTGGGTCGCGCTCGATCGGACCACCGCCGAGAACGGGCGCGTCGAGTTCGTGGCCGGCTCGCACCGATGGGACCGGTGGTTCCAGCCGGAGCCGTTCGGTCCGAACCAGAGCATCGACGGCAGCGGGTACGTCATCAACCCGGACTACGAGAAGATGATCGACATCGAGGCCCAGCGCGACGATCACCGAATCGTCACCTGGGACCTGGACCCGGGAGACGTCTACGTGTTCAACGCCATGACGGTCCATGGCGCGCCGGGGAACAGCACGGCCGACCGGCGACGGCGCGGCTACACGGTGCGGTACTGCGGCGACGACGTGTTCTACGACCCGCGCCCGGGTGTCAGCAGCCCGATCCTCATCGAGGGCAAGGCGGCGGGCGACCGCATCGACTCCGCCCAGTGCCCGCTGATCTACGCCGGCTGATCAGACCTGAGCACCTTGCCGACGGTCCGAGTCATCGGACGAGCTCGATGATCCGCTCGCGGCCCGGACCGGGGGGTGGCTCCGGTGCCGGGCCGTCGCCGAGCTCCAGGAGGCGGTCGAAGACGCCGGGCTGTGCCAGCACCTCCTCGACCAGCGCGTTGCATCCCATGATGTCGCCGTAGGCCCGCGCCATCGTGGGGTCGGTGGTGGCGGCGCCCACCAGGACATCGGCCATCCGCTCGTCGGCGGTCGGCACCGGGGTGCCACCGTCGCGGTGGATCCTCATGTCGTTCACCCGGCGGCGATCCGTCCGGGTGGTGGCGTCGTGGTAAGGCTGCAGCTCGGCCTTCGTGCGTTCGTGGAAGGCGATCGCCAGCGCGTGGGGATCGTCGAGGTGAGCGGCGATCGTCTCACGCAGGATCTCCACGTGGATCAGCCCGAGTGACATGCCGCGCCCGAGGGAGGGGTTGGTGCATGCTGCCGCGTCGGCGACGGTGAGCACTCCGGTGGCGCACGGCGTGCCGTCGACCACGTAGCTGCGCTCGCGGTCGACAGGGCCGACCATGCTGCACATGTCGCCGATGGGCTCGCCGTCGAGCCAGTGTGCGTGCAGCGGCATCTCCTTCACCACGCGCCGGAAGACGTCCTCGTCGCGGAACCGGCGGACCGGCTTGTCGTCGGCGAGGCCGTAGAGCGTCACGGACCAGGTGCCGTTGTCGGCGGGCAGCGTCAGCAGCGAGATGCTCCCGAACGGCGACAGCAGCGGAGCGATGATCGCCGGAGTCGAACCGTCGTGCGACTGGAAGTAGCGCCCGCAGTAGGCGAAGCCGCTGTCTTCGGTGACCTCGTCCGGTGGCCGGGCACCGATGTCCTCGAGCCAAGCCGGCGTCGGCGAGCGCCGGCCGGTGACATCGATCACGAGATCGGCCACGACGATCTCGCCATCGTCCAAACGCAGACCGGTCACGTGGGGGACCGCGCCCTCGGTGTCAGCGGTGAAGCCGGCGATGACGCAGCCGCGCCGCACCTCGACACCGGGATGCTCGTCTGCTGCGGTCGCCAGCGCCCACTCGAGCGTGCTCCGGCGGCCGGTCAGGAGGTCGAAGCGGTCGTCGGAGGGCTCCGGGTCGACGCCCTGGAGGCCGAGCAGGTACGTGACGATGTTGAACGCGAGACCGCCGTTGTCGCGGACCAACTCGTAGGCCCGAGGCACCGACGTTCGCAGGATCGACGTGCCCCGAGAGTGCATCCAGTGGCCGAGGCCGAACTGCGCGACACTCCGGCGATCCCAGCCCGCGGCCTCCGCAGGGCCCGGCGGCGGGGGCGCCGCGTCGCGTTCGAACACGGTGACGGCGTGCCCGTCATCCGCCAGCATCATGGCGGCCGCCATCCCGCAGATCCCTCCGCCTGCGATCGCGATCTGTGCCATTGGATCCCACCTCTCGTCGTTGCCCGATCGTCGTCCCACCGCCTGTCGACGTCTGTCAGCGTCACGACACGCCGTGGGCACCGCTCAGAAGGCACAGAAGCACGACACCGCCCCCGGGGTCTGTGATCCATGACCCACTCGGGCCGGCAATCCCGACCCGGTGGTAGGTTGCGCGCGACGAACATCATGGGGGGAGAGCACCATGGAAGGACCTGGATCCGTCTGGCAGCAGGCTGCCGACTGCTTCGAGGCGACGATGGCGAGCGTCGGCGACGACCGATGGGAGACGGCGAGTGGATGCGGTGACTGGACCGTCCGCGAGCTGGTCGACCACGTGATCTTCTGGCAGGCCAATCTCGGCCAGGTGGTCGGCGCGGGCACGACGGCCGACGATGGCTGGGACGCCATCAAGTCGGCGGTCGCGACCAAGCTCGCCGACCCGTCGGTGTTGGAGGGCGACATCGAGGGCGGGCCGATGAACGGAATGCCCAAGCACATGGGCATGGGCCTGGCGACCGCTGATGTCCTGCTCCACAGCTGGGATCTCGGCCAGGCGATCGGCGTGGACGTGAAGCTGCCCGCCGAAGCGGTCGCTGCCGTGCACATGGGGGTGGGCCAGATTCCCGAAGAGATGCTGCGGATGCCGCAGATGTTCGGCCCCGAGATCGCCGTGCCCGACGACGCGAGCGCGCAGGACAAGCTGCTCGGATTCACCGGCCGCCAGCCCTGACCTGACCCCACCGAGACCGACTCTTCTCAAATTGCTTCCAGCACACGATGCGAATTTGTACTAAACGGATGCATACAAGTAAAGACCATTTGTGTTGACGCTTTTCGTGAAATCG
>JBCCFK010000096.1:0-14312 GCA_039029775.1 Actinomycetota bacterium | reverse complement strand
GGCGCATCGTCTGTTCGTCTTCAGCAATCCGGTCGATGGCCGCGAGGACGAGTACAACGACTGGTACGACGACGTCCACATCGCCGAGGTGCTCGAGGTCGACGGGTTCGTCGCCTGCCAGCGTTTCACCGCGGCCGGTGGTGACGACGCGCCAGCCCGCTACCTGGCGGTGTACGAGATGGACGCCGACGATCCCATTGCTGCCTACGACACGTTGCGAGCGTCGGTGGGTGAGATGAACGTGACGGACGCGATCGACCGGTCCTCGGTGACCGCCTTGATCTTCACGGCCCGGGGTGAACGGGTGTCGGTGCGCTGACGAAGACGCCGCTACGAGTCCGGCGGGGACGGTCGGCTCTACCCGGGGTCCCGGAACTGCCGGAAGAACTCGCGCACCTCGCCGGCCACGAGTGCCGGCTCCTCGGCGGCGGCGAAATGACCGCCCGTAGGTTGCAGTGACCACCGGGCGATGTTGGCCACCCGCTCGCAGGTACGCCTGGGCGTGAACACCAGGTCGCCGGGGAAGACGGCCAGCGCAGTCGGCGCCTCCACGTTCGGTGATCGGTCGTGGGCCGGTTGCCATGGCACCGAGAACCGTCCGTAGTAGATGCGAAGGCAGCTCCAGAAGCTGTCGGTGTGCCAGTACAGCGAGGCAAGGGTCAGCAACTCGTCCTTGGAGAAGCGCCGCTCGACGTCGCGGTTGCCGTCGGCGTCCTCGCAGTCGCTCCAGTTCCGTCGGCGCTCGACCAACCAGGCCAGCAGTCCCGAGGGTGAGTCGTGCATCGCGTAGGCGAGCGACTGGGGATCGGTGCCGTGCACCGCGGAGTGCGCCTTCGCATGCGCGAGGCGCGCCCGAGTTCTGGCCTCGTAGTCCTCCTCACCGGGCGCGCAGTCGTCCGGGTCGATGTTCTCGCGGTCGATGCCGTTGAACGCGGGCATGGTGATCTGGATGCCGTGGACACGATCGGCGAACGCGTGGCCGAGCTCGGTGCAGACGTGCGCACCCCAATCACCGCCCTGGGCGCAGAAGGTGCCGTAGCCGAGGACGTCCTGCATCAACTTGACCCACAAGCCGGCGACGTCTCGGGTGCTGAAGTGCCCGACGGGCAGCGGCGTCGAGAAGGTGAAGCCGGGGAGTGACGGGATCACCACGTCGAAGGAGTCGGCGTCGTCGAAGCCGTGGGCCGCAGGGTCGGTCAAGGGGCCGATGAGGCCTCGGAGATCCCAGAAGCTCCATGGCCACCCGTGGGTGCACACGATCGGTAGCGGATCGGGCCCCTTGCCGCGCACGTGGATGAAGTGGATCGGGAACCCGTCGATCTCGGTCTTGAAGTGCGGGAGCTCGTTCATCTCCGCTTCGTGGGCTCGCCACTCGTAGTCGTGTCGCCAGTAGTCGACGAGCTCCTCGAGGTAGGGGCGCGGGGTGCCATAGCGCCACCCTGCGTTGTCCCGGTCCTCCGGCCATCGAATCGACGCCAAGCGCCGGGCGAGGTCGTCGAGCGACGCCTCGGGCACCTCGATCCGAAACGACTCGACGTCTCGCTGACCCGGGCCCATCCCGGTCAGTCTTAACACGCCGTCGACCCGCACCATCGTGTGGCGGGGCCGCGAGCGATGTGCAAGCCTGCCGGGTGCCGTCGGAAGTGCGGGCTACACGTCGGGCGGGAGGCGACATTGGTGGACAGTCTTGGGGTCCCCGGCATCACTGATCCGGTGGAGATAGGTCGGGGCGGATTCGGTGTCGTCTATCGCGCGACCGAGACCGACCTGCGCCGCAACGTCGCCGTCAAGATGCTGCGCTCGGGTCTCGACGAGCGTGGCCGTGATCGGTTCGACCGTGAACGTCAGGCGATGGGTTCGCTTTCGGGTCACCCGAACATCGTCACCGTGTACCGGACGGGCTTCACCGACGACAACCGCGCCTACATCGTGATGGAGTTCCTCGAGCGGGGTTCGATGGACGACCATCTCCGTCGATCCGGCCCGGTCGACTGGAGAGAGGCCGCCCGCATCGGGATCGACATGGCCGGCGCACTCGAGTCCGCCCACCGCGCCGGCGTGCTCCACCGCGACATCAAGCCCGGCAACATCGTGATGTCGGGCAGCGGGCAGGCGAAGCTGGGCGACTTCGGCATCGCCCGTATCGCGGGGTCGCCCGAGACCACGAGCAGCACGGTCACCGCGAGCGTGGCCCACGCGGCGCCCGAGGTGATCGACGGGCATCGACCCACCGCAGCGGCGGACGTCTACTCGCTGGCGTCCACCCTCTATGAACTGACGGTCGGCCGAGCCCCCTTCACCAACCCGGCGGACGAGACCATGGTGGCGATGCTCGCGAGGATCGCCCGCGATCCGCTCCCGCCGCACCCGTCGATCCCGCCCGGCATGTTCGCCGTGTTGACCACGGCCACGGCGAAGGACCCCGGCGCACGCCACGCCTCGGCCGACGCGTTCGGCACGTCGCTCCAAGCCGCACTCGAGGCCGACGGGCGCACCCCGACGCCCGGCCCGGTCGTCGTCGAAACCGCCACGTTCGCGTCTCCGGCGGCGGGCGGCGCAGAGCCCGCAGCGGCGGCATCGTCAGCCACGCCCGAGCCGGCGCCCGCCGTACAGCCGGTCGCGACGGGCCCGACGACGACAGGGGGCACCGCTCCGGCATCGTCGGGGGGTCCCAACGGCAAGCTGATCGGGGCCCTCGCCGCCGCCGTCCTCGCCGTCGTCGCCATCGTGTTCTTCGCGACCCGCGGCGGTGACGACTCCGGCCCTCCGCCCGATCCGACCTCGCAGGAGGCGCTCGAGCCGACCGCGGAAGCCGTCCAACAGCCGACCGCGGTGCAGGAACAACCGACGACGGCGGAGCAGGCGACGGTTGCCCCGGATCCGACCTCGCCACCACCTGATCCGACCGCGACCGCCGTGCAGCCGACCCCGGTGCCAACGGCTTCGCCCGCCGGCTTTCCCCAGATCCGAGCGGACGACTACGAGGCGTACCGGCAGGTCACCGACCTGAGCGGCGCCATCTCCGTGGACGTACCGGAGGCATGGAGCGAGATGGACTTCCTCGCCGGCTTCACCACCCCCACGCTCGCCGTCTCGCCGAACCTCGTGTCGGCCCTGAACACGTTCGACACTCCGGGCGTGTTCGTGATCGTGACCCCTGGGCCGCTCGTCAACGCCGCGGCGGCACTGGACCCGTTCACGAACGTCGAGTGTCTGATCGGACCCGACCTCGGGTACGAGGACCCGGCCTACACCGGCGTGATCCGTACCAACACCGAGTGCGGCGCATCGAACTCGACGATCTGGCTCGTCGCGGCGTCGCCCCCCGAGAACGACTTCTTCATCACCGTGGGGATCCAGGGACTCGGCGACCGCGACGAGAGCGCCGCCCGCCGGATCCTCGACAGCTTCTTCGTGGACCGAGGGCAACTGTGAGCAATCAGCCGACCACCACGCCGAGGCACCGCCCATGACCGGAGATCTGACCCCGCAACTGATCGAGACCTCGCTGTGGACCGACGAGATGGTCGCCGCGGCCGGCATCCCGATCGTCGACGCGCCGCTCGTGTCGGTGGGCGGTGGGCTCGGTTCGTTCGCGCTGGTGGACACGCTGCGCATCGCCGGAGTCCCCACCGCATGGATGGCCGTGCTCTCCGATCTCGAGAAGCCCTGGCTGACCTATGCCTACCTCGCCCGCAATTCCCAGATCCCCGAGGGCGAGCGACTCCGCTCCGACTCGTCCTCCACGATGGACAACATCTGGGGCTTCCCCAGCTATGCGATACGGGAAGCGGGGGCCGCGCGAGGGTTGGGCGACAAGGTCCGTCCGATATGGAACGTCCTGACCGAGCCGGTCGGGACGGACTTCTACACGCCGAAGGCCGGCCAGGTGTACGAGTCGGTCGCCCGCGAAGCCGAACGAATCGGTTGGGACTCGATGCGCACCAGTGGAGTCGTGCGGATGATCCGGCCTCGCCACGGCGGCGGCTACCTCACGATCCTCACCCCGCCGGCCGGTACATCGCCGACCAAGCGGGTCGCCTACCGGAGCACCCACGCGCACATCGCGGTCGGCTACCCCGGCGTGAAGTTCCTCCCCGACCTGCAGGAGTACCGAGAGAAACACAGCGACTTCAGCCGGGTGGTCAACGCCTACGAGCCCCACGACTACGTGTACGAGGAGCTGCGGCGCCGTCCCGGCACTGTCCTGGTCCGCGGCAGCGGCATCGTGGCGTCCCGAGTCCTGCAGCGGCTGATCGACGACCGCGACCAGCACGGCGCGCAGACCACCATCCTCCACCTCTTCCGAAACTACGTGACCGGGCCTCAGGGCGACTCGCCGACGTTCCGGAGGCCGGGCGCGAACGGCTTCGCCTACCAAGCGTTCAACTTCCCCAAGTCCGCCTGGGGAGGGCAGCTGAAGGAGCAGCTCGAGAACGCCGACGACGATGCCAAGCGCTCCCTGTTGGCGGCGATGGGCGGGACGAACACGCCGGCGCGGCGCAGTTGGCAGGAGCAGCTCGAACGAGGCCGAGCCCAAGGCTTCTACCTCCAGGAGACCGGTGAGGTCGACGAGGTCGTGCCGGGGCCGGACCAGTCGGTGCGCACGCAACTGCGGAACCGGACCGGCGTGGTGCACCTCGACGCCAACTTCATCATCGACGCCACCGGTCTCGAGTCCGACATCTCCGAGCATCGGTTGCTCGCCGACGTCCTCCAACATGCCGGAGCCGACCGCAACGTGATGGGGCGGCTCAGGGTGGAACCGACGTTCGAGATCAGCGGCACCGCGAGCGGGGTCGGCCGCATGTACGCCAGCGGCAGCATCACCCTCGGCGGACCCTACGCCGGTGTCGACTCGTTCCTCGGCCTGCAGTACGCGGCCCTGCAGATCGCCGACGACCTCGCCACCAGGGACTTCGGTGAACGCATCGGCATCAAACGGTCGGTGTCGGAGTGGTGGCGGTGGATGCGCCGCCGCCCGGTCAAGGAGATCGGCACATGACGCCAACGCTCGTCGGCCGAATCCAGACCCGTCTCTTCCTGCTGGCCACGGTCGGCGTGGTGTGGACGATCATCGTCACGCCTGCGCTCCCTCGCGGCACTGCCCTTCCGGGCGAGTCCACCATGGGCGAGCTGTACTCGGTCACGTTCGGCGCACTCGTGCTCGTCGCCGTGCTCGGCGCGGCGATCTGGGAACCGATCTACCACGCGCTGCAGCAGTATCGGTGGGAGAAGGACTGGCCCACGCTCTTCGGGCTGCTCACCGGCGTCCCGGAAGGGATCCTGGCGTTCCTCATCCTGGACAACATGATGATGGACACCTCCGGCGTGGCGACCCCATCGACGTTCTGGACGCACTTCATCACCACGTGGCTCCTGGTGTGGCTCGCGGCGAACGGCCCGATGCGGGTCCTCATGATCCGGTGGCGCTATCGGGGCGGCCGGCTGGGATGACGTCGGGGAACCTCGACCTGACCTTCCTCGAGGACTCCGCCGACACGCGAGCGCGGGTGCAGCGAGCCCGCCGCAACGCGTCGCTGAGTGTGCCGGCCGCCGTCACGGTGATCTGGTCGGTCTACGTGACCGCCGCGGGCCACTGGGGGCGTATCGGAGATCACGTCGGCGCCGCGATCACCATGGTGTTCGGATCGTTCGTCGCGGGCTCGACCCCCCAGGGTGGCGGCGCGGTGGCGTTCCCGGTCTTCACCAAGGTGCTCGACGTGCCGTCCGCGGTCGCCCGGTCGTTCAGCTTGTCCATCCAGGCGGTCGGCATGGGGTCCGCCGCGCTCGTCATCGTCTTGTCACGACGACGGGTCGTGTGGCGGGCCGTCGCCTTCGCCGCACCCGCCGCGGTGCTCGCGTTCGCGATCGCAGTCGTCTTCGCCAGCGACCGCGACACCGCGTTCTGGGTGTCGCGCCTGCCCGGGCCCTACGTGAAGGTCACGTTCACCCTGGTGCTCGCCGGCATGGCCTGGCTCGTGTTCCTGGGGTCGCGGATCCCGGTCCGCAAGGTCGACTACGTGCTGCCGCACGACAACCACCGTCTCGTCGTCGGCCTGGTCGCTGCGGGGACGCTCGGTGGCGTCGCCTCGGCGCTGGTCGGCTCGGGTGCGGACGTCTTCGTCTACCTCGGGGTCGTCGTCCTGTTCGGCATCGACCCACGGATCGGGGTGCCGACCTCGGTGGTCGTGATGGCGATGGTGTCGGTCGTGGGGCTGGCGATCCTCGGGATCGTCGACGGTCAGCTGTCGGTCGATCTCGCGGACGGTCGAGTCGTCGGGGTCGGCGACACCGCCATCGACCCCACACCTCTACGCGAGGCCGACCTCTTCGGCATGTGGATCGCCGCGATCCCGATCGTCGCCTGGGGTGCGCCGCTCGGCTCGTATGTGGCGAGCCGCCTCCGGGCCCAGCACCTCGTGTTCTTCGTGCTCGCGCTCGCCGTCGCCGAGGTCCTGTCGACCATCGTCTTCGTGGACGAGCTCCGATCCGACGCCGGCCTGATCGTCTACGCGTCCATCGGGATCGTCGTGGTGGTCGGTGGGTTGGCGTGGTTGGCGCGGAACCGGCAGCTGATCTTCGATCTGCCGCCGTTCTCGGGAACCGAGACCCTCCGGCGAACCTCGGTCGACACCGACACCGACTATGCCCGATCATTCGAGAGCGACGCCGACCGGGGATCAGGATGACAGGAGCGGGATCGTGAAGGGTGTGGCCGACTACGTCTTCGAGCGTTCGCTGTGGAGCGGGAACCACGGCACGTTCTGGCTGGCCCGCACGCCGGCCCGCCTCGAGGTCGACGACCCGGTCGTCGCCGTGAAGGTGCTCGACCAGTACGCGTCGGACGACGAGTTCCGGCGCATGACCAACGAGCTCAAGCTCTTCGCAGCGGTGTCGTCTCCCCACCTGGTCCAGCTGTACGACGCCGGTCACCACGACGGCAGGCTCTACTACTCGAGCGAGTACCACCCCGACGGCAGCCTGGCCGCGCCGGCATCCGCGCTCGAGCCGGCGACCATCGTCCAGGCTGTCGCGGACGCAGCCCGCGCCGCACACGCGCTCCATGAGGCGGGCGTGGCGCACCGCGACATCAAGCCGAGCAACGTTCTGCTCGCCGATGGCCGCGGCCGGCTGACGGACCTCGGCCTCGCGCAGGTCCTGAACCCCGGCCAGACCGTCACCGGCGTCGGTCCGCTCGGCGCGATCGAGTACGTGTCGCCCGAGACCCTGCGAGGTGATCCCGCCGGACGAGCGAGCGACATCTGGGGTCTCGGCGCAACGCTCCACGGCGCCTTGAGCGGGGCCAGCCTCTACCCGGGACTGCCCGAGAGCTCCCTGCTCGAAGCCCTCCGTCACGTCCTGGCATCGCCTCCGCTGATCGCATCCAGCCTGCCTGCCGCCGCCAACGAGGTGGTCGCCAGGACCCTGCAGTCGGATCCCGCCGATCGGCACCCGACGGCCGACGCCCTCGCTGACGAACTGGACGCGATCGCGGCGAGGGGGTTGGCGTGAGCGACCATCAGAAGCGGGGCCGTCCGGCCCGTTGCGCCGGCAACAGGAGGGCAGGAGCATGAGCAGCGCCACGCACCGGGTGGCAGCGCTGCCAGGTGAGGGTGCGGTCGCCCGCACACCCGACCTTCTGGCCGTCGCAGCCGACGCCGACGCCCTACCCGAAGGGCCTGCTCTCCGGTCGACCGACCGACCTGTGGCTGCGATCTGGTGGGCTGTCGACGGTCAGACCTCCTACGCCACCCGTGCCGGCGCGACCGTGACGGTCGACGGCACCGTCCTCCCCGACGCAGCGGACCCGACTCCGATGGCGATCGCCGAGACGTCCACGGTCCGTCTCGCGTTGCCCGGTGCATCGCCAGACGCGCCGCCGGACTGGGGCGATCTGCGCGATGGGGTCGTCGCCGGCTCGGCGGCGGTGTTGGTCCCGCTCGTCGAACCCCGGCCGGAAGCCGAGCCACACGCCGCGGTGGAGTTCGACTGGGTCGACCTGCGGGCGGGCGCCGACGGGGTGGAACCTCGCCAGGCACTGGCCGTCGGCGAGTCGCAGGCGACGTCGGTGGAGGAGGCGCACGTCGCGGAGCTGGTCCAGGGCATCATGTGCTCGCGTAACCACTTCAACAACCCGCAGGCCGCGTACTGCCAAGTGTGCGGCATCTCGATGGTCCACCTCACGCACGGCCCGGTGACCGGACCGCGACCCACGCTCGGGTTCCTGGTGTTCGACGACGGGGCCACCTATGCGCTGGATCGCGACTACGTCGCGGGCAGGGCACCGGACATCTCCGGCGAGCCGAACGCATCGCCGCTCACCATCCTCGACGAGGAGCTCTCGGTTTCAGGGACGCACGCGCGGATCGACCTGTCCGGCTGGGACGTCGTGCTCCACGACCTCGGATCCACCAACGGCACGTTCATCTGGAACGCCGCGCAGCAGCAGTGGGTCCATGTCCCGCCCCACACACCGACGATTCTCTCACCCGGCTCCACCGCCGCATTCGGTCGCCAGACGTTCGTCTTCGAATCCGCCGTCCGGCAGCGGTAGGCCGTCCGCGGCGGCCCGCCGGCCAGTCCGTCCGTGGGCGCGATCTGCATCGCGCTGCTGACACGAGCAGAACGCGCTGCTAGACCGGGGTGATGGCGACCGACGTGACGGTCTACCTGCCCGACCAGCCCGGCGAGCTGGCACGGCTGGGCACTGCGCTCGGCGAGCGTGGTGTGAACATCGAGGGCTTCTGCGCGGTCCGCCGCGGCGGCGAGACCGAGGTCCACGTGCTGATCGAGGATCCGATCCCGACGATGGAGGCGCTGGCTCGCGCCGGGATCGAGATCGCGGCCGATGTCGAGGTCGCCGTCATCGATGTCGACGAGGGCGACCGGCCCGGGGTCCTGGGCGAAGTGGCCGATCGGCTGAGCAGCGCCGGTGTGAACATCAGCCTCGCCTACCTGGCCACCGAGACTCGCCTGGTGTTCGGCTCGGACGACCTCGCGGCCGTTCGAGCAGCACTGGTCTGAAGGAGTCCTGCGGCGCTCTGGATCGCTCCGGAGCGTGAGGACCGCCGAAATGAGTCGCGAGTCGAGCGCGCCGCCGGATCAGCCGTTCAACTCGCCCTCGGTGCCGCGACGCTCACGTCGGTGCCGGTTGCCCTGAGGCCACTGCCCACCGACGAGCGCCGGTCGCGGATGGCCACGAGGACGACCGGGAGTCCCGCGGCGACGGCGATCGTCGGGCGGAGGTCCGCCCACTGCGCGGCCGCGGCGATCCCCACCGCCACCAGACCGCCTGCGGCCAGTTGCAGCGCTCGGAACAGGCCGAGGGCGACGCCGTCCGGTCCGGCGGATTCGTACGCCAGGAGGTTCGCCAGCGGAAAGACGGCGGAGACGGTGCCGGTGAAGACGACCGCCATCACCACGCCCAGCTGCGTCGACGGCGCGAGCGACCAGACGAGCCCGCAGCATCCGAGGAGGACACCGACCAGGCGCGCGGCGGCGACCGCGCCGAATCTGTCGGCGGTCGCGCCCGCCAGGAGCTTGGCGGGAAAGGAGAGCACGCGGCCCACGAGCAGGATGAGCGCAGCGTCCGCGGCGCTCACGCCCCACTCCGCGACCGCGAACACCGGCAGATAGGCCACGGCCGCGTACTGCGCGACACCACCGACAGCGCCGACCGCGGAGGCGGCGCCGAGCACGCCCCGCACCGCGCTGAGAGAACTCGACTCGCCGGCCACCCGGTCGCCCTGGACGCGTCGCAAGGCGGCGGCGGCCCCGACGGCCAGAACGGCACCGACGACGAACGGCATCCGCCACGAGGTGGCATCCGCTGCGGCGGACAAACCGGCGGCGGCCACGAGCCCGAGTGAGAAGAACGAGCCGAACGCTCCCATCGCCAGGCCGCGCCTGCGTTCACCCGCCAGCGCGGCGATGGAGATGACGGCCGGCGGATAGAGCATCCCCGCCCCGGCACCCAGACCGACCTGGCCGGCGAGGAACGTCCCGGTCCCGGTGGCTGCGGCGGCGACCGCACCGCCGGCAGCGGTGAGCAGCAGCGCCGCCGTCATCACCCTGGTCGTCGTCCACCATCGGAGCAGCACACCGCCCACCAGGCTCGCCGATCCGAGGCTGAACGCGAGGACCGCGAACGCAGTGCCGGCGTCGTCGACGTCGAGGCCGAGGTCGGCCGCCGCGGCGGGATAGACCGGGGTGAGCGTGGCCTCCCCCACGGTCACCGCGAGGTAGGCCCCGCACACGAGCGCGAACCCGCTGCGGGAGAGCCGGGGTCGGCTCAAGGGAGCTCTCGCCCGCCGAGCGCGGCCAGGACCTGCGCGATGTGTGCCTGTGCGCCCTCGCGAGCGGCCGCGCCGTCGCCCGCCGCGATGGCGTCGCGGATCGCTCGGTGCTCGTCCCAGCTGGCCTCGGGTCGACCGGGGGACACGAGCGTGAAGACGAGCTCGGTGCGCTGCCGCAACGGCTCGACCGTCCGCTCGAGGTGGCGATTGCCCGATGCGCGCTCGATCGCCAGGTGGAAGTCGCGGTGGCACTCGGCGGCCCGCACGGGGTCGCCGGCCGCCGAGGCGGCCTGTCCCTCCTCGATGCAGCGATCGATCTCGGCGATGTCGGCCGGGCGATGGTTCTCGGCGGCCTGCTCGGCCGCCAAGGCCTCGAGGACGACGCGAACGCCGAGCAGCTGTCGGAGGTCTTCCACGTCGAAGGTGGCGACCGACGCTCCCGCTCGGGGCACGACCTCGATCAATCCGGTCGCCTCCAGCGCGCGGATCGCCTCGCGGACGGGGTTCCTGGAGACTCCCAGGAGTTCCGCGAGCCGGTGTTCCTGCAGACGTTCGCCCGGGCGCAGCTCGCCGCTGATGATCATGCCGTGGATCGCGTCGGCCACCTGCTCGCGGAGCGGGCGATGGTGGTCACCCAGGCGGGATCCGGCGTCAGCTCGCTGCGGCACGGAGGTGGGCATCGATGGCCTCGGCGAGTCGTGTCGGGTGTGAGATCGGCGCGCCGTGGCCGGCTCCGTCGATCGAGACGACCGTCGCGGCGGGGAGCCTCCTCGAGACGATGTCGGTCACGGCGATGAAGGTGGGAAGCGAGGCGGTGCCTGTGGTCAACGTGATGGGTCCGGCGAACGACGACAGCGCCGAGATGTCGACCGCCAGCCGATCGGGGTCGCGGCACTGATCGATCCAGGTGTCGACGTTGGCGAGCATGCGGGCCCGCTCCGGAGCGTCGAACAGGCCGGTCCAGGACCCCGGCCCGAACGCGACCTGCTCGATGAACTCGATGGCCGCTTCCTCGATCCGTCCGCCCGTGCCGAGCTCGACCGCACGGGCCATCGAGGCCTGCGCCTCGCCGAGGATCTCGGCGTGCGAGTCGGCCAGGAGGCCGAAGAGCGGCGGCTCATGCAGGACCAGGCCCCCTACCAGGTCGGGGCGGTCCGATGCCAGGAGGAGGGCGATGCAGGCGCCGTAGGAATGGCCGACGACGTGGACGGGCGTGTCGCCGAGTCGGCGGATGATCTGGGCCGCGTCGGCGACGTCCTGTCGGATCGTGCCCTGCCCGACCAGGTCCGTGCTGGCGCTGTGGCCGCGGCGGTCGTAGGCGACGACGACCCGATCGCCCGGGAGCGCTGCTCGCACCGCATCCCAGGTGTGGTGGTCGTCCCACGACCCGTGGATGAACAGCACCGCCGGCCCGGGCCCCGTCCCCGAGGTGGCGACGGCCAGCGCGACGTCGTCGAGGAACCAGCGCTCGAGCGTGGCTCGGGGATGGGTGCTGTCGGTCATGCGGGATACTGTATACAATCCAGGCACGCTGTCCAGCGCGGCCGCCAATGCGCTCGGCGAGCCACCGCCCGTGACGCTCATCGGAGGACGCCCTGCCGGGCATCCTCCCG
This sequence comes from Actinomycetota bacterium, assembly GCA_039029775.1. Taxonomy (GTDB): domain Bacteria; phylum Actinomycetota; class Acidimicrobiia; order Acidimicrobiales; family UBA8592; genus JBCCFK01. The sequence goes on along the minus strand of JBCCFK010000096.1, from coordinate 2,401 downwards.
GCGGTGGGGGCACGAGGCCCCTTGTGTCCGTTCAGGACGCTCGAACACCGCGTGCACTCCGAGAGGTCGAGCTCGATGCGGGCCCGGCGCGCCGCGCACGACCGGCTAGCGTTGGTCCGTGCCCAGGCAAGCGACGAGGTGGCCCGACATCGTCGGGGCCGCAGCGGAGGGCGTTGCCGTCATCGCCGGCGACGGTGAGTACGAGTTCGTCTCCGGTCAGTTCGCGGCGATGGCCGATCTCACGGTCGAGGCCATGATCGGCCGTGACGCGGCAGAGCTGCAGGTCGAATGCCAGTTCCCGGCCGGTGCGCATGTCGACCTCTCGCCCACGTCGACCACCCGGCTCGACTGCCGGCGCATCGACGCGTCGGGCCGACTTCGGGCCCACCGCGTCACGATGACACCGCTGCGGGGCGGTCGGGTCGCGGTATTGGCGTTCGACAACACCGCGATGGAAGAGCTCGAGGCCGCGCGTCGCCGCACGCAGCGCCAGCTCGTGGTCGCCGAAGACGATGCTCGTCACGCCTTGTGCCAGCGAATCCACGACGGGCCGATCCAGCTGTTGACGGCGCTCCGAATCCGGCTGGAGGTCGCCGAGGACGGTGACCCGGAACGGCGACGTCTCCGCACGCTCGCCGAGGACACGGCTGCGCATCTGCGGACGATCCTCGTCGACCTGTCCCTGCCGCTGCGCGAGTCGAGCCCCACCGAGTTGCTGTCGTCCTGGCTCGCCCCGCTCACCGACGGGTCGGTCTGCGAGCTGACGTTCGTGGACGAGACGGACGGTCCGATCGACCGCGAGGTCACCGAGGCGCTCTTCGTCGCCCTCTACGACATGGTCGACGTCGTGCGGGCGATCGGGACGCCGCGTCGACTGGGAGTACGTCTCGCCGTCGAGAGCGGCGGCGTCGAGATGGTGGTGACGGTGCCACGGCCGACGGAGGGCTACGACAGCCTCAAACAGCTCCGCAGCCGTTCGGCCCGCGAGGTGCTCGGGACCGTGGGCGGGACGTTTCTGGTCGAGCGCCAGCCGAACCAGCACCGCGTCGTGATGCGGGTGCCGCTGGACGCACCGGCCGAGGCGGCGCCCCCACCGACCGCCCCACCCGCCCCGGTGTCGGAACCCGGTGCCGACCCGGGCCCGGCCCGGGGGTTCGGCTCGCCGGCGCTCGGAGAGGCGGACTGGCAGGCGATCGCTCAGGCCGCGTTCCAGGGTCTCGTCGAGCTCGACGACGAGCTTCGGATGACCTTCGCGAACGACGCGTTCGCCGAGTCGATCGGCCGCCGTGCCGACGACCTCATCGGCGGCTCGCTGCGGGACGCGATCCGGTCCGAGAACAGGCCGGTCATCGATCGGTATCTGCGCCAGGTCGTCGACGGCGAGACGCTGCGGTTCGAGTGGCGCCGAATCAGACGCTCCGGCGCCCCGGCCTGGATGCAGGTCCTGGCCAAGCCATGGATGGTCGAGGGCCGCTTCACCGGAGCGACGGTCCTGACGCTCGACACCACCGAGCTCCACACGGCCGACCTGACGCGCGAGGCGGCGCTCGACGATCTCGATCGAGTTCGAGCCGAGCGTGAGCAGGACCTGTTGAGTCGATTGCTGGGGGACCAGAGGTTCGAGCTGGAAGCGCTGCTGAACGAACTCGACCGGGTGGTCGACGGCCGACCGCAGGATGCGGCGATGGCGGCCATCGGTGAGGCCCTCGGCGAATCGATGGCGCAGATCCGTGACGAGGCGTCGCGGCTGTGGCGTCCGTCGTTCGGCGACGGTCGCGACCACCTGACGGAGCTGCGCGAGACGACCGCGGCGCTGTTGACGTCGACGGGCACCGAACTGCGCCTGCGCGACGAGTCGTCGCCGCCGCTCAGAGGTGAGGCGCAGGTCGCGCTGTTCCAGATCGCTCGGGAAGCGGTCATCAACGCGGCCACCCACGGTCGTGCCGACACCGTCTCGGTCAGCTTTCGCAGCGATCGGTCGTCCTGTGAGGTCTCCGTGGTCGACGACGGTGCCGGCGCCGCGCCCGAAGAGCTGGTGTCCGCGCCCGGTCATCTCGGCATCACCAGCATGGAGCACCACGCGTCGCGGCTCGGTGGGACCGTCCGCATCCTCCCGAGCGACCGAGGCGTCACCGTGATCGCCCACGTGCCTTCCGGACACTCGGCGGTGAAGCCGCCGGGCCCGACCCGGCATCAGGTGCCTCGGCACGGATAGCGTTGGGCCATGGCAGCGGCGATTCCATCGTCGTTACCCGTTGCCGATGCTTCGCCCGTTCCCAAATTGGACCCAGCGGCGCTTGCCGATATTAAGTTGAGCATATTCGGCAGTACGGTTTTCAGAGACGACGCGTCGACGCCGTTCTTTTGCAGTAGCTGCGTCGGCAACGGGTAACGACAATGG
>JBCCFK010000095.1:0-14410 GCA_039029775.1 Actinomycetota bacterium | reverse complement strand
GGGCTGGTCGGTCCGCACGGACGGCGATGCCGCGACGGGCTTCGACATCGGCGCCACCGCGATCGCCGGCGAGGAAGCGCCTTCGGACTCCGAGGTGGCCGAGATCGTCATCGGCACGGCGTTGGGTCTCTCGCCGGGCCGTCGCGAGGGGCGACTCGAGGGGGTGCAGATGCTGCTCGAGGACCGTCGGGTCCGAACCGTCGCGCTCGTCGACCTCGACTCCGAGTACCTCGGCGGCTTTCGCTCGGCGGTTCCCGCCGAGACCCTGTTGATGACCGATGTCGACGTGGTGTGGCGACGAGATCGCGATGCCGTCTCGAGGCTCGACGGGCGCTGACGGCAGCCGACCTCAGGACTTGTCGCGGACGATCGTGGCCTCGTCGGGCAGCAGGGTGCCGTCGAACCGCGGGTCCGCGCCGGGCACCGACGAGATCAGGCGGTCGCCGACGTTGCCGAGCGTCACCGGTTCGTCGCTGAAGTTCACCAGGACGACCAGGTCGTCGCCATGGCCGCTCCGGCGCCAGGCCACCACCTCTTCCGGGGTGTCGAGAAGGCGCTCGCGGCCTCGGCGCAGCGTGGGCGACGATCGACGGAGGGCGAGCAGTGACCGGTAGAGGTTGAGTGTCGAGTCGGGGTCGTCGCGCTGGGCTTCGGCCGAACGCTCGCCGGCGTCGTCGACGAAGGGCAGCCATGCGTCTGGTCCCCAGCCGTGGCCCGCGGCTCGGGTCCAGGGGATCGGAGCCCGGCAGCCGTCGCGGCCCCCGGGATCGACGATCCGGTCGTCGGGGATGTGTGCGTCCGGGAGTCCGAGCTCCTCGCCGGCGTAGAGATACGGCGTCCCACGCAGGGCCAACAGGAGCACTGCCGCGGCGCGCGCCCGAGCGTCGCGCTCGACCCTCGTTCGCAGTCGCGGCTGGTCGTGGTTGTTGAGCACCCACACCGGCCAGTGGTCGGTGCCCAGCTCGTCGTGGACCTCGGTGATCCGTTCGCGGAACGCCGTCGGATCCCACGGCGTGCGGATCGGGCGGAAGTTGAACGTGAGGTTCAGCTCGTCGTCGTCGCCGTAGTACTCGCGCACCTGGCCGGGCTGGTAGAGGACGACCTCGCCGACGATCATCGGATGCTGGGGGTAGGAGTCGAGCAGCGCCCGGACCCGGCGCAGGTGGTCGTGCGTCGCCGGCTCGTCGATGCGGGCGATCGGCGTGCCGTACTTCGGCAGGTCGGGGAGCGCCGGGTCCTTGCCGATCAGGTGGACCACGTCCGCACGGAATCCGTCGGTGCCCCGGTCCAACCAGAAGCGCAGGGTGTCGAGCATCGCGTCGGCCACCGCAGGGTTCGACCAGTTGAGGTCGGGCTGCTGGGGCAGAAACAGGTGGAGGTAGTACTGGCCGCTCGCCTCGTCGAAGGTCCAGGCAGGGCCGATCTCCCAACACGCCTCCCAGTTGTTCGGCTCACCGCCCCCGGGCGCCGGGTCACGCCAGACGTACCAGTCGCGCTTCGCTGCATCGGGGCCGCTTCGGGCGTCGAGGAACCACGGGTGCTGGTCCGACGTGTGGTTCGGGACCCAGTCGATGGTCAGGCGGATGTCGTGGTCGTGTGCGGCGCCGAGGAGTCGGTCGTAGTCGTCCAGTGTTCCGAAGATCGGGTCGATGTCGCAGTAGTCGCTGACGTCGTAGCCGAAGTCGGCCATCGGCGATCGGAAGATCGGGGAGAGCCACAGCGCGTCGACCCCGAGCCACTGGAGATACGGCAGTCGTGACTCGATGCCGGCGAGGTCCCCGACCCCGTCGCCGTTCGCGTCGGCGAACGAGCGCGGGTAGATCTGGTAGAAGACCGCTTCTTCCCACCAGCGGTCGGTCGTGTCAGGCGAAGTCGATGGTTCTGGTCCCACGAAGGCGCGAGTGTACGAGGGTCGACATCATCGGGCAGGAGGGACCATGAGCGACGACATCGAGATCGTGACGATCACCGAGGACAACACGTCGGTGCTCGACGCCCTGGCCGAGGACGTCTTCGACGAGCCGATCCGCTCCGAGCTGCTGCGGACCTATCTGGCATCGGAGCTCAACGTCCTGCTCGTCGCCGTCGACACGACGATGGAGCCCCCCACCGTCGTCGGCCACTGCTCCGCCGTGCTCCACACCAGGCCGGAGAAGCCGACCGAGCTGTTCCTGTCCGAGCTCGGCACCACACCGACGCATCGTCGGCGCGGGATCGCCCGCCGCCTGGTGAACGAGACGCTCGCCGCCGGCCGTGCCCGCGGGTGTCAGAGCGCCTGGATCGCGACCGAGCCGGAGAACGAGCCGGCGCGGCGCCTCTACGAGGCCATGGGTGACGTCGAGCTCGCCGTGATCTACGAGTTCGAGGTCTGACGCCGGGCTACTCGGTGCGTTCCCCGAGAAACGGGTAGTCCCGACGCACTCGGGCCACCTCGTCCGCGTCGACGGTGCCGGCGATGATCGTCTCCTCGTCGCGCTGGGCCGAGGCGAGGACCTCGCCGAAGGGGTCGAACAGGCGGGAGTCGCCGGAGTGGGCGAGGCCGTCACCGGCGTCGCCCACACGGTTGACTCCCAGCATGTAGGCCTGGTTCTCGATCGCCCGCGCCTGCAGCAGCGTGGTCCAGTGCGTGCTGCGGGCGGCCGGCCAGTTGGCGACGAGGACGTAGAGGTCGGTGTCGTGGGCCACGTGCCAGAAGTCCGGTGCGAATCGCAGGTCGAAGCAGACGAACAGGCTGACGCGCACGCCGTCGATGACGGTGGTGACGCGCTCGGTCCCTGCCTCGTAGTGCTGGTCCTCGCCCGCGTACGCGAACCGGTGGATCTTGCGGTACCGCCGGGTCGAGCCGTCGGGTCCGGCGAGGACCAGGCAGTTGTGTGGCAGGTCCTGACCGGGCGGTCGTTCGGGAACCGAGCCGCAGACCCACACGCCGTGCGACGTCGCCTGCTCGACGAGGAACTGGGTGCTGGGGCCGTCGACGGGCTCGGCGATCTCGCCGGTGTTCATGGAGAACCCGTTGCTGTACATCTCGGTCAGGGCCACCAGGCGGGCACCGTCGCCCACCGCCTTGTCGATGAGCGGGCGCAGATGGTCGAAGTTGCGCTCGGGCTCCTCCCACACGATGTGGTGCTGGATCCCGGCGACGCGGAGCTCAGCCATCGACGACCTCCAGGGTCCGGAGCCGCTCGATCGCGCCCTCGAGCACATGGGGCTGCTTGCAGAACGTGAACCGGACCAGGTGTCGGCCCTCGGCCTCGTTGTCGTAGAAGACGACCGTCGGCACGGCGACGACGCCGCAGGCCTCGGGAAGGCCGAGGCAGAACGCCTTGCCGTCATCGGTCCCGAAAGGACGGATGTCGGTGGTGACGAAGTAGGTGCCCGCGGGCCGGTACACCTCGAAGCCCGCGTCCTCGAGGCCGTCGCACAGGAGCTGGCGCTTGGAGGTCATGTCGGCGAGGAAGTCGTCGTAGTACGACCGTGGGAGCCCCAGCGCGGTCACGACGGCGTGCTGGAACGGGGCGCCGTTGACATAGGTGAGGAACTGTTTGGCCGTTCGCACGGCGGTGAGCAGGGCCGGAGGTGCGCAGACCCAGCCGATCTTCCATCCGGTGAACGAATAGGTCTTGCCGGCGGAGGAGATGACGACGGTGCGCTCCCGCATGCCCGGCAGCGTCGCGAGCGGGACGTGTGTGCCCTCGAAGACCAGGTGTTCGTAGACCTCGTCGGTGATGGCGACCAGGTCGTGCTCGATGCACAGGTCGGCGATCAGCTGCAGCTCGTCGGCCGAGAACACCTTGCCCGTGGGGTTGTGTGGCGTGTTCAGGAGGAGCGCCTTGGTGTCGGGTGTGATCGCGGCCCGCAACTCGGCCGGGTCGAACGCGTACTCCGGTGGGCGCAGCGTGACGACCCGGCGGGTCGCACCGGTCATCGCGATCGTCGCCGCGTACGAGTCGTAGTAGGGCTCGAACGTGACCACCTCGTCGCCTGCCTCACACAGCGCGAGCAACGAGGCCGCGATGCCCTCGGTGGCGCCGGCGGTGATCAGGACCTCGCCGTCGGGGTCGTAGTCGAGGCCGTACCAGTCCTTCTGGTGGTCCGAGACCGCCTGCCGGAGCGGGGCGATGCCGGGCCCCGGCGGATACTGGTTGTGGCCGTCGCGGATCGCCTGGATTGCGGCTTCGGCGACTTCGGCCGGGCCGTCGGTGTCCGGAAAACCCTGGCCGAGGTTGATCGCTCCGGTGCGGACGGCGAGCGCCGACATCTCGGCGAAGATCGTCTCGCCGAACTCGCGGAGGCCGGCCTTGATGAAGGGATCGCCAGGATGTTGCACGACGGCGATGGTACGGGACGCGCGAGTCCCCGTCGCCAGCCCGTGCCCTACCGTTGACGCATGCGGGGGATGATCCTGGCCACGTGCCTCGGGCTCGTCGCCGTCGCATGTGCTTCGACGGCCGGGGAGACGGCGGACGAACCCGCCGCGCCCCGAGCATCGGCGACCGCTGCGGTCGAACCGTCGCCGACCGATGCTCCCGTTCCCACGCCGACGGCGTCGCCGAGATCTGCGCCGACGCCGGGCCCGACGCCGCTTCCCACGCCGATCGGAGCGCAGCCGCTCGACGCGGCGATGTATCCCCCGAAGGGAGGTGCATCTGACTTCGTCCGAATGAGCCCGTTCTGCGGGACCGTGTCGGGAGGGTTCTTCGCGTCCACGCGAGGTCGCGCCGACTGGGCCGATCTCGTGGTGATCGCCGAAGTGGCCGCGGTCGGGGAGGGCCTGGCCACGGTCGATGTCGACGAGCCCGACGAGTACAGCACCTTCGTCCTACTCCAGCTCGACGAGATCGTGGTCCTCGAAGGCGAGCCGCCCGCCGGCCCACTGCTGGTGGAGGTTCAGATCTGTGACTCGATCCCCGAGAACGAGTTCGGCGCGAACCACGGCCCCGTCCTCGCGGAGCAGGCGTCCGACCACGTTCCCGCCGACCTCCCGGCGATCTGGTTCCTGAGCCGCTCCGGGTATCGATCGGGCTCGGAGTTCGACGCCGTCATCCATCCCGACAGCCCGTGGGACGGTGAAGCGCCGATCTACTCTCCGTTCACAGCCGGCGTCGTCTACATCGACGAGTCGGGCTACCTGTCGCGCACCACCTATGACTTCGAGCGCCCCTTGCGCGGCCCGGACCCCGCTCTCGATCTCGTCGAGTGGATCACCACCGAGCTCGCCCTCCCCGCCGATCCGATCGACTGTCGCGACGAGGACGAGATCGAGATCTACCTGCGCGACGCTGCGTACAGCGAGGAGACGATGGCCGAGATTCGCGAAGTGCTGGACCAGCCCTGCGTCGGTGAACGATTCCTCCAGGAGACGCTCGCCGAGTATCCGCAGACTCTTGCAGACTTCTTCTACGACTGCCCGGAGTTGACGATCGCGTATCCGGACTCGCAGCGGCGATACGAGTCCTCCACCGAAGCGCTCGAAGCACTTGTGGCACCGTGGCACGAGGCCTTCGACGGCTCGTGGGTCCAGGGCGGTGGCCGGCTCGTGATGACCCAGGCCCAGGACTATCACCGGATCGTCGAGGCCTGGGCGGTGGAGACGCCCGAGGGGTGGGTGATCGACCGCTACCAACACTGCCTCGGCGTGTCGCCGTGACGGGGGTCGGTAGCATCGGCGCGTGACGGAGCTGGCGCTGGCGGTCGACATCGGCGGGACGAAGGTCGCGACCGGTCTGGTGACCGCCGAGGGTGCCCTGCTCGATCGGCGTCAGGAGCCCAACGTCGGCGGGTCGTCGGAGGCGCTGTATGCGCAGGTCCTGCGTCTCGCCCGAGCTGCCGTCCAGCAGGCGGATGCGGCGCCGCTGGTCTGCGGCGTGGGCTGCGGCGGTCCGGCTCGCGAGCACCATCGGCTCCTCTCGCCGCTCAACATCCCGGTGTGGCGCGACTTCCCGCTCGGGGAGCGCCTGGGGGCCGACCTCGGTCTCGACACGTTCGTCGACAACGACGCCAAGGCACTCGCGCTCGCCGAGGGGTGGTGCGGCGCCGCCCAGGGTGTGCAGAGCTACATCGGCATGGTCGTGTCCACCGGTGTCGGCGGTGGCATCGTCCTGAACGGACGACTGCTCGAGGGCGGGGACGGCAACGCCGGCCACATCGGCCATGTCTTCGTCGAGCCCGGCGGTCACCCCGACGCGGCGGGAGCCGCGGGACTGCTCGAGGGCTCTGCTTCGGGCACCGGTATCGCCGGCGCGACCGGTCGGCCGGCCGCCGAGGCCGACGCAGCCATGCGACGTCAGGTCGGTGTCTGGGTCGGTCGGGCCGTCGCATCGGTCGCCAACCTGCTCGACCTGCAGCTCGCCGTCGTCGCCGGCTCGGTCGCGCTGGGCTACGGCGACGACTTCTTCGACGCAGCGCAGGCGACGATCGACGAGTTGTGCCTGATCCAGCACGCGCAGGGGACCCGAATCGTCCCGGCGGGCCTCGGCGACGAGGCGCCGCTCGTGGGTGCCGCGGCGGTCGGATGGCGCGGCCTGGGCCGCGACGTCCTGGCCTAGACCAGGTCGAGGCCGAGGTCCTCGACGACTGCGCGGGTCACGTCGACGACGGCCTGGATGGCCGGACGTCCCGCGCTGGACTCGCGGTAGGTCAACCCGACGGTGCGGCGCACCGGCACCTTGAGGTCGAGCACCTTGATGCCGGGCGGGGGAGCGACCAGCCCGAGCTCGGGAACGAGCGCGGTGCCCGCGCCGCCGGCGACGAGTCGCAGGGTCGCGGGGTAGTCGTCGACCTGGTGACGGAGGTCGGGCTCGAATCCGGCCTCCCGACACGCCATCGTCACGCAACGGCCACACGAGGTCGGTGGTGAGGCGATGAAGGCGCGATCGGCCAGCCGCGACAGGTCGACCGTGCCGTCGAGTTCGTCGTCGGCGGGGACCACCAGAGAGAACCAGTCGTTGAAGATCTCGGTCCGGACGAGGCCGTCGGGTACCGGCGCCGGCGCGTGTGGGTAGTCGAGGTCGAAGGTGAGGTCGAGCTCGCCGAGCGAGAGGCCGGCGTAGGCATCGTGCGGCTCGATCTGCCGGGTGCGCAGTTCGATCCCGGGGTGCCGCGCATCGAGGGCAGCGAGCATCGGGGGCAACAGCGTGGACGCAACCGATTCGACGATGGCGAGCACGACCGGACCCTTGGCCTCGGACGTCACGTTCTCGAGCGACACCTGTGCGCGCTCGAGTTCGGTGAGCATCACCTCGGCGTGACCGACGAGCGCGCGTCCCGCGTCGGTGAGCCGCACGTTTCGGCCCACCTTCTCCAGGACCTCGACGCCGGCGGCCTTCTCCAGGGCGCCGATCTGCTGGGAGACGGCGCTCGGCGTGTACCCCAACGCATCGGCTGCGGCGGCCATCGTGCCGCGCGCCGCGACCTCCCGCAGCATCTGCAACTGGCGCAGGCTCACGTCCATCGGGTCCTCCGAGGGTCAGGATCGTTCATGAAGTTCTGCTTCACGATACACCTGAGAAACCATCGCTTTTCATTTCGAATCCCTCATGCGACCGTCGGACCATGTTCCTTCTGCACTGCTCCGGTTGCGACCACGACGAGGGCCGGCGACACCTCGTCGGGACCGACTCGCTCCTGTCGCTGCACAACACCTCGGACGGGCCGATCGCCTACGTCCGCTGCCCGAACGGCCACACCGTCGTCATCCCGTACGGCCGGGAGTACGCGTTCCCTCCCCGACCCGCCGGACTCGACGAACCGGCGGCCTGCGACGCCGTCGCCTGAATCGAGCGGAGCGCGCCTAGGCGTGGAGGATGTCGTAGCCCCGGCGAAAGAAATCGAGCGCCAGGGCACGCGGGTCGTCGGCAGCGAGGAGTTCGGCGTAGGAGAGGCTGCCGCCGTTGAAGCCGTCGTCGTTCCAGTACTGCTCGGCCCGGTCGATCTCGCCCCACGACGCCACGTAGAAATACGGCTCGTCGTGGGAGGCGTCGCCCGGTGAGGCGCCGTAGGTGGCGCGACGGCCCGCTTCCAGGCTGCCCATCTCGAACGCCGGGTCGAAGTGGCCCGGCCACATCTGGACCCGGCTGAGATCGTCGTCGGGGGCCGTGGCCAGGAGGCGAGCCTCCTCGAGCACCGAGGTCCCGAAGCCGAACCAGTCGCCCAGGAACGCACCGACGTCCTCGCGGATGTCGAGTGCCCGGTCGAGGTCGCCGAGCTCGATCGTGTCGTGTTCGGCCTGGTCGGCGTTGGCGACCGTGCCGGCCACCTCTGCGGCGCGACTCAGTGTGGTGAGGGTCTCCGCCACGACGTTGTCGCCCCGTTGCACGATCAGCTCGGTGCCCTCGACCCGGACCTGCTCGTCGTCACCGAAGAACGGTGTACCGAACCCGCCGTGGGTGTACCGCAGGCCGAACTTGCCGTTGGCCGCCTTGCGGGCGTTCGACACCACGCCATAGGCGACGCGGTGGAAGTCGTCGCGACTCGACACGTAGTCGGCCGGGACCGACGCGAGCTCCTTGTGGTTGCCGAGCCAGTGCTCCCGGGCGTACGCGGCGATGCCCGGGTCCGCGGCGGCCAGGTCGTCCCACGTGCGCGACCCTGCGCTCGTGGGGCTCACCGCGTCTTCTCCGTCGAGGGCGACCGGGTCGTCGGCGAACCAGGGCTCGGTCGCGACGGTGGGCGGTGATGGCTCGAGCACTCGGGCCGCAGTGCCGGCGACGGCCTCGGCCTCGGCTCGTGCGTTGCGTGCAGTTCGTTCGGTCATGACTTCGTCCTTCGGAGGGTCCCGACGTCCGTCGAGGCGATGCCCACGGAACTCGCGCGCCTGGGCCTGCATTCCCGGTCATCCTCGCGCGGTCGGACCGGCCCGCTCGGGCCGTGCCGAGCCTCAGTCGTCGCGCTGGTCGCGCAGGAAAGCCTCGAGTTCGGCCGCGAGGTCGTCACCGCTCGGCATGACCTCGGATTCGTCGACCTGTTGCTCGAGTTGGGAGACGTATTCGGCGAGTTCGTCGTCGTTCTCGACCGCACGGTCGATCCGCTCGCGCCAGTCGGTGGCGGCGGCGTCGAGCTCGTTGTGGTCGGTGGGGACCCCGGTGACCAGTTCGAAGCGGGACAACAGCGACCTCGTGGCCTCGGGGTTCGGTGGCCCGGGAACATAGTGGGGGACCGAGACCCGCAGCGACACCACCGGCATGCCCTCGCTGTCGAGGCGGTCGTGGAGCGCCCCGACGACACCCGTGGGGCCCTGGTAGCTGGGCCGGCCGAGGCCCAGACGGTCGGCGATGGCGGCGTTGGCCGCGCTGCCGACCACGCCGAGCGGGCGGGTGTGCGGCGCCATCCCGACCATGGCGCCGAGCGTGATCACCATCTCGGTGCCGGTGGCATTGGCGAGTTCGAGCAGCGTGTCCGCGAAGGTCCGCCAGCGCAGGTGCGGCTCGACGCCCGAGACCAACACGAGGTCGCGGATGCCGCCCTCGGTCCTCGCTGCGTGGCACCGGCTCACCGGCCAGGTGATGACACGCTCGCCGTCGGTGTCGATGCTGACGACCGGCCGCTCCTCCTGGAAGTTGAAGAACGTCTCCGGGTCGATGTCGGCGACGTGGGTGGCGTCATGGGTGCGGGCCAGGCGGTCGATGGCCGTCGTCGCGGCCTCGGCGGCGTCGAACATGCCACGAAGCGCGACGACCATCAGCGGGCGGTCGAGATCGGGGGTCGAGGACCAGCGGAGCTCACTCATCTCGCTCATTCTGCCGTGAGTCGGGTGCTGGTCAGCACGCTCACGAGGTGCAGCACCGCCGTGATCACCGCGCTGGCGAGCAGTGCGATGACCAGACCGCGGGTCCATGCCAGCGTGTCGTTGAGCTCGTCGAGGACCACGGCGACCCCGATGAGCAGCGACGCCTCCACCGCGTGCACGATGCGGTGGAACGGGAGGTAGGCGACGAGGCGGCGCAGGCTCGCCAGACCCTTGGGGCGCATGGTGCGCGCCTCGTCGGGCATCTTGCGCATCCCGGCATGGTGGCGAGCCATGTCGACGAGGTCGGTCTCGGCCTTCGACACCAGGAGCGCGATCGCCGCGAGCAGGCCGAGCACGAGCCACCCGTCGATCTGCTGGTCGGCAGCACGGACGCCGAGGAAGGCGAGGGTCGCGGCCTCGACGACGTAGTGGCCGAAGCGGTCGAGGTAGACGCCCACGGCGCTCTCGGTCCGGTTCCAGCGCGCGACCTCCCCGTCGGAGCAGTCGAGCAGGAGGTAGAGCTCGATGCCGACGACGCCGGACAGCGGCCACCACCCGGGCGCAGCGAAGCACGCGGCTGCGCCCAGTCCGACGACGATCATGATCCCGGTGAGGGTGTTGGCACCGATGCCGAGGCGGATCGCCAGTCGGCTGACGTAGACCGAGAAGCGACGGAGTCGGCGCCCCATCCAGTGCTCGCCGTTCGGGCGGGACAGAACGGTCTGGGGCTGGGCGACCGCGCGGAGCTCGGAGATCGATGGCACGTCGCGCGAGGACACGCGGGGAGCCTACCGCCGTGCCTGTTCGGCGACGGCGACGCCGACGGGTGCGCCGGAGTGGCCTGGGTGGGCCGTTATATTCGGACCGGCGCGGGTCCCACCCAGGAGACGAGACGTGACGAGGGCAGACCGGTGACGGCCGTGCTGAGACAACAAGGGGCCAAGATCGGCCAGATGGTCGATCGGAGCCGGCTCGCCCGGCACGCCGTGGCTCGGGGCGCCGCCCGCTTCTACCGGGCCAAGGGCGCCAGCAAGGTCATCATCGACGACGCGCTGGCGCAGGTCGACGAGTTCCCGGTGGCGTCGACACGCTCCACGATGCGGTGGGCCGCGGCCCTGATCGGCAAGAGCTCGTTCCCGGTCCGCTATCGCCCCGACAAGCGTCTGCGTTCGCCCGAAGCGATCGCCGAGGCGCGTCGCCTGATCGACGGGCTGATCGACGGCGGGACCCTGTCGAAGGTCGACGATGCCGAGGTCCGTCGCTATCGCGCGTATCTCCAGCGAGACCGAGCGCCCGACGATCCCGCGCTCGTCGAGTTCGTCACGACCCAGCTGGACAAGCGATTGCGGGCGTTCGCGACCCAGGGCGACAAGACCAAGGTCCTCAAGCCCGCCGAGGGGTTCGCGGTGCTCAGCGAACTCCACCAGCTGCTGTCCGCCGAAGGGATGCGCCCATTCCTGGTCAGCGGCACGCTGCTCGGCGTGGTCCGCGACGGCGGACTGCTCGCACACGACTACGACCTCGATATCGGACTGCTGCCCGGAGACGGCACCGCCGAGCAGGTGGCCGACGTCCTCAATGCGTCCGGCAGCTGCGGTCCGCTCAACGTCGAGAAGTACCGCGTCTGGGGCGACCACCGGTCGGGTGTGTCCTTCGACGTCTTCCTCCACTACGAGGAGCGGGGTCGCTACTACCACGCAACCCTCACGCATGCCTGGTGGAACTCGCCGTTCGGTCTGGAGCCCGTGACCATCCACGACGAGACGTTCTGGATCCCCGATGACACCGAGACCTATCTGCGCGAGAACTACGGCGACTGGCGAGCTCCGATCGCGTTCTATCACAAGAGCTTCGACACCCCGAACCGCGAGTACTGCAACAGCACCGAGGCGTTGTTGTATCTCTACGACCTGATCGTCGGCGCCACGAACAACCGGGGGAACCGGTTCGCCGCCGAGTCCGCCACCCGTGAACTGGCGCGGAACTTCGGCATCGACCTGCGCCACCACTTCGGCAGCTCGCGCCTGTTGGACGACGACGCGGACATCTCGCGCATCCTCGACGAGTGACGGGTGGGGCGCTCGCCGACGACCCCTCCATGAACCGCTGGTCCGACGGCCGCCGGTAGGGTCGAGTCGTGCGCGTCGTCATCCTCGCCGCCGGCGTCGGTTCCCGACTGGGCAGCCCCATGCCGAAGCCGCTGACCGTCCTCGACGACGGCCGGTCCATCATGCGGCGGGCGCTCGACAACCTCGCGAGCCGCTTCGACGCCTCCGATGTCTCCGTCGTGGTCGGCTTCAAGAAGGACACGATCATGGAGGCGTTCCCCAGCGTCTCCTTCGTCTACAACCCGCTGTTCGGCGAGACGAACACGTCGAAGAGCCTGCTCAAGGGGCTCCGGCTGACGGGGCGCGACCCGGTGCTGTGGCTCAACGGCGACGTGGTGTTCGAACCGGCGCTCATGGATCTGCTGGCCGATCATCTGGATCGCGGCCAGTCCTTCGTGGCCGTGAACACCGAGCAGGTGGGTGACGAGGAGGTGAAGTACGACCTCGACGAGGCCGGCTTCATCCGCAACCTCTCCAAGCAGGTCGACCCGGCACTCGGCGAGGCCGTCGGCATCAACTTCGTGTCGGCCGACGACAAGCCCTACCTGATCGCCCGGCTCGAGGACTGCGACGACCAGGACTACTTCGAGCGCGGCATCGAGTTGGTGATCGACAAGGACGGGCGCCGGTTCGCGCCGGTGGACATCTCGTCCGCGCTGTGCATCGAGGTCGACTTCGCCGAGGACCTCTCCCGCGCGAACGCGGGAATCAGAGACTGACCGCGGTCGGGGGCGGCGCGGGGCTCAGACGGGCTGCGCCAGCTCGTCGAAGGCTTCGACGAAGCGGCGGCGCCGGCTGCCCGGCGCGAGGCTGACCGACTCGCCGTCGGCGAAGGCGATCTCCAGGGTCGCGGCGCCCGACTCGCCGATCGGCGGTGCGTCGAGCTCCAACGACGAGATCGCGCCGAGCTCGACCGCGCCGAGCAGGCCCTTGACTCGGCCCGAGTACGTGCCGTGGCCGAAGGCCAGCAGTCGATGCTCGGTCAGGACCAGGACGGCGTTCTGGCCGAACATGAGGCTCCGGGGATCGGTGCTCTCGACCGCCTCGGCCTCGACGGGCTGCTCCTCGTCGTCCTCGTCCATCTGGTCGGCCAGGCGGCCGATGTTGCCGATGGCGCCTCCGGGCGTGCCGAGGCGCTTGACGTCGTCGCCGTTGCGAGGGCGGACGAACAGCGCCGCGACTGGTGTCTCGTCGGCATCGCAGATCTTCTCGGCCTGCTTGGAGGCCTTCTTGAGCATGTCGGGCATCGTGTGCTCCCGGTCCCGGCGCGTACGTCCGCGCGTGTCTCCGTACCTCCAGTCCATCGGCACGTTTCGGGGGATCTTGATCGGCGGCTCCCTCAGGTGCGCCACGCGGGAAAGTTGAGTGGAATACGCGCAGGTTTGAGGCGTTGGACACGATTGCCGCCGGTGGGGTTCCCCTGCAACGTCGCCGATGCGCCACGCTGGATTCGACGCCGGGTCGACTCGTCACGACTACCGACGCTCACCCCCTCACCGCCGAGGAGACCCCCACATGGCACTCGATCCGAAACGCTGGACTCACAAGACCACCGAGGCCGTCCAGGCGGCCATGACCCTGGCCGGGGAACGAAGCAATCCCGAGGTCACGTCGGTCCACCTCCTGCTCGCCCTCATCGGCCAGGCCGACGGCGTCGTGCTTCCCGTGCTCCAGAAGGTCGGGGTCGCACCGGCCCAGCTGAAGGCGGAACTCGACGAGCAACTGCAGGCGCTCCCGAGCGCCTACGGCTCCAGCGCCGATCCCCAGCTCAGCCGAGAGCTGCGCGACGCCTTCGCCCGGGCCGACCAGGTGCGGATCGACCTCACCGACGACTACCTCTCCACCGAGCACCTCCTCCTGGCCCTCTCCGACCGCGTCGGTATCGACAACGAGACCCTGCTGGCCGCGCTGGCCGAGGTTCGCGGCAGCCATCGGGTGACGTCGCAGAACCCGGAGGACACCTACCAGGCGCTCGAGCGCTTCGGCCGGGACCTGACCGACGCCGCTCGCGACGGCAAGCTCGATCCGGTGATCGGCCGTGACGAGGAGATCCGCCGCACGATCCAGGTGCTGAGTCGCCGGACCAAGAACAATCCGGTCCTGATCGGTGAACCCGGCGTCGGCAAGACGGCCATCGTCGAGGGGCTGGCCCGCCGGATCGTGGAGGGCGACGTGCCCGAGGGCCTCAAGAACAAGCGCGTCGTCGCCCTCGACCTCGGCTCGATGGTCGCCGGTGCCAAGTACCGCGGTGAGTTCGAGGAACGCCTCAAGGCCGTTCTCAAGGAGATCACCGACGCCGACGGCGAGGTCATCACCTTCATCGACGAGATGCACACCGTCGTCGGAGCCGGCGCCGCCGAGGGTGCGATGGACGCGGGCAACATGCTCAAGCCGCTGCTCGCCCGCGGCGAGCTCCGACTCATCGGCGCCACCACCCTGGACGAGTTCCGGAAGTACGTCGAGAAGGACCCGGCGCTCGAGCGTCGGTTCCAGCAGGTCTTCGTGTCCGAGCCCTCCGTCGAGGACTCGATCGCCATCCTGCGAGGCCTGAAGGAGCGCTACGAGGTCCACCACGGCG
>JBCCFK010000094.1:0-14419 GCA_039029775.1 Actinomycetota bacterium | reverse complement strand
TGGTGACGTTGGTGATGCTCATCGTCGGCGGTCGCAACAGCGTGACCGGCGCCCTGCTCGGCGTCGCGGTCATGACAGCCGGCCGGGAGCTGGCTCGTCGCCTCGGCCAGGACGGGTTCGAGATCTTCGGGATCGGCCTGGACGACGCCCCCCTCGACTGGATCTTCCGCGAGAACCTGCAGACGGTGTTCCTCGGCGTCTCGATGCTCGGATTCATGATCTGGCGGCCGAAGGGCCTGATCGACGACTGGGAGCTGGACGAGTGGCTCCACCGCCGCTTCCGCCGCGGTGAGGACTCCCAGCCCGAGGACCTGCCGGTGGTCGAGCCGAACGCCGAGGCGACGCTGGTCGCCCGCGACGTCGACGTGATCTTCGGCGGCTTCCAGGCCCTCGACGGTGCGGGCCTGGAAGCTCGGGCGGGCGAGGTCGTGGGCATCATCGGCCCGAACGGCGCCGGCAAGACCACGCTTGTCAACGTGATCACGTCGATGGTGCCGGCCACCAACGGCGCGGTCGAGATGAACGGCGTCGACCTCACCGACGCAGAACCGTTCCAGGTCGCACGGGCGGGCCTCGTGCGCACGTTCCAGAACCTTCGGCTCTTCGGCGCCCTCACCGTCCGGGAGAACGTCGAGGTGTCCCTCCTCGTCGCCGAGCAACACCGGAGCGATCGTGTCCTCCCGAGCGTCGATCAGCTCGTCGCCGCCGCCGGACTCTGGGACCACCGCGATCGACGCGCTCGCGAGCTCGACTATGGGAACTCGCGGCGTCTCGAGCTGGCGCGGGCCGCGGGCATGGTCCCGGACTTCCTGCTGCTCGACGAGCCGACCTCGGGAATGAGCGACTCCGAGTCGCTCGTCATGGTCGAACAGGTTCGTCGCATGGCGTCGCTGGTCGGCGCCGGCGTGGTGGTCATCGACCACGATCTCAACTTCATCACCGGCATCAGCGAACGGATCTACTGCCTCGACCGAGGTGCCGTCATCGCGCACGGGACGCCCGAGGAAGTGCAGGCCGACGCCACGGTGCAGGCCGCATACCTCGGCTCGGCGGCGGGGGCCTGATGGCCGTGACCCGCGGACGACGCCGCCTCGTGACCCGCCGGCCGATTGCATATTGCATGCAAACGGGGCAGCGATGAGCGACAACCCGTATCGCCGCGTGGATCCCCAGCTCCGCCAACGGGGCGGCCTGGCGGACGAGGTCGTCGCGTACATTCGAGACCTCATCCTCACGGGCGCGCTCAGGCCGGGCACCAAGATCGACCAGGAGGCCGTCTCCGAGGCGCTCGACGTCAGTCGCAGCCCCATTCGCGAGGCGCTGGTCATCCTCGGCAAGGAGGGTCTCCTCGACGTCACACCTCGGCGGGGCGCAGCGGTCGCCCAGCTGACACCCGAGGACATCGTCGACCACTACGAACTCTTCGGTGTGGTCTCGGGGCGGGCGGCGGCAATGGCGGCCGACACGCTGAAGGACACCGAGATCGACGAACTCCGCGCCATCCACGATCGCTTCGTCGACGGCACCAGCGAGGACCTCACCGAACTCAACCGGGCGTTCCACCGCATCATCAACACCTCCGCGCCGCGCCGGACGCGGTGGCTGCTCCGCCATCTCGAACAGTCGGTGCCCGCCAACTACTACGAGTTCAACGAGGGCTGGAACGCGAAGGCCGTCCAGCACCACGCGGCCATTCTCGAGGCCATCATCGACCGCAACCCCGACGAGGCGCGACGACGCATGGAACACCATCTGCACGAGTCCGGCGTCGCCGCGGTGGCGTCGTTGGAACGACAGGGATTCTGGGAGGACGAGTGACCGCTGGACCCGAGGACTTCGAGGACATTCGGGCCGAGGTCCGACGCCTCTGCGACAAGTACGGGAACGAGTACTGGCGCAGCCTCGAACCCGACACGTACCCCGAGGAGTTCGTCGGCGAACTGACGACCCAGGGCTGGCTCGGTTCGCTGATCCCCGAGGCATACGGCGGTGGCGGGCTCAGCCTGGCAGGAGCGTCGGTCATCCTCGAGGAGATCTCGGCATCGGGCGGCAACCCCTCGGCCTGCCACGCGCAGATGTACGTGATGGGCACGTTGCTCCGGCACGGCTCCGAGGAGCAGAAGTCGCACTACCTCCCCCAGGTCGCCGATGGTCGAATGCGGCTGCAGGCCTTCGGGGTCACGGAGCCGACGGCCGGGTCGGAGACGACGGCCATCAGGACCCGTGCCGAACGCGACGGCGACGTCTGGCGGATCAACGGCCAGAAGATCTGGACATCGCGGGCGCTCTACTCCGACCTGATGATCCTGTTGGCCCGCACCACCCCCGTGGACGGCGTCGAGAACCGCATGGACGGCTTGTCCGTGTTCCTGGTGGAGATGCGCAACGAGGACGGTTCCTTGATCGACGGGCTGACCATCAACCCGATCCCCACGATGATGAACCACAGCACGACCGAGGTGTTCTTCGACGACGTCGAGATCCCGGCCGACTCGATCATCGGCACGGAGGGGATGGGGTTCCGCCACATCCTGGACGGCATGAACGCCGAGCGGATCCTGATCGCGTCGGAGTGCATCGGCGACGGCCGGTTCTTCCTGGACAAGGCGAGCGCCTACGCGAAGGAGCGGGAGGTCTTCGGCCGTCCGATCGGCATGAACCAGGGCGTCGCGTTCCCGCTGGCCAAGGCCTACGCCAACCTCCAGGCGGCCGATCTGATGCGCTGGAAGGCGGCCAACCTCTTCGACGCCGGCGAGTCGTGCGGCGTCGAGGCCAACATGGCCAAGATGCTCGCCTCCGAGGCCTCGTGGGAGGCGGGCAACGCCGCCGTCAACACCCACGGCGGCTTCGGCTTCGCCGTGGAGTACGACATCGAGCGCAAGCTCCGCGAGACCCGGCTGTACCAAGTCGCCCCGATCAACAACAACCTCGTCCTGGCCTTCGTCGCCCAGAAGTGCCTCGGCCTCCCGAAGAGCTACTAGGTCCATGCGCTCCACTCCGCCATCCATCGAGTCGCTCCGCATTCGTGTCCGACACGCCTCGAGCCTGGGGCATCCGTGCCCCGATCGGGGGTGGCTGTGCGTGCGGTAGTACTCGAAGCGGCGAACACGACGATGGTCGTGCGGGAGGACCACCCGGAGCCCGAGGGCACCGAGGTCATCGACGTCACCGCCTGTGGGGTGTGTCACTCCGACCTGCACGTGGTGGCCGGAGACTTCCCGAGCCCGTTGCCGATGATCCTCGGCCACGAGGTGACCGGGGTGCATGCGGAGATGGGACCCGTCATGGTCTATGCGCCGTGGGGCTGCGGGAACTGCGAGCAGTGCGCCGAGGGCAAGGACATGATCTGTGCCGACGCCACCGAGGCAGGGCTGTTCGCCGACGGCGGCTACGCCGAGCGGATGTGTGTCCCGGACCGTTCGTATCTGAGTCCTCTGGGGGACCTCGACCCGGTCGCGTCGGCGCCGCTCGCCTGCGGCGGGCTGACCGCCTACCGGGCCGTGCAGCACGGCCTCGAGACGCTCCGTCGCCCCGAGTCCGGACGACCTCGCCGGGCGATGGTCATCGGTGCAGGCGGGCTCGGCCAGTACGCGATCCGCTATCTGAAACTGTTGAGCGAGGCCGAGGTGCACGCTGTCGATCTCGCCGCCGACAAGCGGGACACCGCCGTGGAGATCGGAGCCGACGGCGCGTTCGACGTCGGTGACGACCTGCCCACCTGTGATGTCGTCCTCGACTTCATCGGCAACGACGCCACGATGACGACGGCGGCCGACTCGGTGGCGAAGGAGGGTCTCGTCGCGATCGTCGGGCTCTACGGCGGCCGCATCCCGTTCGGGCTCGGGGCCGTTCCCCACGAGGCCCGCTTCCTGTCGAGCTTCTGGGGTAGCCGCCCGCAACTCGACGAACTCCTCGACCTGGCTCGCCGCGAGCCGTCCCTGATCGCGCCCGTGGAGACCCTGCCACTGGCCGAAGCCCAGACCGCCCACGACCGTCTCCGCGCCGGCGACGTCAGGGGCAGGTTGGTACTGACCCCATGATCCGCAATCGCAAGACAAGGAATCCTCAACATGGCTGACGCTCTCACCGTCGACGACTTCCGCGCCCAGTGCGACGCCGCCGGCGTGCACACCGTCGAGGTCGCCGCGCCCGACACACAGGGCCACCTGCGGGGCAAGCGGGTCCCCGTCGAGCGGTTCTTCTCCGCGACCGTGCACGACGGGGTCAACATCGCCGATGCGATGTTCGTCTTCGACATGCAGAACGATCTGCCCGAGAACCCCTACATCAACATGGACTCGGGCTACCTCGACTGCAAGCTCGTGCCGGACGTCTCGTCGGGGCGCATCCTGTCGCACCGGCCCGGTTACGCCCTGGTCTTCGCCGACGCCTTCGACGAGCACGGGAACCCTCACGGGCTCGCGCCCCGTGGGTTGCTGCGAGCCCAGATCGAGCGCTGCCAGGCCGCCGGCCTCGACCCGGTGGTCGCGACCGAGCTGGAGTTCTACCTGTGCAACCCGGACTGGACCCCGGTGCAGGAGCACATCCAGTACTCCTCGTTGACCGACGCACTGGAGCTCGAGACCGTGTTGGCGGACATGCGCGAGGCACTCGCCGGTGCCGGCCTTGAGGTCGAGTCGTCCAACGCCGAGTACGGCCCCGGCCAGATCGAGATCAACATCGGCCACACCGACGCCATGACGTGCGCCGACAACACGGTCTTGTTCAAGAGCATCGTCAAGCAGGTCGCGGTGCAGCACGGTCTCCGGGCCACGTTCATGCCCAAGCCGTTCGCCGAGCAGTCGGGCTCGGGCATGCACATCCACACCAGCCTCAGCGCCGAAGGTGCGAACGCGTTCGCGGCCTCCGACGGCGGCCCCAACCAGGTGATGGGTCATTGGGTCGCCGGCCTGCTGGATCACGCCGAGTCGATGACCCTGCTCGGGGCGCCGACCTCGAACGGTCCCAAGCGGATCCGGCCGTACACCTTCGCCCCCACCCACGTGCACTGGGGTCTCGACAACCGCACCGTGCTCTGCCGGTGCATCTGCGAGACCGGCTCGCCCGCCAATCGGGTCGAGTACCGCTCGGCGGGCGCCGACGCGAATCCGTACCTGATCATCGGCGCGATCCTGGCCGCCGGTGCGGACGGCATCGAGCGCGAGCTCACCCCGCCGATCATGTGCGAAGGCGACATGTATTCGAACCCGGGCGACACCGTGGCCCTGCCGACCGACCTGGGCGGCGCCGTCGCGGCCTTCGAGGGCAGCGCGCTGGCGGCTCAGCTGGGCGAGATGTTCTCGACGACCTACGTGTGCATCGCCGACCACGAGATCGCGCTCGCTGCGGAGAACAACCCGGACGCGGATGATGTCAACGACTGGGAGCGCGCGCGTTTCGCAGAGCACAGCTGAGCGCCGGACACCCACCGTCGCCCGAACCGAGAGATCACCATGACGACAACGGAGTACGGAACCAGGGAAGAGCCCGACGTCACCACGGCCGACCTGTATCTCGACGGGATTCCGCATGAGCGGTTTGCCGCCATGCGGGAGACCCCTGGGTTGGTCTGGCATCCCTACGAGGGGAAGGGTGGGGGCTTCTGGGCCGTCACCCGGCATGCGGACGTCAAGGAGATGTCGAAGGCGCCCGAGATCTACTCGTCGGGGATCGGGCACTCGAACCTGTGGGACCTCGAGGCCGACGCGCTGGAGGCCAGACGGTCGATCATCGACACCGACGCGCCGGATCACACCCGGCTGCGCCGGTTGGTCAGCAAGGCGTTCACGCCGCGCAACATCCGGGTGTGGGAGGAGACCACCCGAGAGATCGCTGTCGAACTGCTCGACGGGTTCGAGGCCGCAGGTGGTGGCGACTGGGTCGACATGGTCGCGGCGCCCCTGCCGATCCGGGTGATCCTGTCGATCCTGGGCGTACCGGTCGAGGACGCCGACTTCCTGGTCGAGATCTCCAACTACCTGGTCGAGGGCACCGGCGATCGGCCGTCGTTGCCCGACGACGCCTACGGCAACACCACGCCGGTACACCTGCTGCCGTTCGGCAGTCCGGCCATTCACGCATTGTACGAGTACGCCGAGCGGATCGGGGCCCAGCGACGGGCCGAGCCGCAAGAGGACCTCGTCACGCTGCTCGTCGAGGCCGAAGAGGACGGTGACCGTCTGTCCGCCAGCGAGTATCGGAACTTCTTCCACGTGCTCGTGTTCGCGGGCAACGAGACGACTCGTACGGCGCTGACCCACGGCGCCATGGCGTTCGCCGACCACCCGGGGGAGTGGCAGCGCCTGCTCGACGATCCGGACCTGATCGAGCGCGCCACCGACGAGGTCCTGCGCTGGGCGACACCGGTGCTGCACATGCGTCGGACCGCGGCGTGCGACACCGAGCTCGCCGGGACAGCGGTCAGCGAAGGCGACAAGGTCGTGATGTGGTACTGCTCGGCCAACCGGGACGAAGCGGTCTTCGAGGATCCGTACCGGTTCGACATCGGACGCGAGACCAACCCGCACTTCGCATTCGGGGGCGGCGGCCCGCACTTCTGCCTCGGGGCGTTCCTCGCCAGGATGGAGATCACCGTGCTGTTCGACGAGATGCGCAAGCGGGGACTGTCCCTCGACCAGCGCGGCGAAGCGGTCCGGGCCCCGTCGAACTTCGTCCACGGCGTGCTGTCCGTCGACATGGCGGTCCGACGATGAGCGACCGCGGGAAGCGGGGCCGGCCGGCCCGTCGCGTCGGCGCCCGGAGGGCAGGACGATGAGTGTTCGACTGACGGTTGACCGCGACGTCTGCATCGGTGTCGGTCAGTGCGAGCTCCTCGAGCCCGACGTCTTCCGCCTCGACGACGACGAGGAGTTGGCCGAGGTGATCGGCGAAGGCGCGCTGCCGAGAGATCGGGCCGAGGCCATCGTCGACCGCTGCCCGAGCGGTGCGATCGCGATCGTCGGGGAGGAGTAGGGCGATGGAGACGTTCGACAACTGGATCGACGGAGCGTTCGTCGCACCGCCAGGCGGTCGTCGCATGCGGACGACGAACCCGTTCTCGGGTGAGGTGTGGGCCGAGGTGAGCGACGATCCCGCAGCCGTCGAGGTCGCGGTACAGGCGGCGCGGCGAGCCTTCGAGGACGGGCCGTGGGCCGCGATGCCCGCCACCGAGCGAGCGCGATCGATGATGCGTCTCGGCGAGCTGCTGACGCGGGATGCCGAGGCGTTGGCCGAGGTCGAGACCCGCGACAACGGCAAGATCATCCGTGAGACCACGGCGCAGGCCAGGAGCCTTCAGAGCTACCTCGACTTCTTCGCCGGCATGGCGGACAAGATCGGCGGCGATCAGCTGCCGGCGCCGTCGAGCAACTTCCTCGTGTACACCGAGCGGGTCCCCGTCGGAGTGGTCGGGGCGGTCATCCCGTGGAACTCCCCGCTGGCGCTGCTGACTTGGAAGCTCGCGCCTCTGCTGGCCGCGGGATGCACGTGCGTGGTCAAGCCCTCCGACATCACGCCCGTGACCGCGCTCCTGTTGGCGGAGCGGGCCACCGAGGCCGGGTTCCCTCCGGGCGTGATCAACGTGGTCACCGGCGGCCCCGAGGTCGGTGCGGCGATCACGTCCCACCCGGGCATCGACAAGATCACGTTCACCGGAGGCGGCGGCACCGCCCGTCACGTCGCGCGTGCCGCCGCGGACAACCTGACGCCCACGGTCCTCGAGCTCGGGGGCAAGTCGCCACAGATCATCTTCGACGACGCCGACCCCGAGGCGGCCGTGAACGGGCTCCTCGCCGGAATCTTCGCCGCATCGGGCCAGACCTGTGTCGCCGGCTCGCGCGCGTACGTCCACGTCGACATCGCCGACGAGGTCATCGGGCGCGTCGTGGCACGAGCTGGTGAGCTGGTGCTCGGCGACCCCGCCGACCTCGCCACCGAGATGGGACCGGCAGCGTCGGACGACCAGCGCGACCGGATCCTGGCCATGATCGACCAGGCGCGCGCCGAAGGGGCGACCGTGGCAGCCGGTGGGGTCGTCGACCCGGACCTCGGTGGACGGTTCGTGCGACCGACCGTGATCACCGGGGTCACCAACGACACGACGATCGTGCGTGAGGAGGTCTTCGGGCCCGTCTTGGCGGTCATGACGTTCTCCGACGAGGACGAGGTGGTGAAGCTGGCCAACGACTCCGACTACGGCCTCGCCGCCGGTGTCTGGACCGCCGATGTCAGGCGGGCGCACCGGATGGCCCGAGCGCTCGACGTCGGGACGGTGTGGATCAACACCTATCGGAACGTCAGCCACATGGCGCCCTTCGGTGGCTTCAAACAGTCGGGGTACGGCAAGGACAACGGCCTCGAGGCGCTCGACGGCTATCTCCACACCAAGACCGTCTGGCTGGAGCTCACCGGCGCCACCCGCGACCCGTTCGTGATCGGCTGACACGGTGGCCACTCGGATGCTCACCCCGGTCGACCTGGCCGATCCCGGCCTGTACGACCGCGGGATTCCTCAGGAGATCTTCGCCGAGCTGCGAGCGACGCCGGGCCTGGTCTGGAACGCGATCGACGGCGACCACGAGGACGGCTTCTGGGTCGTCACCCGCCACGCGGACGTGGTCGAGGTCAGCCGGGACACGGACACCTATTCGTCCGCTGTCGGCCACATCCAGATCTACGACATCGACGAGGACGCGCTGGACTCGCGGGCGTCGATGATCGACATGGATCCGCCGATCCACACGAGGCTGCGGCGCCTGGTGAGCTCAGCCTTCACGCCTCGTCACGTGCAGGACTACCGGGCGGCGATCCGCGAGCGCGTGTGCGCGGCTCTGGACGGGTTGGAGGCCACAGGGGCCGGCAACTGGGTTGAACTGGTCGCCAAACCCATCCCCATCGGCGTGATCTGTGACCTGATGGGCGTCCCCGAGGCCGACCACGACCTGATGATCGAGCTGTCGGACCACCTGGTCGCGGGGACCTCGTCGTCGCCGTTGCCTCCCGATGCCTACGGCAACACGACGCCGCTGCGCCTGCTCCCGTTCAACTCGCCGGCGGCGCACGGCATCAACGAGTACGCGCTCGAGCTGGGGGAGCGACGTCGCCGCGACCCAGCCGACGATCTGATGACCAGGCTGATCGAGGCAGAGGTCGACGGCGAGCGCCTGACCGACGAGGAGTTCGCCAACTTCTTCCGCCTGATGATCTTCGCGGGCAACGAGACGACCCGCTCGTCGATGAGCCATCTCGCCATCCACCTGGTGAGGTTCTCCGAGGAGTTCGACCGGGTTCGGGCGGACGCGGGCCTCCTGGAAACGGTGGCCGAGGAGGTCATCCGCTACTCGTCGCCCATCCTGTACTTCCGTCGCACCGCCACCCGAGACTGTGAGTTGGCGGGCTCCGCGATCGCCGCAGGCGAGAAGGTCGTCATGTGGTACTCGGCCGCCGACTTCGACGAAGCCGTGTTCGAGGACCCGCTGCGCTTCGATGCCGCACGTCCGACGCCGCCCGCGAACGTTGCCTTCGGTGGGGGCGGAGCACACTTCTGTCTCGGCGCGTCGCTGGCGAGGTTGGAGCTGGTCGAGCTCGTCGACGAGATCCTCGCTCGCGATCTCCGATTCGAGCTCGTCGGCGAGCCCACCTACGTCGACTCCAACTTCGTCAACGGCATCGAACACCTGGAGGTCCGACTGCTGTGACCGTCCACCGTTGGGGGATCGACATCGCGGGAGTTGGCGCGCTTGCCGGTCAGACCACGAAGCGCGCCAACTCGACGGACGACCCGAAGGAGACGACATGACCTGGGATCTCACCCCCGAGCAGTTCGCCATCAAGGACAAGGCCCGCGCGTTGGCCAGGGAGGTCATCGCACCGCGGGCCGCCGAGGTCGACCGCACCGAGGAGTATCCGTGGGACAACGTCGCGGCACTCCGGGAGGCCGGCTTCACCGGCATGACCGTCCCGACCGAGTTGGGTGGCCCGGGCCACTCGTTCCTCGACGCCGTCCTGGTGGTCGAGGAGATGGCGAAGGTCTGCGGCGTGACCGGGCGCATCGCAGTGGAGGCGAACATGGGTGCCATCTCCGCCGTGTTGGCCTACGGGACCGATGCGCAACGGAAGATGGCGGCCGACTTCGTGCTCGCCGGCGACAAGCCGGCGATCTGCATCACCGAACCCGACGCCGGCAGCGCGGCGTCGGAGATGACGACGCGCGCCGACCGCCGCGGAGACTCCTACGTGCTCAACGGCAAGAAGCACTGGATCACGGGCGGTGGGGTGTCCCGAATGCACCTGATCTTCGCCAGGGTCTTCGACGAGGACGGTGACGAGGAGGGCATCGGAGGCTTTCTCGCCGTGCGCGACGAGACCCCTGGCCTGAGCCTCGGCCGCCGTGAACCGACCATGGGTCTGCGCGGCATCCCGGAGATGGAGGTCGTGTTCGAGGACATGGAGATCGGCCCCGACATGGTCGTCCTGCCGCCCTCGGGCTTCCGCCGTGGGTTCGCCGACCTCATGAACGCCTACAACTCCCAGCGCGTCGGTGCCGGCACGGTGGGCCTGGGCATCGCGACCGGCGCGTACGAGCTGGCGCTCGAGTTCGTCAAGGAGCGGGAGCAGTTCGGCCGCCCCATCGCCGAGTTCCAGGGCCTGCAGTGGATGCTGGCCGACATGTCGGTGAAGCTCGAGGCGGCGCGCTCGCTGACGTATCGGGCAGCCGCCAGCCGCGGCCCGAACGACAGCCCGTTCCCCGACCCGGCGATGGCGGCACAGGCGAAGATCTTCACCGCCGAGACCGCCATCCAGGTGTGCAGCGACGCGCTCCAGATGTTCGGGGCGGCCGGCTACTCCCGGCGGAACCCGTTGGAGCGCATGTACCGCGACGTCCGCATGTTCACGATCGGTGGCGGCACGGCCCAGATCCTGCGCACCGTCGTCGCCTCGCGCATCCTCGACATGAAGTTGCCCCAGAGCAGGGACGGCTTCACCCGCCTGGTGGAACGCGACCAGTGACCGCGCCACTGGAGGGCGTGATCGTCGTCGCGCTCGAACAGGCCGTCGCCGCCCCCTTCGCCACCCGTCAGCTCGCCGACCTCGGCGCGACGGTCCTGAAGGTCGAGCGTCCTGGCGACGGTGACTTCGCGCGCAACTACGACAGCAAGGTCAACGGGCAGTCGGCGTTCTTCGTCTGGTGCAATCGAGGCAAGCAGAGCATCACGCTCGACCTCAAGGACGACGCCGACCAGGCCACGTTCCGGGCGCTGATCGCGGGCGCCGACGTGTTCGTCCAGAACCTCTCCCACGCGGCGGCGCACCGGGCAGTTATCGCCGCGGACCAGCTCCTGCAGCGGCACCCGGCGCTGATCGCCTGCGACATCTCGGGCTACGGCGGCGGCGGACCCCGCACCGACGACAAGGCCTACGACCTCGCGATCCAGGCCGAGGCCGGCGCCATGGCGGTCACGGGATCGGCCGACGACATGTCCAAGGTCGGCTTCTCGGTGGCCGACATCGCCGCGGGGATGTACTGCCTGACATCGGTGCTCGCGGCCCTGCATCGCCGGGAGCGGACGGGGGTGGGGGCCGCCATCGAGGTCTCGATGCTGGAGTCCCTGGCCGAGTGGACGACCGCTCCGGTGCTCGCGGCCGCCTACACGGATCACGTGCCGGCGCGCGCCGGCCATCGGCATGCGCTGATCGCCCCCTATGGCCTGTTCGATCTGTCGGACGGGCGGCGAGTGCTGATCGCCGTCCAGTCGGACCCGGAGTGGCGTTCGATGGCCGAACACCTGCTCGGCGATGCGTCGTTGGGAACCGAGCACCGGTTCGCGACCAACGCCGATCGCATCGCCAACGTCGACGACCTCGAGGCGGTGATCGCCGCCCGCCTCTGCGCCATCTCCGGCGACGACGCTGTCGCCGGCCTGCGAGCGGGTCGGATCGCGCACGCCTGGGCCCGGGACCAGCTCGAGGTGTGGAATCACGAACAGCTTCGTGCCCGCGGCCGATTCATGACGGTCTCGACCGCCACCGGTGACGCCGAGGTCTACAAGCCACCGTTCAACATCAGCGGCCTGCCGGAACCGGCGGCCACGATCCCGTCCCTGGGCGAACACGACCCGGCGCTGATCGCCGCACTCACGCGGCGAGGCGGGTCGTGATCCCCGTCCCGGGTGGGTGGCCCGGCGCGGTTCCCCTCAGTCGCCGGCGTTGTTGATGACGATGCGCAGCAACCGGGCCAGCTCGCGCTTCTCGGCCGTGTCGAGGCCATCGGACATGCGGACCTCGAACTGATTGAACCGGGGGAAGAGGTCCTCGATGAGATCCTCGCCGTCGTCGGTGAGGGCGACGGTAACCCTGCGGCGGTCGGCTTCGACCCGCGCCCGCTGGACCAGGCCCTGTTTCTCGAGCGTCGACACCATGCCGGTGAGCGTCCCCTTGGCCAGGTCGCACTCGGCCGCGAGCTGGGCGGTCTCCATCTCGTCCCAGACCCAGAGCACCCACAGGATCACGAAGCCGCCCCAACTGAGGTTCGCCTCGGCGAGGATGTCGCGTTCGGCGTGGCGTCGGACCGCCGCGGCGGCGCGGTAGATGTTGGCGATGGCGTGCATCGACTCGAAGTCGATCGGCCGGTCGCCCAGGCGGGCCTGGATGTCGCGCTCGGCATCGAGGAGGCGTTCGTCGGTGGTGTGGTCGGTCATGGCTGACTGCAACCTTACGAGGCGATCGGCGGGATCAGGGCGGTCAGCTCGCGCGACTCCATCGCTGCCGCGATCTCCAGCAGCCGTCGCTCATGGCCGAACGGGGCGACGAGTTGGAGGCCGACCGGGAGGCCCGCGTTCGTGAACCCGGCCGGGATCGAGATGGTGGGGCAGCCCGTCGGTGTGATGACGCAGCAGGTGGTCATCCAGTCGAGGTAGTCGCGCATGGCCACGCCGTCGATCTCGGTCGGGAACTCCTGATCCGCAGGGAAGGGCGCCACCTGGGCGGCCGGGAGCGCGAGGACGTCGTGGTCCCGCCAGAACGACGTCATCCGGCGGTGCAGCTCCGCTCGGCTGATCTCGGCGGCGAGGACGTCCTCGGCGTCGAGGCCGCGCCCGTAGGTGATGTTCTCCTGCACCGTGCCCTTGAGGTGGTCGAAGGCCTCGTCGGGCAGTCGTGACCCGAGATCCCGGTAGCTCATCCCGCGGAGGGTGCGGAAGACGGTCATCGAGCCGGTCAAGTCGGGACGGGCAGCCGAGCAGGAGCCGCCCACGTCCGCGACCCGGCGTGCCGCGGCTTCGCAGAGCTCGAGCACCTCGGGCTCGCAGGTGAACAGGTCGAGGTCGCCCGCCCATGCGATGCGGGCATCGGTGGTCGCCGGCAGCGGCCGGGAGAAGACAGTCGGGTCGTCGCGAAGCGAGATCGGGTCGGCCGGATGGTGGCCCGCGAGGGCCGAGAGCAGAAGGGCGGTGTCACCGACGGTTCGGCCCATCGGACCACGCACGCCCAGGCGGAGGAGGTGTGCGGAACGGACGGCCGGCTCGGCCACGCGGCCGATGCTGGGGCGGAGACCGACGACGTTGCAGAATGCGGCGGGATTCCGGAGGGAGCCGCCGAAGTCGCTGCCGTCGGCGATCGGCAGCATCCGCGCGGCGAGCGCAGCCGCGGCGCCACCGCTCGATCCCCCTGCCGAACGGCCGAGATTCCACGGGTTGCGGGTCAATCCGTGAACCTCGTTGAACGTGTGCGAGCCGGTGCCGAACTCGGGGGTGTTGGTCTTGCCGACGATGACGGCGCCGGCTCGGCGGAGCTGCGCCGCGACATGGCCGTCGGCCTGCTTGGGGCGGTCGCTGGTGACGGTCGATCCAGACCGGGTGGGCAGCCCCTCGACGTCTTCGAGGTCCTTGACCGCGACGGGAAGGCCGTGGAGCGGACCGTGGCGGTCGGCCGCGTCGGCGGCGGCCGCGTCGGCCAGGACGTCCGCGCGTGGTCGGGCGGCGACGATGGCGTTGACCTGCGGATTGACCTCGTCGATGCGGTCGAGGTGGGCCGTCACCACCTCGACCGAGCTCAGCTCACCTGACCGGATTGCGCGGGCCAGGTCGGTCGCCGACCGGTTGATGATCTCGTCCCGCACGGGCCCGAGTATGGCTCGGCGCGGCCCGCCGGTCGAATAGTTCGGTACCGAACGATTGCCGACTTGAGGTAGCGTCTGCGCCATGACCGAATACCGCCGCATCCTCCTCGACGGCTATCCCACGCTCACCGAACGAGACGGCGACGAACTGGTCGCCGGCGACGGCCGCCGAGTCGGCGTCGACGATGCCGTCCACCTCGCCCCGACCGAGCCGTCCAAGATCATCTGCATCCACCTCAACTACCGGAGCCGCGTCGACGAGTTCATGACGAAGCTCCCGGCGGCCCCCACGTACTTCCACAAGCC
>JBCCFK010000093.1:0-14523 GCA_039029775.1 Actinomycetota bacterium | reverse complement strand
GCCCGCCGCGACATCAACGTGGTCTTCCCCATCGATGCGCTCCGGTCGCTCGTCACCGAGGGTGTGGTGGGCCAGCTCGCGCCGGACCTGTTCACGCTGATGGGCGGCATCTATTCCCAACGTCGCGTGAACGACGAGCTCGCGCCGGCGCTGGTCGAGCGTTGTCGCCAGGACGACATCGACGCCGTGCTCCTGGTGCCCGTTTGACCGGTGTGCCATCAGACCGTGGGTCTGATCGCACGCCAGCTCGAGGCGGCCGGGATCCCGACCGTGAGTCTCACGAGCGCGCGGGACATCACCGCAGCCGCCAACCCGCCTCGTGCCGTGTTCCTCGACTACCCGCTCGGGCACACGTCGGGCCGGGTCGGCGAACCGGAGCTGAACCGACGGATCGTCACCGCAGCTCTCGAGGCGCTGGCACTCGACGAGCCGGGCGTCATCGTCGACCTGCCCCACGTCTGGGCCGACACCGACGATTGGAAGGACGGCGTGATGCAGGTGCGCACCTCGTCCTCGGGCGAGACGTCCACCGAGGACGACCGCGTCGCGCGCCACGACACGCCGCAGTACCAGACCGACGACGATGCGGCCGCCGCGGCCACGAGCCACGACGGCGAGGACTGCCTGGTCTGCGCCGGGATCGACTACTGACCCGGCGGGGCCACGCCGAGTTCCGCCGCGGTCGGCGGATCTGCGCCGGGCCGGCTGCAGGTGATCGCCGCCGCCCGCGCCGCGAAGCCGGCGATCGCTGACCAGTCCGCATCGCCCAGCGCCCCCAACGCGTCGGGGTTCCCGGCCAGGCCCCGCGCCGCCAGCGATGACAAGACGCCGGCCACGAACGTGTCCCCCGCACCGACGGTGTCCACGACCTCGACCTCGACGCCTGGGACCCGGACGTCGCCCTGCGGCGTGTAGACGAGCGCACCGTCGGGCCCCAGGGTGACCACCACGGCGCGTACGCCCCGGGCGAGGAGCTCCGCGGTGCACGAATCGGCGGATCGCCCGGGCCAGATCCAGTCGAAGTCCTCGTCGGAACCGCGGTAGAGATGCGTCACCGCGACCCAACGATCATGAAAGTGGTCCCACCGTTGCCGATCGTCGATGATCTGGGGCCGGACGTTCGGATCGAGGGACACGATGCCCGCGTGTCGCTCCGCGGCCTCGGCGAGCACCTCGGCGGTGCGTCCCCGGAACAGCCCGAGCGTGCCCCCGTGGAGGATGTGCGGACCGGCCCCCAACGGCTCCAGGGCCGACGACGTGAGTGCCTGGTCGGCGGTGCCCTCACCCTCGAACCGGAACCGGAGCTTCGGCGTGTGCTCGACGATCGCCCGAGCGGTCGGCTCATCGCCACGCTCCGCCACCCGGAGGTCCACGCCGTTGGCGACGAGGTGGGCCCAGATCCGCTCGCCGTGCGCGTCGGTGGAGACCCGCCCGAGGAACGCACTCGGCACCCCGAGGCGGCTCGCGGCGATGGCGACGTTCATCGGGCCACCGCCGGGCACCGGGTCGGGCACGAGGTCGACGAGGGCCTCGCCCCCGCTCACGATCACGACGGCGACGCCACCAGGGGCCACGGGCAGGTCGACTCCACCAGGCGGGCGAGATCGAACAGCATCCGGTCCTCGTGCTGGCAGGCGATCAACTGCATGCCGACCGGTAGGCCGTCGACGAGGCCGGCGGGAACCGAGACCGCGGGGTTGCCGGAGATGTTCGCCGGGATGGTCAGGGCACCGTTGTTGCCTCCGGGCACGCGCTCGCCGGCCACCCGATTGTTGGCCTCGACCCATGCCGGGAACGCGATGTCCGGGTTGGTCGCAGCGATGACCACGTCCACCTGGTCGAAGAGGTCCGCCATCGCCTCGTTGGCCGCGGTGCGGGCCTCCTCGACCTCGGCGGCTCGCGGCAGATCCATGTGCTCGAGGCCGAGCTCGAGGCCGAGCGCCATGACCTTCGTCATCTGGTCGCGGCAGTCGGGCCACAGCTCGCGGAGCGAGAGCCACAGGCCGGTCTGGTTGGCGATGGACCATGCGGCGGTGGTCCTGGGGAGCTCGACCGGGATGTCGACGAGCTCCATCCCGGCGTCGGCCACCAGACGACGGCCGGCCTCCCGGACGAGCTCGACCACCTTCGGGGCCACGATCGCGTTGCCCAACTCAGGGGCGATGAGCGCTCGCTTGCCCGCGAGGTCGACGCTGCCGAGGCGTCCCTCCCAGTCGTCCTCCTTCGGCAGGCTGTAGGGATCCCGCGAGTCGAAGCCGGCGCAGACGTCGTACCACCGAGCCGCGTCGCGCACGCTGCGGGCGAGACAACCCTCGACCACCGTCATCGGCGCGATCGTCGCCTTCGGGCCGCGCGGGATGCGCCCGGCCGTCCCCTTCATCCCGACCAGGCCGCAGAACCCGGCCGGGATGCGAATCGATCCGCCGCCGTCGCCGCCGGTGGCCAGGGTCACGATGCCGCCCGCGACCGCCGCCGCGCTTCCACCGGACGACCCGCCCACAGTGGCCTCGGGGTCCCAGGGGTTCCGGGTGATGCCGTTCAACGGGGTCGTGCTCACATTGATGCCGCCGAACTCGCTGGCCGTGGTCAGACCCACCGGGTTGGCGCCGGCCCCGATCAGGCGGCGGACCATCGTGGTGGTCTGGCCCGCGACGCGATCGGCGAAGATCAGCGAGGCCGACGTGTGCGGCCATCCCTCGAGCTGGTTGAGCTCCTTGATCCCGATGGGGACGCCGCCGAGGGGCAACGAGACGTCCGCGTTCGCAGCACGCTCCATCGCGCCGTCGGCATCGACGACGGAGAAGGCGTTCAGATCCGACGCCTCGATGGCGGCCAGGACCGCCTCGGTCTCCTCGACCGGCGTCCGCTCGCCGGACCGGAAGGCCTCGACGAGCCCGATCGCGTCTCCCTGCCACGTGTCCACACTCGTCCTCCTGCTCGATCGACCCCGACTGCTCGGAGCGTAGTTCGCGACTGTGGGATCCTTCGGCGGTGACCGAGACGCCGTCGTGGCTGGACGAACTCGATCTCGACCCCCATGCCGAACCCGTCAGCATGGGCGTCCGCACGCTCGCCGACCGACCATGGCTCGTCCGTGACGAACGCGCCGGGGAGGAGCTCCGGCTCAAGGAGCGGCTCTGCTCGGAGCGCCACGAGGAGGTGTTCGCAGCCGAATCCTCCGCGCTGGGTCCCTCCGAGGTCGTCCACGCCCTGCTCGTCGACCACGGCGTCGCCGTCGTCGATGTCGCCGACCTCCACCCGCTCGACCGCGCCGGTCGCAGCGTGCAGGAGGATCTCTGCGTCATGCAACGGAGATCTCACGGCTGGTACCTCACCGCCGCCTCGCTCTGCTTCCCGTCACGCTGGCGACTTCGGGACAAGATCGGCCGGCACGTGACCGAGGTCCACGGGCCGGTGCACGGCTACGACCAACGGCTGGCGTCCAAGGTGGACACGTTCTTCGATCGGCTCAGCGCATCGCCGGTCTGGAGGCGCAACTGGTTCGTGCACCCCGACGCGAGCCTCTTCCAGCCCGACCGGCCCGCCGAAGGCGACCCCGTGATCCGGGCCGATCAGGCGATCGACATGCTGGTCGTGCGCAGTGAACGCCAGACCCTCCGGCGGCTCGATCCCGTCGACGACGCCATCCTGTTCACCATCCGGGTCCAGCAGGCGACCCTTCGCGAGCTGCTGGTGAACCGCGAGCGCGGTGAACGGTTCCGTCGACTGCTCGCCTCGGCCCCGTCGGAGACGCTCGCCCACCGGGGGATGCGCCCCGAGCAGGTCCTCGAGATCCAGGAAGCGTTGCGAGCCTGAGCGACCCGCCCAACTGGGGCTCGAACGCGAGGACGTCGCATCGAGATCGCAGGGCCGCGGTACCTCCCGCGGACCGCGATCGGCCGTCGGGCTACGCTGCCGACACCCAGGGGGGCACATGGCAGAGAAGCGGCACATCCCGCAGAGCGTCGAGGAGCTCGACGCGGCATGGTTCGACTCGAACCTCGGCAGCGCGACCGGCGGGTCGCGCATCACCGCCGTCGACCACGAACGCATCGGCGAGGGCATCGGCTTCGTCGGCGACCTGTACCGCTGTCGGTTGACCTGGGAGCCATCGGCCCCCGACCAGCCACGGTCGGTCGTGGTGAAGCTCCCCTCGAGCGTCCGGGAGAACCGGGCACTCGGCGAGGGCCTGATGGCGTACGAACGCGAGATCATCGTCTACCGCGAGCACGCCGCCGACGTCGGGCTCCCGATGCCGGCCCACGTCCACAGCGACATGGACAAGAATCCGGCGCCATGGCTCGGCGAGGTCATCCGATGGCTGCTCGACCACTTGCCCATGCGCGGTGTGCAGTTCATGATCGATCGGTTGCTCAAGATCCCCGAGAAGGCGATGCGTCGGTTCCTGCTCGTGATGGAGGACGTCGACGACGCCCGGCCCGCCGAACAGTTCGACGGCGGCTCCCTCGAGGACGCCCATGCCGCGCTCCGGGTCCTGGCCCGCTTCCACGCCCATCACTGGATGCGGACCGACCTCAGGGACAAGGAGCCGCTCGTCTGGCCGCTCAACCGCACGCCCAAGGTGTTCCAGGCCAGCTACCGCCGGAACCGCCCCGAGTTCGTGGATCGTTTCGGCGACATCATCGGCCCGTCGCTCGTGGATCGCCTCGACGAGGTCGACGCGAATCTGCTCGACCTGGCCGAGGGCCTGACGAGTGCTCCGTGGACGGTGCTCCATGGCGACTACCGCCTCGACAACGTGCTGTTCCGTGAGAACGGCGAGATCGTGGTCGTCGACTATCAGCTGATGCTGTGGGGTCGCGCGGGCTGGGACGTCGCCTACTTCATCACCACGGCCCTCTCGCCCGAGCACAAGGACGAGGAGGACAGCCTCCTGCGCACGTATCACGACGAGCTGGCGGCCGCTGGTGTCGCCGATTACCCGTGGGACGAACTGGTGGCCGACTGCACCCTGACCAAGGAGATGCTCGCCCACCGCATGGTCGGTTCCGGCGACGTCATCAACACCGAGGTCGAGGGCCGCGACGAGACCTTCATCGACCTCATGGTCCGACGCGTCGGCGGCTGGGTCGACGCCTGACGGGACGCCGAGCACCGGGCCGTTCGACGGCCGTGGGTGCACCAGTGCACACGGCGACCCGTGCCAACCTTGTGGCGGTCTCGTTCCACGTCAGGACATCGGTGCCGACGTGACCGCCCCGAGGAGATGCCATGGACACGACCGCCGTCATGGGCAAGCGCATCGGCGCCTACATCATCGACGCCATCATCGGGCTCATCATCACGATCGTGATGTTCTTCGTGCTGGCCGACAGCTTCGACACGCCGTTCGACCCCTGCGGCGAGGACGATTCGCCGGCCCTGTGCTTCTACAACGACGGCACGGTGGTGTTCGCCGAAGGCGGCGACGCTGCGGGCGTCTTCGGCGCGTCGTTCGGCGCCTGGTTCGTGATGCACGCCGTCATCAGCTCGCTCGCCGGAGGCTCGCCCGGGAAGCTGATGGTGGGGTTGCGTGTCGTCGACCAGGAGACGGGGCAGCGCGCGAGCTGGGGCAAGAACATCGCCCGCACCCTGCTGTGGATCGTCGACGGCCAGCCCTTGGGCCTACCGCTCGTCGGCCTGATCAGCGGTGTGGCATCGAAGGGGCATCGCCGAGTCGGCGACATGGTCGCCAAGACGCTGGTGGTCGACAAGAAGTCAGTCGGGCAGCCACCCGTCGTGCCGGGACTCACGGCCCCGCCGGCCGGTGGGTACTCGGCACAGCCCGCCGGCTACGCCCCGCCTCCACCAGGGGGCGGATACATGCCTCCGCCGCCGGGCGGGACCGCGCCGCCGGCTCCGGTCGGTGACGCGATCGCGCCACCCGACGCGTTCGCTCCCCCGGTCGCGCCGCCCGCCGCGCCGGTGCCCGAACCCGACGGCGTGTCCGCACCGAAGTGGGACGTCGACCGCAACGCCTACATCCAATGGGATCCCGAGCTCAACGAGTGGATGCAGTTCGACGAGGCGGCCAAGCAGTGGGTCCCGATCAGCCGTTAGGTTCCTCCCCATGCAGGAGATCCAGGATCTGATTCATCGATACGCCGACGCCGTGTGTCGCTTCGACGGTGCACAGTGGCAGTCCACGTGGGCGCCCGACGGGGTGTGGGACATGGGACGCACGAAGGTCGAGGGCCGGGAGACCATCGGCGAGACGTGGACGTCGATCATGAGCGGGATCCCCCAGGTGTTCCACGTCTACTACAACGGCACCGCGGACCTGGACGAGGACGCGGGCACGGGGACCGGCCGTTGGTACGTGGGCGAGTTCCTGCACATGCCCGACGGATCGACCGTCGCCATGTACGGCTTCTACGACGACGAGTACGTCCGGGTCGAGGGCGAGTGGCTGTTCCACACGCGGCTTCTCACACCGCTCTACCGCGGCGCCGCCGACATGTCCGGCGACTTCCTGCTGAAGCACTGACCAGACGTCTTCCTGCGACCGAGAAGGATCTGTGGGCGCAAATGTGCGCGCACATTTGCGCCCACAGATCGCTCAGTTGACCATCCGTTCGTGGCCTTCCCAGTAGGGCTTGCGGAGCTGGGTCTTGAGGATCTTGCCCGACGGGTTGCGGGGGATCACGTCCATCCGATCGACCGAGGTCGGGCACTTGTAGTGGGCCAGGCGCTCGCGGCAGTACTCGATCAGGTCGGCCTCGGACGGGTCGGCCTCGGCAGCGGGGGTGACGATCGCCTTGACGGTCTCGCCCCACTTCTCCGACGGGACGCCGATCACGGCGACGTCGGCGATCTCGGGGTGTGCCATCAGGACGTTCTCGATCTCGGCCGGATAGATGTTCTCGCCGCCCGAGACGATCATGTCCTTCACCCGGTCGTGGATGAACAGGTAGCCGTCCTCGAGGTAGCCGGCGTCGCCGGTGCGGAACCATCCCAGTCCGTCGGCGTCCTTGCCCTCCGGGAAAGCCTCGGCTGTGGCGGCGTCGTTGGCGTAGTAGCCGGCCATGTTCTGGATCGACTTGCACCAGACCTCGCCGACCTGCCCGTCGGGCAGGTCCTCCAGGGTCTCGGCGTCGACGATTCGGAGTTGGACGTCGCCCCACGGTGCGCCCGCGGACCGCAAGAGATTCGCCCTCGGGCCACCCGGGTCGTGGTCCTCCGGCCGCAGGATGGTGATGCCACCGGTGGTCTCGGTGAGGCCGTAGGCCTGCGCGAACTCGCAGCCCATCGCCTTCATCGACCCGACGAGCACCTCCTCGGTGATGGGCGACGCTCCGTAGACCATGATCCGCAGGCTGGAGAAGTCGGTGCTGTCGAGGTTGGGCATCATCAACAGGAACTGCAGGACCGCCGGCACCAGCAGACAGTTGGTGATGCGATCCTCCTCGATGATCCGGAGAACCTCGGCCGGGTCGATGTCGCGGAGCAGGACGGTCGACGCGCCACCGTAGAGGCCGACGACACCCCACCCGCTTCCCGCGATGTGGAACAGCGGCATGGCGACGAGATTCACGCTGTCCTCGTCGAACCGCCACTCGGGCATCGCCGCCGGCAGCATCGTGAAGAAGTTCCGGTTGGTCAGCTCCACCCCCTTCGGCAGACCGGTCGTGCCGGAGGTGTAGAGCTGGTAGCACGTGTCGTCCCAGTCCGACGAGACGCCCGGGTCGGTGGTGTCTGCGCCGTCGATCCAGTCGCCGTACGAGGGGTGCGCGTCGGAATCGCCGACGACCACGATGGTCTCGACCGTCTCGAGGTTCATCTTGTCGACGTGATCGAGGAACTCCGCTCCGACCAGGAGCACCTTCGCGCGCGCGTTGTTGAGGATGTACTCCATCTCCGGGGGCGCGAGCCGCCAGTTGACCGCGACGGTCACCGCATTCACCTTGGCGCCGCCGAACAGGAAGGTGAAGTACTCCGCCGAGTTCTTGTCGAGGAACGCGATCCGGTCCTGGGATCCGACACCGGCCTCGATCAGCCGATTGGCGACCCGGTTGGCCTCCTCGTCGAGCTGGGCGTAGGTCCAGGACCGGTCGTCCTGGCGCAGCGCCACCTTGTCGCCCCGCCCCGCAGCATGGACGCGCGTGACGTCGGCCATCGTCTTGATCTCACTCATCCGGACCCCCCGATCCCCTCGACGAAGGCCTCAGTGTCCCAGGCGGCGCCGCGGTGCGCCAGCGCCGCCTCGACCGAGGTCGGCATGGTGCGTCGAACACGCCCGGCGAAGGCCGCGACCAGGTCATTCGGCCCCCTCGCGCAGGGCATCTGCCCATCACAGGGCCGCGAGTGGCGCCGATGGACGATCAGACGACATGGAGCCGGCTGGCGACCTCAGGACACGGGAGCCGGCTGGCGACCTCGGGACACGGGAGCCGGCTGGCGACCTCGGGACAAGGGAGCCGACCGGCGACCGATGACCATGGAGAGGAGGTGCCGGATGCTCTACACCAAGGACCCCTACACGGGCGATCACCTGGTGATCGACGGTGACGAGGTGTTCCGGCTCCGGACTCGAGCCGAGGCGCTCGCGATGGCGACCCGTCGCCACGAGGAGAAGTGCGCCGCGCGGGCCCAGGACCAGACACGACGCTGAGTGGCCCTCGGGCCTGACGCCGCATCGCCCCGACGAGCGGGCACGCGACCGCGGCCCCGGGTACGTTGCGGCGCATGGACTTCAACATCCCGGCCACGACCCAGCAGCTCCTGGACGACCTCGATCGGTTCATCGAGGACGTGATCAAGCCCATGGAGGCCGAGGACGACAACATCCGGTTCTTCGATCACCGACGCGAGGACAGCCGGACCGACTGGGATCGCAACGGTCTGCCGAACGCCGAGTGGGAAGCGCTGCTGCGACGGATGCGCGTGGCCGCCGACGAGGCCGGCTTCTACCGCTACCACCTCCCCGCGCGCTTCGGCGGCAAGGACGGCACCAACCTGGACATGGCGATCGTGCGCGAGCACCTGGCGCGGAAGGGACTGGGCCTGCACAACGACCTGCAGAACGAGAGCTCGATCGTCGGCAACCTCGTCACGGTCCTGATGATGGAGCGCTACGGCACCCCCGAGCAGCAGGAGACCTGGATCCCCAAGATGCTGGCGGGCGAGGCTCGCATCGGATTCGGCCTGACCGAGCCCAAACACGGCTCGGACGCCACCTGGATGGAGACCACGGCGGTCCGCGACGGCGAGGAGTGGGTGATCAACGGCGAGAAGTACTGGAACACCGGACTCCATCACGCCAGCCACGACTACATCTTCGCCCGCACCTCCGGGAACCCCGGCGAGGGCCACGGCATCACCTGCTTCATCGTTCCCGTCGAGTCCGCCGGCTTCAACGTCGAGGAGTTCATGTGGACCTTCAACATGCCCACCGACCATGCGCACGTGACGCTGACCGACGTGCGGGTCAGCGACGCCGACATCCTTGGTGAGGAGGGTCGAGGCCTGCAGACCGCGCAGTTGTTCGTGCACGAGAACCGGATCCGCCAGGCGGCGTCGTCGCTCGGGGCCGGACTGCACTGCATCGACGTGGCGGTCGAGTGGGCCAACAACCGCACCACCTTCGGCAAGCCGCTCTCGCAGAACCAGGCGATCCAGTTCCCGATGGCGGAGCTGTACACCGAGGCCGAGATGCTGCGGGCCCTGATCCACAAGACCGCATGGCAACTCGACGAGGGCGTCGACCACATGGAGATCACCGACAAGGTGGCCATGTGCAACTACCGGGCGAACCGCTTCTGCTGCGATGCCGCCGACCGGGCGATGCAGACCTGCGGCGGAATCGGCTACGGGCGAGCGATGCCGTTCGAACACATCTATCGCCACCACCGCCGGTACCGGATCACCGAGGGCACCGAGGAGATCCAGATCCGCAAGGTCGCCGGCAAGCTGTTCGGCTACGCGGGTCGGGCCAAGGGCTGAGCCCTACACTCCTCCCACCGTTCGCGACTGGGGGGTCGACATGGGTGACATCGGAGTACCGGTCGAGGTCGATGACCTGAGCCCCGCGTGGTTGTCCGCCGCGCTCGGCGACGGCGCCGTCGTCTCGGATGTCGATGCGACGCGGATCGGCGAGGGCGTCGGTTTCATCGGACAGATCCACCGGCTCGCGCTGACCTACGAGCATCGGCCCGAGGCCGCTCCCGACACCGTGATCGCCAAGATGCCGACCTCGGACCCGGGCGGGCGGATGATCGGCACGATGCTGCGGCTCTACGAGAAGGAGTCGGGCTTCTACCGTCACCTGGTGGGCGACTGTCCCCTCCGCGTGCCTCGGTGCTTCCACAACGCCGCCGATCCAGATGCCGGGAACTGGTGCCTGCTCCTCGAGGACCTCGACGACCTCACGCCCGGCGACCAGCTCGAGACGCGGTCGCACGGTCAGGCGCTTGTCGAGATCGAGATGCTCGGTCGGCTCCACGCGACCTGGTCCGACGGCCGGGCGGAAGCCCACGGTTGGCTGCCGGACATCGCCGATCCCTCCTCGGCCGGGCTGATGGCGATGTTCGACGACGCCTACCCGGTCACGATGGAACGCTACGCGCACGTCATCCCCGAGCACATGCGGGACTGGGGCCCGCGGTGGGCGCCGGGTGCGCTGGACTGGGTGGATCGATTCGCCGCCGAACCCAGCACGATCATCCACGGCGACTACCGGACCGACAACTTCATGTTCGACGGCGACGGCGACATCACGGTCCTCGATTGGCAGCTCGCGATGCGGTGCCCCGGCGCCTACGACCTCCTCTACTACCTGGCCATGAGCGCGGACCCGGACGTCGTGGAGACGCACTTCGACTCCCTGATCGAGCACTATCGGGCGTCGCTGGCCGCGGCCGGCGGCACCCCAACCGACACCGAGACCCTCGTCGACCAGATGCGCGGCGTGCTCATCTGGCTGACCTGCCTCGGGATCGTGAACCTCAGTCAGATCGACCCGGCCAACGATCGCGGCGAGGCGCTCTTCCTGACGATGTGGCGGCGCGGCGTCCGCCTGGCCGATCGCATCGACCTCGGCCGCATCGTGCCCTGAGACGGGCGGCGGTCGAGGGCGGCCCCTGCGGCCTCATCCCACCACGGTGAACGCCATCGTCACGAGCATGTCGTAGCTCGCGGTCACCTCGATGCCGACCGGACACGGGGAGATGCCGGTGCAGGTCCCTGTGGTCACCCATGTGCCGGCGGCGACGCCACGCCCACGGGCCAACTCGTGGCGCAACGCGAACACGAACGCCTGGTACGGATCGCCGAGCACGGCGGCCCCGGTGCCGGCGGCGATCTCGTCGCCGCCGGCAGTGAGCGTGACGTTCAGCGACGCCAGGTCCGCGGGCGGCTCGACCGGTGGACCGAGGACCAGTCCCCCGTTGGCCACGTTGTCGGCCACGGTGCTGGGGCCTGACGCACCGAGGACGCCGTCGAACCGCGACGAGATGAGTTCGACCGACGGGGCCACCGCGTCGGCGAGCGATCTCGGGTCGGCGTCGAGTTGGGCCACGTCCTCGACATCGACCGACAGTCGAAGCGCGAACTCACCCTCGAGCAGCGGGTCGTGATGGAAGCTCGAGCGGGCGACTTCGGCTCCCGCCGGGAACACCGCCGAGTCCGCCACCACACCGACGACCGGGCTGTCGATCCCCAACGCCTGCTGGGCGAACTCGCTCGTGCATCCCACCTTGAGCGCCCCGGTCCCCCACCCGCCCTGGCGCTGCAGCTCGTCCTGGATGGCGTAGGCCTCCTCGAACGTCGCGGGCCGGAGCCCGTCCGGGAGCTCGGGGATCGTCCGCATCGTCTCGCGGAGCTCCAGGAGCAGCGCGCCGGCATGGGGTGCGTCAACCGTCATCACGAGTTCGACCGTAGTTC
Organism: Actinomycetota bacterium; assembly: GCA_039029775.1. Classification (GTDB taxonomy): domain Bacteria; phylum Actinomycetota; class Acidimicrobiia; order Acidimicrobiales; family UBA8592; genus JBCCFK01. The sequence continues at coordinate 2,643 of JBCCFK010000093.1, read as the reverse complement.
CAGGTCGGTACCCTGCGGCGGGTGCTCCCCTGGTCCGTGCAGCTCCGACGCCTGCCTCGTCTCGTCGTCGGACTCGTCGTCTTCGGCGCCGGCCTCGCCTGCTCGGTGGCCGGCGACTGGGGCCTGCCGGGTTGGGACGTGTTCCACCAGGGCCTCGCCGAACAGACGCCGTTGAGCATCGGCACCGCGATCATCGCGGTCGGCGCCGTCCTCCTGCTGGCGATGGTCTGGCTGAAGGAACCGATCGGCATCGGCACCCTCGGCAACGTGGTGCTGATCGGGTTGTCGGTCGACGCCACCCTCTGGCTGCTCGACGATCCGAGCGACCCGTGGTTGCGGGCCGGGCTCACCCTGGTGGGACCGATCATCGTCGCTGTCGGTTCGGGCTTCTACCTGGGTGTACGCCTGGGCCCCGGGCCGAGGGACGGGATCATGACGGCGATGGAACGCCGCGGTGTCACCCTCTGGAAGGCTCGGTTCGCCATCGAGGCCAGCGCGCTGATCGCCGGCCTGATCCTCGGCGGCACCATCGGATGGGGGACGATCTGGTTCCTCGTCGCCATCGGCCCGGCCGTGCAGATCGCACTCCGCCACCTCGCGGTGCCGGCAGCCGCGGGCGAAGAGATCCCCGCGTCCGTCCACTGACGACTAGGCGTCGAGCATCGTCCGGGTGATCGTGGCGATGGTCTCGTCGGCCAGCCCGAACACCCAGTCGGTGCACCCCGTCGTGCAGACGCGGCCGCCCGACTCGTGCGTCCACTCCCCCAGCACCGCGTGGCCCCACCGCAGCCGCTCCTGGGCCGCGCGGGTGGTGTCGCCGAGCACCTTCTCGGCGTGCCACTCGAGCTCCCACCGTCCGCCGTCGGCCAGCGGCGCCAGCGTGCTGCGTTCGTCGAACGGCTCGGCGGGCGCGGTCGCGACGATCTCGAACGTCGACGGCGTGCCGTCGATCCCGGTGGGCACGGGGCGGCCGTCCACCAACGCCATGTCGCAGCCGTCGCACTCGTAGCCCACGACGGTGTGGTCGGCACCCAGCTCGTCGCCCCAGGCCAGCCCCGTGCCTTCCAGCAGTCGGTGCTCCGGCCGATGGACGCGGTAGCCGCCGGAGCCGTGCCGCACCTTGTCTGCCATGCGGGCGTACCCACCTCGGGTGAACGAGACCCCGGTCAGCCGGTTCTCGGGTCGCCCGATCAACGGATCCGACCAGATGCTGGTGAGCCTGGAGCGGTCGTCGCCGGCGAAGACCGGATCCTCCTCGTAGCGATGCTTGAAGCACGCCATGGCGTCCGCTGGTTCGACGTCGGTCTCGACCCGGACCTGCCAGTAGTGCGCATTGCCGCTGAGGAAGACCAGCCGCCGGCCCGAGGCGACGAACGCCTCGAGCGCGTCACGCTGCTCCCACGTCGTGTACTCGTCGTGGCCGACGCTGACCCCGATGTCGTAGCCGGCCAGGAGCCCCGGCTCCGCATGGACGTCCCGGTCGAGCACGACGTCGATGCCGATGTCCGCTGCGGCACACCACCGGAGGAATCGTTCGTCATAGGTGGCGAAGCCGGCCGCACCGTGCCATCCGCCGGTGCCGTGGGCCCGGGAGTACGACCTGAAGTCGTCGAGCCGTCGTTGTCCGGGAGCGACCTGCGCGAACCGCTCGCCCGCGCCAGGTTCCTTCCGCAGGAACTCCGGCGGCAGTGGCCGCCGGTACGACTGCCGGACCGATCGGGTGTAGAGGTTCTCACCGCCGACATCGTTGTACGCGTTCCACGTGTTGGTGGCCATCATCAGCACTCGCCGGGCCCTCGGCGCCGACGGCCGAACCACGACGTAGGCCCAGGCGTTGGCGCGGCCATCGGCCACCGGCAGCCCCGACGGCCGGACCGACACGAGATGGACGCCCGGTTCCCAGCCCGCGGTGTCCAGGCGAAGCGCCGTGGGCCAGTCACAGCCGGTGGCGAAGGCGTTCTCGCCGAACCCGTGGACGACCGCGGCCACCCCGGCCTGTTCGTGAACGACCACGTCGTCGCCCCTGTCGACGCCGGCCACCCGGAGCACCGTCACGTCCACCGCGGCCTCCGAGGACACGCGCAGCTCCACTCCGTCTCCGGCGGTCACCGACTGCGGCCAGCAGTAGGCCCAGCACTCGTCGCTCATGGCGCATCAAGCTAGTGCTGACGCTCGGCGCCGCCCGACCCGGACGTTAAACCGCGCGGCCGCGCGCCTCGTGCGTGACAGGCTCTTCAGGTGGCGGTCGACAAGGCAACCCTGATGGCACTGGCCGACGTGGCAGACGCACAGACGCTGCCCCTGTGGCGGTCGACGTCGCTCACGCACGAGACCAAGGAGGACGGCAGTCCCGTCACCGACGCGGACCGTGCCGCGGAGGCGGCGCTGCTCGACGCGCTCCGCGAGCGCTTCCCGGACGACGGCTTCCTCGGCGAGGAGACCGGCCCGCGTCGCCCCGGAGCCCCACGGCGCTGGGTGGTCGACGGCATCGACGGCACCGGCTCGTTCATCGCTGGACACGAGGAGTGGTCCACCCTGATCGCGGCGGTGGTGGACGCGGTGGCGGTGGCCGGGGTCGTGAGCGGGCCGGCGATCGGCACGCGGTGGTGGACCACCGGAGGAGTCGCTCACCGTAAATCGCAG
>JBCCFK010000092.1:0-14560 GCA_039029775.1 Actinomycetota bacterium | reverse complement strand
GTCCCGAGGCCCGCCGCTCGGCCGTGGTGTACGGTGTAAGTCTCCGAGGGCTCGGCGCGAGGGGACCACGCATGACCGACATCGACGAATCACAAGCCGACTACCACCGCGACTTCGATCACTCCACGGCCGAATGGGCCGCGACGGCTCCCGAGATCTGGGACGAGTACCGGCAGAGCTGTCCGGTGGCGCGATCCGACGCCTTCGGCGGCACGTGGCTGCCGACCCGTCAGGAGGACATCTCCGCCATCGCACACGACACCGAGAACTACACCTCCCAAGGGGTCGTGGTGTCGGTGTACCGACCCGAGGTCGACCGCCCGATGGGCCCCGCCCCGCCCATCACCTCCGACCCGCCGTTCCACGCGGTCGCCCGGCGGCTGCTGTTGCCGCCGTTCGCGCCGAAGCCCATCAAGGAACTCGAGCCCTACACCCGCGACTACTGCGACGAGCTGATCGATCAACTGCTCGACGAGGGCCCCGAGGTCGATGCGGCCATCGGATACGCACAGAACATCCCCGTCCGCATCATCGCCAAGATGCTCGGCATGCCCGAGGAGGACGGCGACAAGTTCCGCCTGTTCATCCATCGCATCCTCGAGACTCCCGGCGTCGAGGAGGAACTGGAGCACGAGGAGACCCTCGACCACTACCTGGACGTCCAGATCGCCGAGCACCGCGAGAACCCGCGCGACCCGGAGGTCGACGGCGATCTCATCGACTACCTGATCAACGTCGAGATCGAGGGCCAGAAGCTCGTCGACGAACACGTGCGCGGCTCCATCGCGCTTCTGCTCATCGCCGGCATCGACACCACGTGGTCGGCCATCGGCGCCAGCATCTGGCACATGGCCCAGCACCCCGAACACCGGGCCCAGCTTCGGGACGATCCGTCGATCTTCCCGTTCGCCGTCGAGGAGATGCTGCGGTACTACGCGCCGGTGACCATGGCTCGGATCGCCGCCCCAGGATCACGACCTGGGGGGCTGCCCGGTGAAGGAGGGCGACTGGTTGCTGTTGCCCTTCCCCGCGGGCAACCGCGACCCCGAGGCGTTCGAGAACGCCGACGAGGTCATCCTCGACCGCAAGCGGAACCGCCACGGTGCGTTCGGCCTCGGTATCCATCGCTGCCTGGGCTCGAACCTGGCCCGCATGGAGCTCCACGTGGCCCTCGAAACGTTCCTCGAGCGAATCCCGGAGTTCGAATTGGCCGACCCGGAGGGCGTACGGTGGTCAGCGGGTCAGATCCGGGGCCCACGAGAGCTGCCGATCCGGATCCTCTGAGGGGGCAACGAGCAATGAAGATCACGTACAACCGCGACGCCTGCCAGGGTCACAATCGCTGCTACATGCTGGCGCCGGAGCTCTTCGACGTAGACGACGAGGGCTACGCCATCCTGCTGGTCGAAGGTGATGTGCCGTCCGATCTCGAGGAGAAGGCGCAGCTCGTCTTCGACAACTGCCCCGAGTTCGCCATCGAACTCGACTGAGTCGCCACAGCCTTCGGCTCACGCCGGTCCGGTCCAGAACTCGCCGTTGCCTGACGCACCCTTGCGGATGAGAAAGCGCCCAGTTGGTGTCTGACACCACGCGGGCACTTTCTTCCTGACCGCACCCCTGCGGATGAGAAAGCGCCCAGTTGGTGTCTGACACCACGCGGGCACTTTCTTCCTGACCGCACCCCTGCGCGCGAGAAAGCGCCCAGTTGGTGTCTGACACCACGCGGGCACTTTCTTCCTGACCGCACCCCTGCGCGCGAGAAAGCGCCCAGTTGGTGTCTGACACCGCGCGGGCACTTTGACGGCGCGAGGGCGCTCTCGGAACGCTCGTCGGGGGTTGGTGCCGGCGGCCGCGGTCGGGCTGATCGCGAGGCTGTCGGCAACCGCGGGCTGATCGACAGACTGCCGCTGTCAGGTGCCCGCGGGCGGATCAGGCCTTGTCGTCGGCCTTGGAGTCGTCCTCGTCGACCGCACCTTCCTTCAAGCCCTCCTTCAGCTCACGCTGGGCCTGACCCAGGGAGCGGGCGAGCTGCGGCAGCTTGGCGCCACCGAAGAGGACGAGCAGCACTACGAGGATGATGATGAGTTCCGAGGAGCCGAGGCTTCCCATGATGTCGATCTCCTTCGACTCGGACGTCGTACCGACAACGGTACCGAAAAACCCGCCGTCACCAGCATCGGCGGGCCCGGAGGATCAGAACGTTCGCCGATACTCGATGCCCGCACGGGTGCGGCCCACCTCATCGAGGAGGCAGGCGGCACGGAAGCAGTAGGCGAGCTTCTGCGCCTCGTCGCGACGAATGCCGGCGTGGGTCGCGACGTCGGCAGTGGTGAAACGATCGGGCACCGACGCAGGCAGGAGTTGCGTCAGGTCGCCCACATCGGTGAAGCGATGCACCTCGAGGACGGTCTCGAGCTGGCGGTCGACCGTTCGCCAGCCGCCCCGACCACGCCGGGCCCTAGGATCTTCGACCTGGACCTTGACCACGTCGGCCACGACGACGTCGAGCTCGAGATTCGGGTGGTCGAGCAGTGTCGGGATGCTGACGAGTTCGTCGAACAGCGAGTACACCGAACCCTTCTTCGGCGAGCGTCGGAGCTTGCCTCCACGGTCGAGTCGGGTGCGGGCGGCGATCGGATGGACCAGCAGCATGCGATGGTCGGAGAGGAGCCGGTCGAGCTTCGACCCCATCGCGCCGAAGCCGCCGGTCTGAACCTCGATGAGCAGCTCGTCGGACAGCCCTTCGTTGCGCACGATGTCCACCACGAATCCGTCCATCGCCACCTCGAACCGATCGCCGGGCTCGGCGTACCGGCGTTTCAACGCGGCGTGGAGCGAGCCCTCGTTGAGGGTCCCGATGTGCGGTTCGGGTCCGACGACCATGGGATCGAGGTTGCTACACCGGCGCCCGCACGGAGCGGATCACGGTCAGATCAGCTTCTGGAAGTAGCGGACCACCGCACCCGGAGCGTGTTCCAAGTCCTGCACGGCCTCCCACCCGTCGGCCTCGTGGAACGCGATCGACTGTGGGTTCGGCGGGTCGACGTTGACCTCGCAGAGGAGCCTGTCGCGACCCGAGGCCGCGGCATGATCGGCCAACGCGGCGTAGAGCCGCCCGGCGAGCCCGAGGCGACGATGGGTCTCGGCCACCACGATGCGGTCGACGTAGCCGAAGTTGTCGTAGCGCTCGCTGAGCCAGCGGTAGTTCTTGCTCTGGTAGTCGGCACCGGGGCCGAACGCGACCAGGAGCCCACCCAGCACTCCCTCGTCATCGACCACCCACGTGCGGTCGGCCATGGCGAGGAGCCCCTCGAGCGAGTCGGGATCGTGCGGGTTCACCGCCGGGACCGCCGCGTTGTTCATGGTCAGGATCGAGTGGCGGTCGCCTGCTTCGGCGTCTCGGATGGTGAGCATCGGGCCGCATCGTAGACCCGGCGACGATCATCACGGGTCGGACCGCCTGCGCCCCGTGACGTAATCTGACGGAGTGTCAGATACACAGTCCCGGCCCCCGCTCCTGGCGGGCGTCCGCATCATCGAGAGCTCGCTGCTCGGCCCCGGTCAGATATCGACCTTCTTCTCGGATCTCGGCGCCGATGTCATCAAGGTCGAGCCGCCGTCGGGCGACTACATCCGCCAGATGACATGGCCGATCATCGACGGCGTCTCCCTGCTGCACCTGCACACGCACCGCGGCAAGCGGAGCATCACCCTCGACCTCAAGAGCGATGAGGGCCTGGATTTGTACAAGCAACTCGTCGCCGGCGCGGACGCCGTCGTCGAGGCGATGCGTCCCGGCACCCTCGAGCGGCTCGGCCTGGGCTACGACGTGCTCAAGCAGCTCAACCCGAAGCTGGTGTTCTGCACGCTGTCGGGGTACGGCTCGACCGGCCCCTACAAGTCGCTGCCCAGCCATGGCATCGCGTACGACACCTGGGCCGGACTCATCCCGCCCGCCTACGACGAGGACGGCTTCGCCCGGATCCCGCGCGAGATGCCGAACATCGGGATCAACGTCGGTCCGATGATGGGAGCGTTCGCGCTGCTGGCCGGGATCACCAGGGCGCGCGCCACGGGTGAGGGGTGCCAGATGGAGCTCGCGCAGAGCGACGCCGCCGCCTACATGGACTGGTACCGCATCGAGACCTGGAAGGCCTACGAACGTGACGAGGAGACAGTCACCGGCAATCCGTCGGACGACTACGCGCGCCGCCCGCCGGGACTGGCCGGCATGTGGGAGGGCGTCCGCTACCAGATCTACGAGTCGAGCGACGGCCACGTGCTCTTCATGGCGTCCGAGCAAGCCTTCTGGAGGAACTTCGCCGAGGGGGTCGGCCGACCGGACCTGTTCGAGGCGTACCCCGGTTCGACCTACGCCGACCACGCCCGTGGCAACCTCGAGCTCCAGGCCGAGCTCCGGGACATCTTCAGGACGAAGTCGTCCGAGGAGTGGATCGAATTCGGCGAGGAGCACAACACCCCGATCGCTCCGGTCTACAACGCGCAGACGGCACCGGACGACCCACAGTTCCGGCATCGCCTGCCCTTCTTCGCGATCGAGGACGTCGGAGCCGAGCAGCTCCCGCTGCCGGTCAACGTGGTCGGCGAGGAACGTCTCGTCCCGTCGATGGCCCCGACGGTGGGCCAACACACCGACGAGGTGATGGCCGAGGTCCTCGGTCTCGACGACGCCCGGATCGCCGAGCTGCGTGACGGTGGCGCCTTCGGCTGACCTCGCCGGGCGGAACCCGCAATGAGCGCGAGGTTGCCACCCCACCTCGGATACCGTCGTGGGCCATGCCAGCCATCCGGTATCACGCGGCGCTCGACGATGCGGAGCTGCAGGCCGGCTTCGACGCGATCCGCGCCGAGATCGGTGTCCCCGACTTCAGCGACGAGGCCCTCGCACAAGCCGACGAGGCCGCGCGCCGGGGGCCTGCCGTCCCGCCCGGTGGCGTCGCGGATCGGGCTGATCGTCGGGATCTGCACCTGGTCGCGATCGATCCACCCGGGAGCCGAGACCTCGACCAGGCATTCGGCGCAGAGCGCAGGGGCAACGGATATCGAGTCCACTACGCGATCGCCGACGTGGCGGCATTCGTCGCGCCCGACTCGACGCTCGAGGCGGAGTCGCTGGAACGAGGCGTCACGCTGTACGCCCCGGACCGACGCGAGTCGCTGCACCCCGAGGTCATCAACGAACAGGCTGCGAGCCTCCTGGCCGGCGCGGAGCGGCCGTCGGTGCTGTGGACGATCGACCTCGACGAGTCGGGGGAGATCGAGTCCGCGTCGCTCGGCCGCGCCACCGTCCGGGTCGCCGAGGCGATGTCCTATCGCTCCGCGCAGGAGGAGATCGACGGTCCCAACCCGCGCGAATGCCTGACGCTGCTGTCCGAGGTCGGACGGCACCGCGAACGCCTCGAACGCGACCGTGGCGCGGTCAGTCTGGCGCTCCCCGCCCAGGAGGTCATGCGGGACAGCCACGGCCACCTACAGCTGGTGTACGACGACAACCTGCCGGTCGAGGGGTGGAACGCACAGATCTCCCTGCTGACCGGGATCGCGGCCGCGGGCATCATGCTCGACGCCGGCGTCGGCATGTTGCGCACGTTGCCCCCACCCGACCCGGAGACGATCGAGGGTCTTCGTCGCACCGCTCGGGGGCTCAAGGTGGCGTGGCCCGACGAACAGTCCTACGCCGACCGCGTGCGCGACCTCGATCCGGGCGATCCGCAGGAGGTGGCGATGCTCATGCGGTCCGCGCGTGGGCTCCGCGGCGCGGGCTACGTGGCCTTCTCCTCCGCCGACGAGATCCCCGAGCACCGGCAGCACTCGGCCATCGCTTCGACGTACGCCCACGTCACCGCCCCGCTTCGACGTGTCTGCGACCGCTACGCGAACGAGGTCATCCTGGCCGTCTGTGCAGACCTCGAGCCGCCGGCGTGGACACTCGAGATGCTCCCGGAGCTCCCGTCGGTCATGGGCCGGACCCGCCAGCGCGAGCAGTCGCTGGAACGCGCGGTGGTCGACTTCATGGAAGCGATGATGCTCGAGGATGCCGTCGGCCGCGAGTTCGACGCCGTGGTGGTCAACCATCGTCGTGACCAGGCGATCATCCAGCTCGACGATCCGGCCGTGATCGCTGCGGTGGAGCCCAAGCCGCAGCTCGGCCAGGAGATCCGGGTGAAGCTCCTGGCCGTCGATCCGGTGGCCCGCCGCGTCGAGTTCGAGCGGGTCGACTGATGGGCAGCGTCGCCGTGGCAGGGGCTGGGCTCACCGGCTGCCTGCTCGCGGTCAGGCTCGCTCGGGCCGGCCACGAAGTGTCGCTCTACGACCGCCGACCCGATCTGCGCGTTCGCGACGTCGACGCCGGTCGGTCGATCAATCTCGCGGTGTCCACCCGTGGCCTCGATGCGCTCTCGCGGATCGGGCTGGACGAGATCGTCCTCGAACAGTCCATCCCGCTCCCCGGCCGGATGATCCACGATCTCGACGGCTCGACGACCTTCCAGCCCTACGGCACCGAGCCCGACCATCGGTTGCACTCGGTCGGCCGCGACGCGCTCAACATCGCCCTCCTGGACGCGGTGGACGCCACTCCCCGCGTGACCACGTACTTCGAGCATCGAGTCCGCGACCTCAGCGTGCGCCGACGCCAGATGGTCGTGGAGCACGAGGGTCGGCGACACGAGCGCGAGTTCGACACGGTCTACGGCGCCGATGGCGCCTACTCCGCCGTTCGCGGGCGTCTTCAGCGCATCGGGCGGGTCGACTTCTCCCAGACCTTCCTCGACCACGGGTACAAGGAACTGACCATCCCGCCCGCGTCCGACGGTGGCTTCGCGATGGACCCCAACGCGCTCCACATCTGGCCGCGTGGCGGGCACATGATGATCGCCCTCCCCAATACGGACCACACGTTCACCGGCACGCTGTTCTGGTCCTTCGAGGGCCGGCCGGGGTTCGAGACCGTCGCATCGCCCGGTGACATCCGGTCGGTCTTCGACGAGCACTTCCCCGACGCGCGAGATCTGATCCCGGACCTCGAGGAGCAGTACGCCGACAACCCCGCCAGTTCGCTGGTAACGATGCGCACCTGGCCCTGGCATCACGACGGTGACGTCGTGATCGTGGGTGACGCCGCCCACGCCGTCGTGCCGTTCCTCGGACAGGGCGCCAACGCGGCGCTCGAGGACGTGACCATCCTCATGGACCTCTACGAGCGACACGGCGATGACAATCACTCGGTCGTCTTCGAGCAGTTCTCGACGTCGCGCAAGCCGCACGCCGACGCGTTGGCGGATCTCGCCATCGAGCACTACGAGGAGATGCGCTCGGATGTCTCGAGCCGTGTGTTCCTCGTGGGGAAGTGGCTCGAGCGCATCCTGGCCCGCGTGTTCCCGTCCCGGTTCGTGCCGCTCTACACCATGGTGAGCTTCACGAGGACGCCATACGCGGACGCCGTGCAACGCGCCCGTCGGCAGCAGGAGATGGCCTGGGGTGTGGCGGTCGCGGTGCTCGTCGTCGTGACGGCCGTCGTGCTGTTGTCGCTCCTCTGAACCGGCGCTGGACACCCGGCCCGAGCCGGGCCGGCCCTACTGTTGAGGCATGGCCGAGGACGAGCTGAACTACGCGACGTACCTCCATCTCGACCAGCTGCTGTCGCTCCAACAGCCGCGCTCGGAGCCGGAGGAGCACGACGAGCTGCTCTTCATCACCATCCATCAGGCCAGCGAGCTGTGGTTCAAACTGCTCCTGCACGAGCTCGACAAGATCAAGATCGACCTCTCGGCCAACCACCTGTTCCGAGTGATCTCCAGCTTCCGGCGCTGCGTCGGCATCGTAAAGGTGCTGATCGACCAGTTCACGGTCCTCGAGACGATGACCCCGCTGTCGTTCCTCCGCTTCCGCGACCGGCTCGACTCCAGCAGTGGCTTCCAGTCAATGCAGTTCCGAGAGCTGGAGCACACCCTCGGCCGCAAGCGCCCGGACATCTATCGCCACTACCCGGAGGACCTGCCCGGCCGTGAGGCGGCCGAGGCGCGGCTCACCGAACGGTCGCTGCCCGACCACTTCTACGACTTCCTCGAGCTTCGCGGGGTCGAGATCCCGCCGGTCGTACGCGACCGCGATCCGGCCGACGGCGCCATCGCGAACGACACGGTGCAGGCGGGCATCGCGGATCTCTACCGTTCCGACGGCCAATACGTGATCCTGTTCGAGCTCATGATCGACTTGGACGAGGCCCTCCAGGAGTGGCGCTACCGCCACTACAAGATCGTGGAGCGCACCATCGGCGACAAGGGTGGTACCGGCGGCTCGCTCGGCACCGAGTTCCTCCGACCCACGATCTTCGAACAGGCCTTCCCGGACCTCTGGGCCATCAGGCGAAGGTTCTGAGATGACTCGCAGCCGCTCCCGTCGGTGGCGCCAACGGGCGATCACCTGGCCGGCGATCCTGGTGGGCGCGCCGGTGTTGGTGGTGGCGAGCCCGATCCTGTTCACGCTCACGCTGGTGGCCGATCTGATCACGGGGCCACGCCGTCTGCGGTGGAGCCGCCTGCTGGCGATGGGGGTGCACTACGTCGTCCTCGGGTGGCTCGGCCTCGTGGCCGGGGGCGGCCTGTGGGTCGCCACGGGCTTCGGGATCTTCATGGGGCGGCCCTGGGCGCGGCGCCTCCACTATCGGTTCCAGCAATGGTGGACGACGGCGGTCCTCGGTGGCGTCGAGCGATGGCTGGGCGCGGAGATCGACATCGAGGACGGAGATCTGGCCACCGAGGGGCCGATGATCGTCGCCGCACGACATGCCAGCTTCTTCGACGCGGTCCTGCCCACGGTGGTGTTGGGACGCCACTCGAACGAGCTGAGCCGCCACGTCCTCAAGATCGAGCTCACGTGGGAGCCGCTGCTCGACCTGTTCGGCCATCGGCACCCGAACCACTTCGTCCGGCGCGGCGCGGCAGATCGCGAGGACGAGTTGGCCGCGATCGCAGCACTCGGCCGCGGCGCCGGCACGGACGCGCTGGTGATCTTCCCCGAGGGCACGTTCCGAACCGCGACCCGGGCAGCGCGGATCATGGAGAAGTTCGCCGAGCGCGAACCCGAGCGACACGAACGGCTGGATCTGGATCATCTCCTGCCCGCGCGGCCGGGCGGCATCGGCACGCTGCTCGACACCCGACCCGACGCCGACCTCGTGCTGATCGCTCACACGGGCTTCGAGCCCTTCGGCTCGTTCCGATCGATCATCGCGAACGTCCCGTTCCGACGGCCGGTCGAGATCAAGGTGTGGCGCGTGTCCGCCACCGACCTCGCGGGCGGACCGCACGAACGGCTGGCGGCCATCGACCACTGGTGGCAGAAGATGGACGACTGGATCGGCGAACGCCACGACGCCCACGACGCCGGCCGCCGTACGATCGGGCGATGACCAGCACTCCCCCCGCGGACCAGAACCTCTTCGAGGCCGCATCCGACATCGCACGCGAGGCCGTCGCGTATGTGAAGGCGGGCTTCCGGCAGGACTTCGACGTCGAGATCAAGGGCGACGGGTCCGAGGTCACCGAGATCGACAAGGGCGCAGAGCAGCTCGTCCGCCGCCTCGTCGCCGAGCGGTTCCCGGACGACACCGTGATCGGCGAGGAAGCCGGCGTCAGCGAGGGCACGAGCGGGCGTCGGTGGATCGTGGATCCGATCGACGGCACGGCGTCCTTCGTGCGCCGCGTACCGCTGTTCTCCACGCTGCTGGCCGTCTACGACGAGCACGGTCCGGCTGTCGGTATCGTCGCGATACCCGCCCTGGACGAGTTCGTCGCCGCGGGTCGAGGCCTCGGGTGCTTCCACAACGGCGCGCCGACCCGCGTGTCCGACATCGCGAACGTTCAGCACAGCTGCATCTCGGCCTCCGCGTTCGACGGGTCCTGGTGGCCGACCGACAGCCTGCTCGCCATCTCCGACTCCGGGGCGAAGACGAGGACCTGGGGCGACGGCTACGGCTACTTCCTGGTGGCGACCGGGCGGGTGGAGGCCATGGTCGAACCCTCGCTGAACACCTGGGACATCGCCCCGATGCTGGTCGTGATCCCCGAGGCCGGCGGCCGCATCACCACGTGGACCGGAACGACCGACCTCGAACAGGGCGCCGGCTGGATCGCGTCCAACGGTCGGCTCCACGACGAGATCCTGGGCCTCGTCACCGACGCCTGACGACCCCCGAAACGCGTAACGCGGGAGCCGAAGCTCCCGCGTCCATGCGTGACGACCTCGGGGCCAAGGTCAAGCTGGCGCCGCCAGCCCTCCAGCCAACCCCTCGGTCAGAACTGTCTTGTTCCGCAATCGCAGCTTCGCCCTTCGGGCTCGGGCTGCTCTGCGGCAGCGCCAGAGGCGCCGTTCGGTCTCCGCCGCAGCCGGCTCCCTCCGGATCACCGGCCCTTGGAAGCGACGAGGGATCGAGGAGCGGCTCAGCGCCTTCGGCGCAGCCTGATCGGGACAAGTGTTCCGATCAGGATCTAAAACGTGACGCTCTCGACGCTCACGGCCGGCTTTAGGCGGCTCTTCCACGAGCTGGCTTCGCCGATCGACTCGGCGTAGCGCTCCTTGCGGCGGGCCACGCGGGCACCGACGTTCTCCTGGGGCGCCTGCTGCTGGTACTGGGCCTGGATGCCTTCCTTGAGCATGCCGAGAGCCTCGGAGCGCAGCTGGGAGATCCGGCTCTCGGTGACACCGAGGAAGTCGGCGAGCTCCTGGGAGGTGCGACCCTCGAGGAAGTAGCCCACGACGACGAGGCGGTGGCGCTCCGGCAGGAGATCGACCGCGTCGGTCAGGTAGGAGTGGAGCTCGCGGTGCTCCATCTCCTCGCAGGGTTCACGAGTCGAGCTGTCGGGCAGGACGTCGACCAGGGTGAGGTCCTCGTCGGCGCCTTCGTAGACCTCGTGTTCGAGGGCGAGCACAACGGACCGGAACATGCGGTCCTGGAGCCGGTTGAGCTCCTCGGGCGTCATCCCGAGCGCTTCGGCCTTCTCCTCCGCGTTGGGCAGGCGGCCCAGCTCGGTGGCGAGCCGTTGCTCGACGCCCTCGAGGCGGCGGGCGAGGGTGCGAACGCTACGCGGCGCCCAGTCGGCGGCGCGAGCCGCATCGAGGATGGCCCCTCGGATTCGCTGAGCGGCGAAGCGCTCGAACGGGACCCCACGGGCCTCGTCGTAGCGTCGAGCCGCTTCGACCAGACCGAGCGCACCGGCCCTGGCCAGATCGTCTCGATCGACGTGTCGCGGGAAGTGAACCGCAACCTGGTAGACCACGTGCTTCACGAGTGGCAGGTGCTGCTCGATGAGCACGCTGAGGCTCGTATCGGGAGAGGCTGATCCCATCATCGCCCTTTCGGTATTCGTCCGCATCTGTCTCCGCACCCCTTGATGAGTGATGGGCTGTGACCACTGGGGTTGGTCCGCCATCCTCAGACGTGCGGACAAACCTTCGACACGAATCTCAAGGACCTTGAGAAAAAAGTCTTTGGGATCATTCACCCAAGGGAAGGCCCGTTCGCGCTCCACCAGGCGAAACGCGCGCTGCAGGTGACCGTTTGAGGCCTATCGGCCCAGGTCAGAGGCCCCACGCGCGCACGTCGCGTGGTGAAACATGAGCGCTCCGTGAGCCTCAGTTGAGGTCGGCGAGACCTTCGAACTCCTGCGCGGCGAGGCCGCGATCCCGGACACGCTTCAGGAACTCGGCGGCGTCGACGGCGGTGGCCAGACCGCGAACGCCGTTGTCGACCGCGCCCGCCAGGACCTCGTCGACGGCTGCCCCCACCACAGCCGCGGCACCGATCGACGGGCGCTCGACCGCACCCAGGATGCGGATCTCCCGAGCCGACCCGATGCGGCCTCGGAGCTCGACGCGCACAGCCCCGACGTCGCCATCGGCGTGCGGCGGACTCAGCATCGGCAACCACGACGTGAAGCGGTCCTGGCGAGTCGCCGCCATCCGGGCGGTGATTCTCGTGGCCTCCAGGAAGGCTGGTCGCAGCAGTAGCGCATCCGGAAGTGCTGCGCGGTAGCAATCGGCACCGGAGACGGGCTCGGGGAACCACACCAGCTCGCGGCCGGAACCGCCAGGGCGGCGCAACCACTCGCCGTTTCGCCAGTCACGAGCGGCGGTCTTCAGCGCACGGTGATGCTGACGAGCACACGCTGGCCCTCCCGTCCCGGCCTTCGCGATGTGCACCTCGTCCACGATGTCGAAGCGGCGGGCACCGTAGTTGGCCAGGACGCAGCTCAGCCCGGGAGCGAAGCCGACGCCGGTCAGGATCGTGACGTGGGCTCGGCGAGCCTCGCCGTCCAACGCACGGAGTGCTTCGACGTCCTCGATCCGATCGCTGCAGGAGATCACCGAGACCCCGGCTCGCAACGCCCGCCGTGCCGGGTCGAGGTGGTGACCGCATGGTGCCGCGACGACGAGGACGTCGATGCCCTGGTCGTGGATCCGGCCCTCGATCAGGGCGGCCGCGCGCGGCCCGAGTGACCGGACCGCGGCATCGAGCTTGGCGTCGTCGGGGTCGGCGAGCACGACGTGCGCGTCCGGATCGCCGGTGAGCAGTTGTCGCGCGGCTCGCGCCCCGACGGCTCCGGCGCCGAGGATCCCGATTCGTGCCGACATCGACGGTCAGTCGACCTCGAGCTCGCGCCAGCCACCCGACTGCGGCGGCACGCCACCCGAGCCGCGCACACGCAGGATCCCGGCAATCGCCCCGGCGGTGGAAAGGGCGAGTAGCACACGGCGCAAGAGCCTCACGGCCCGAGGCTACCCCGGCCGTTTCACAACGTGCCTGGCACCAACCGAAACACTCAACGTTTCAACACGCGCCTGGCACCAACCGAAACACTCAACGTTTCAACACGCGCCTGGCACCAACCGAAACACTCAGGACGCCGCGATCAGGGACACGGCGACGAGCGCGAGCGCCAACCCGGCCATCTGGATCGGCCGCAGGCGTTCTCGGAACACCACCCAGGCCCAGAACACGGTCACCGCCGGGAAGAGCGACGTCACCACCGCAGCGACGGCGGTCGAGCCCTCGCGGGTGGCCGCGAGGAACAGCGTGTTGCCGGCGGTGATCAGCACGGCGATGCCCACAACAGGCGCGATCGCGGCCCGCGGGAGCTCCCACGACGCGCGAGACCCGACGAGGACGAACGCGATCGCCAGGAAGCCACCAATGCGAGCGGCCACGATCGGCCACAGCTCGCTGTCGTCGGACGTCTCGGCCAGGCAGAGAAACAGGAGTCCGATGCCGACGGCTCCACCCATCCCGTACAGCAGACTCGCGGGCACCGATCCGTGGCCCTCGGACTTCCCCATGCTCACGAGCGCGATGGACACGAGACCGATGATCACCCCGACGGTGGCCCGCCCACCGAGCGTCTCGTCCCCGAGCGTGGTGGTGACCAGAACGGGCAGCGCAGCGGCGCCGACACCGGCGACCGGCGCGGCGATGCTGACCCGGGCGCGTGCGTACCCCAGGTACAACGACACGAGCCCGAACGAGACCGCTGCCCCACCGAGCAGTCCCCATCCCAGATCGCTCGCACCGACATCGCCGCCGACGACGACCGCCACCACGAGGACGAGCGCGAAACCCACGAGGTTCGAGACGGCGGTGACGACCCGCGAGTCCGCTCGCCGCGCCGCCATCCCCCCGAGAAAGTCCGACGTCCCCACCGACAACGCCGCCATCAGACTCAGGAAGACCGTCACGGCGAGGAGGCTACGTGCCGCCCGAGAAAAGCACTCGCTGACCGGCGGCGGCGGTCGTAGGGTCCGCGGCGATCAGGAGAAGCGCACCTCCTCATGACCCGACCGACCGTTCGACGCGCCGTGCTGGCAGACATCGCGGCGATGACCGCCTGCTACCTGAACTCGTGGCGGGCAGCGTACGTCGACACCTTCGACCCCCACACGCTCGATCGCGAGGCCGATCGGCGGCGTGACTACGACTGGGCAACGGACATCGAATCACATGGTCGGCGCGCGCTGGTCGCCGAGCGCGGTGGCCACGTGATCGGGGTAGCAACGGCTCGGCTCGACTTGACCGCCCCACGAGACCTTCCAGAGGTCACCATGCTCTACGTCGTGCCGACCTCCTGGGGATCAGGAGCAGCCCAGGATCTGCTCCGGGAGTCGGAGACGTGGATCGAGTCGCGCGGCGCGACCGCAGCGCGACTTCGGGTCGTGGAGGCGCACACGCGAGCACGCCGCTTCTATGAGCGGGCCGGCTGGGACGAGGACCCGTCGATCGAGCCGGTCTCGAACGGTCACCTGCGACTCATCTCCTACCGCAAGCAACTCGCATGACGCTGCGTCGCAGGCGCTCCACCCAACGCCAAGAAGGATCGCGGGAAGCGAGCCACGCGAACGCCGGCGTGCTCGCCCCCCCCCGAAGTGGGGAGTGACGCGGGCCGCCCACCAGAAACGCCGCCCCGTGGGGCGGCGGGTTGCGTGGGGCAAGTTGGAGTTGAACCAACGACCTCACCCTTATCAGGGGTGCGCTCTAACCAACTGAGCT
>JBCCFK010000091.1:0-14594 GCA_039029775.1 Actinomycetota bacterium | reverse complement strand
GTGGGCGCAGATGGGAGATGCCAACGCGTCGATCCCGACGCCGCAACCGGTGCTCCCCCGCCCGATGTTCGGTGCCGCCCCGACGGTCGCCGCCCGGACCAGCATCGCCTGGGTGGCCGAGGTCGCACTCGAAGCCGGCATCGACGCACGGGTGCAACGCGACGTCGTCCCGGTGGAAGACACCCGACGGATCGGCAAGGCGGACATGGTGCAGAACACGGCGACGCCGCGGATCGAGATCGACCCGGACACCTTCACGGTGACCGTCGACGGTGAGGTGATGGAGGAGTCCCCGGCCGAGGAACTCCCGATGGCTCAGCGCTACTTCCTGTTCTGAGGATGGCCCGCTGATGGACACCGTGGATCTGGCTGTCGCGGCGATCCTCGCCGACGGGCGCTTCCCCGCCGGCGGGCACGCGCACTCCGCGGGCTTCGAGGCCGCGACGGCGCTCACCGACCTGACCGAGGCGACCGCGTTCGACGCCTTTCTCCGGGGCAGGCTCACCACCACAGGCAGCACCGAAGCACACCTCCTGGCGGCCATCGGGCACGGGCTGGAGTCCGCGTCGATCGACTGGTCGACAGCGGACGCCGAGATCGAGGCCCGAATCGTGAGCCCCGCTCTCAGGGAGGTGTCACGAACGCTGGGCCGCCAGTGGGTCCGGGCCGCGCGGGCGGTCTGGCCGAGTCCTGCGGTCGAGGCGGCTGCGAGCTGTCACCCGGCCGGTCCGCACCAGGTCGCCGCGGTCGCCGCGACCTTCAGGGCCGCAGGCCTCGGCCTCGCTGCCGGGGTGACCCTGCACCTGCACCACCTCGCCGCCACGGTCACCACCGCCGCGGTCCGACTGCACGGCCTCGACCCGTACGAGGCGCAACGTCGCCACCTGGGGACCGCGGCCATCCGGGCGTCGATCGTCGACTCGGCGGTCGCACACGCCGCGGATCCATGGCCGGACCTCCCCGCCTGGTCGGGTCCATTGACCGAGATCTGCGCAGAGGCCCACGCTTCGGCCGACGGCCGCCTGTTCCAGTCCTGATCCATACCGACGACATCGAGGAGAGCTCCATGGGAGCCGGCCACGACCACCACCATCACGACGAGGAACCGGCGCCCGGCGCGCCCGGCACCCGGCCGCTGCGAATCGGCATCGGAGGTCCCGTTGGAAGCGGGAAGACGTCACTCGTCGCCGCCCTGTGCCGCGAGCTGGCCGACGAGCTCTCGCTCGCGGTGATCACCAACGACATCTTCACGAGCGAGGACGCCGAGGCGCTCCGGTCCCAGGGCGTCCTGCCGACCGAGCGGATCGTGGCGGTCGAGACCGGCTGCTGCCCGCACACGGCCATCCGAGACGACATCGCCGCCAACCTGGATGCCGTCGAGAAGCTCGAGGCCCGCCTCGGCGACGTGGACTTGACGATCGTCGAGAGTGGCGGCGACAACCTGACCGCGATCTTCAGCCGCGGCCTCGCCGATCAGCAGATCTTCGTGATCGACACCGCGGGCGGCGACGACATCCCACGCAAGGGTGGACCCGGCGTGGCCGGCGCGGATCTGCTCGTGATCAACAAGACCGACCTCGCCCCCTACGTCGGGGCCGACGTCGACCGCATGATCGACGACGCGACGGAACGCCGCACGGGCCCCGTCGTGGCCACGGCGGTCACGGCGGACCACGGTGCCGTCCCGATCGCCGCTTGGGTCCGCCGCTGCGTCGCCGCCTGGAGCCAGGCAGCCTGACATGCGAGCGCAGGCCGTGGTCGTCGCGATACCCGGCATCCGGACCGGCGACGTGCGCTACACGACGCTGCGGTCCGACCCGCCGCTCCTCCTTCGGCCCACGCCGGCGGGCCTTCATCTCCTCGGAGGCGCGGCCGGGCCGCTCGGCGGCGACCGCCTCGACCTCGAGGTGGTCGTCGAAGCGGGTGCCCACCTCACGATCCGCAGCGCAGCCGCGTCGCTCGTCCTGCCGGGAGCGAGCCCGTCCGACGTCCGCGTCCGCGCAAGCGTGGCGCCGGGAGCATCGCTCGACTGGGCGCCGGAGCCGACGATCTCGGTCCGGGGCAGCCGGCACCGGCAACGAGCCGAGGTCCGTGTCGCCGAGGGGGGCCGGGTGAGTTGGACCGAGACGCTCGTCCTCGGCAGGACGGGAGAACCGGGTGGGGATCTCGACGCCGGCCTGCGCATCGAGCACGCGGGCCGCCCCGTCGTGCACCAGCAGCTGGGCTGCGGCGCCGGCGCAAGCGGCTGGGACGGCGTGGCGTCGATGAACGCGAACCGGGTCGCCTCGACCGTGGTCGCGGTCGGCGTCGCAGCGCACGGGTCCGTGACCGGCCACGACGAGGCCACCGGTGCCAGGGGCATGAGGGTTGCCCTCGAATCCGACGTCTCGCTGGCCCAGGCAGTGGCCGCCGACGCGCCGGCAGCGGCTGCGATGCTCGCGTCGCTCGCCATTCGGAGCGCACCCGGCTAGGGTGTCCCCGCACATGGTTTCATTTCGCTACCGACCCCCCGGCGACGACACGGACGCGCCCGCCACGGTGCAGGCGGTCGGCAGCGCGCGCATCCCCACCGACCACGGTGCCTTCGAGGCCACCGCGTTCGCCGATGCCGAAGGCCACGAGCACATGGCGTACGTCTCGACCGTGCCCGGTGGCGACGTGCCGCTCGTGCGACTGCACTCCGAGTGCCTGACCGGAGACGTGCTCGGCTCCGTCCGCTGCGACTGCGGCAGCCAACTCAGGCGCGCACTCGAGATCACGGGTGCCGACGGCGGCATGGTGCTGTACATCCGAGGCCACGAAGGGCGAGGCATCGGCTTGGGCCAGAAGATGCTCGCCTACGAGCTGCAGGACGGCGGCCTGGACACGGTCGAAGCCAATCACGCCCTCGGCCATCCCGCCGACGCTCGCAGCTACGACGTGGCGGCGGCGATCCTGCACCAGCTCGGCGTCACGCGCATCCGGCTGCTCTCCAACAACCCGGCGAAGACCGAGGGGCTGGCCGACCTCGGCATCGAGGTCGTCGAGGCGATACCGCTCACCGGCGAGGTGACCCCGGAGAACCTCCGCTACCTCGAGACCAAGCGGGAGCGGATGGCCCACACGTTCGGCGCGATCGGCGAAGAGACCGCGTGACCCGAGCGACGACGGTCATCAACGGCACCGTCGTCACGATGAACACCGAACGCGCCGTGATCGGCGACGGCGCGGTTGCGGTCGACGGCGACTCCATCGTCGACGTCGGAGCCCGGGACGACGTGACGCGTCGTCACCCCGACGCCGTCGTCGTCGGCACGCCGGGCGACCTTGTAGTACCGGGGTACGTCAACGCACACCAGCACCTGACCGGCGACCGGCTCATCCAGTCGGCGATCCCCGACGACCTCGCCCCCGGTGAGGCGATCTTCTCGTGGGTCGTGCCCGTCCACGGCGAACACCGTCCCGAGGACGACCTCCTGACGTCCACCCTCACCCTCGTCGAGTCGGTCTGCAACGGCATCACGACCACCGTCGAGGCGGGCACGGTGGCGCACCCCACCCACGTTGCCGAGGGGGCGCGTCGCGTCGGCGCCCGCATCACGCTGGGCACCTGGGGTTGGGACATCGAGGAGGGGCCGTTCACCGGATCGGTGGACGAGGTGATCGCACGCCAACGTGACGTCCTCGACGCGGACAACGGACCCCTGGTGACGCCGTGGGTGACCCTGGTCGGCCACGACCTGATGTCGGACGAACTGGTCCAGGCCGCCTCCGCTCTCGCCCGAGATGCCGGCACCGGTCTCACGTTCCATCTCTCGCCGAGCACGAGCGACCCCGAGCAGTACCTCGCCAAGACCGGAAGGCGCCCGGTCGAGCACATGGCCGACCTCGGTGTTCTCGGGCCGGAGCTGCTGATCGCCCACGGGGTCCATCTCGACGACAGCGAGGTGTCCCTGATCGTCGACTCCGCGACGGCGGTCGCCGCCTGCCCGTGGGCCTATCTGCGACTGGGCCAGGGCACGACGCAGTCGTTTCGCCACCTCGACCTGTGGAAACGAGGTGGCCGGTTGGCGCTCGGCTGCGATGCCGAGAACGCCGGAGACGCGGTCGACGGGCTCCGGACCGCAGCCGTCTTCACCGGGCTGGCCAAGGACGTCCCCATGGACCCCACCGCGTTCGGCGCGCCCGACGCGCTCGAGCTCCTCACGATCAAGGGCGCCGAGGCCATCGGGATGGCCGATCGGATCGGTTCCCTCGAGGTGGGCAAGCAGGCCGACATCGTCGTGCACGACCGCACCGGCCCAGCCTGGCCCCCAGTGGCCGACGACGTGGTGCAGCAACTGGTCTGGGGCACCGACGGGCGAAGCGTGCGCGACGTCTGGATCGCCGGCGAGCAGATCGTCGCGGAGGGTCGACCGACCAGGGTCGACCTCGCAGCGCTGGCCGCGGAGGCGCAGGCGGCCTCGGCGTCGATCATGCAGCGCTCGGGCGTCCGGCCCGCGCCACGCTGGCCACAGACCTAGTCGCCGGGCATGCGCCGGCGGCGCTGCGATTGCGCTCCGAGCGACGGTCACGGCCACGAACCAGCCAACGGTCTGATGGTCTGACCGTTTGCTAGTGTCCGGCGCAGACGCCGAGACACGTGGGGGACCCGTCATGAGCGAGCCATATCCGAACATTCTCGTGTTCGTCGACTTCCCGGTCGACGACGTGGCGGCCGCCACCGAGTTCTACCGCGAAGTGATGGGTTGGGAGATCGAGGACCGGATCAACGGGGTCTTCAATCGCATCGTCCCAGGACAGAACATGAAGCTCGACGACGGGTCCCAGAGCCCGATCGGCAACCTGCACATGGGCATCTCGCTCTCGACCGACGCTCGCCCCGATCCACGGCCCGAGGCCGAGCGCAACAGCCCGCAGCGGCAGATGCACGACGGCAGTCGGACGACCCGCGCCTGGATCCTGGTCTCGGACGACGACGACATGGAAGCGATCATGGACCGCGCGGTCGCCAACGGCGGCACGGAGCTGTGGCGTCGCCACTTCTGGACCTAGTTCGGCGGCGCCAACGCGTCGTTCCTCGACCCCTGGGGGAATCAGCTGATGCTGTGGGCGCACCTGGACGGCGTCGAGGTGGACGAAGACACCCACGAGGTCATCGGCGACACCCCGCTGCCCGACGGCTGGACCATCGAGTAGGGCGTCACTCCTCCAACATCGCCGCCGACTCAGCGGTGATCCACTCCCTGCCACGACCGCCTCGTCGTACATCGGGTGCTCGTGGTCGACGGTGGTGCGTGAGTTGGCGCGCTCTGTGGTCAGACCACGAAGCGCGCCAACTTGCGGTCACTCCTCGAGCATCGCCATCGACTTGGCGGTGATCCACTCCCCTGCGACGACGGGCTCGTAGTGGAGCGGGTGCTCCTCGTCGACGGTGGTCGGGATCGTCTCGATCACGGCGCCGAACGACGGCTGGAAGAAGTACGGGACCGAGACCCGGTCCAGGGCGGCGTCGGCGCCGTCGGGTATGACCACCCGGTGCAACGTCGAGACCCATCGATCGTTGGTCCAGCGCGCCATCAGATCCCCGAGGTTGACGACGAAGGCGCCGGGAAGCAGCGGGACGTCGTGCCACGCACCGTTCACCGAGATCTGGAGCCCTGGAATCTGCTCGACGGCGATGACGGTGAATGCGCCGTAGTCGGTGTGGGCGCCGCGCCGGAGTTGCCCCGGGGCGACGTTCCCCGCGACGGGCGGGTACCAGTTGGCGAGCAGCAGGCTGGTGTGGTCGGCGACCTTGTCGTCGAACCACCCACCGGGGAGGCCCAGCGCTGCCGCGAAGATCGGCAGCATCGAGCGACAGAGCCCTTCGAGGGCTGCCTGGTAGGCCTCGAAGGCCTGCCGCAGGCCGTCCGGTTCCTCGGGCCAGAGATTCTCGCGAAAGATCGCCTCGTAGCCTTCGACCATCGCCCTGGACTGCACGGCAGGGTCGTCGAAGCCGCTCACGTTGAACGACTCGCACAGATCCGCGGGGGCCTCCTCGCCGAGGGTGGCCGCCAGCGACGTCGTGTCCATGCCGAGGTAGCCACGGAAGTCGAACTCGGACGGCGGGGCCACCAGGTCCTTCCGGTCCCTGTCGAGGCGGAAGAAGCCACGAGCGGTGTCGACCACGCCGGCGGTGAGGTCCGGTGGTATGCCATGGCCGTTGATGGCGAAGAACCCGATGCTGCGACACGCCTCGTCCAGCTCGGCAGCCGCCGCGCTGAGCGCCGCCGGGTCGCCGCCGAGGGCGCCGGAGAGGTCGATGACAGGGACGTCGATGGTGGGCAAGGCACTCAACTCCTGATGTCGTGGATGACGCGTGCGAAGCCGTCGATGGTCTCGCGCAGCCCGGTCGCCATGTCGGCCCGCATGACGGCCGCGAGGTTGAGGCTGGCGGACGTGAAGCCGAGGTCGGCGATCGCTCCCAGCTGCTGGGCGACGTCGGCCGGTGTGCCGACGACGGCGTAGTTGGTGATCCACTCGTCGGGGACGAGGTCGACGAGCGCCGGGTCGTCGTGGCGATCCAGATCGAAGTACCAGCCGGTGCTGCGAGCCAGCGCGGCATCGATGGCGGCGAGGCGTTCGGGATCCAGCTCGGAAGGGCGGATGATCGCCAGGTAGTGGGCCACGTAGCGCACGACGCTCGCCCGGGCGAGGGCGGCGTCGTCGGACACGCACAGCGTCAGCCGGGGCGCGACCTCGATCTCGGCCGCGTCTCGACCCACCCGCGTCGCGCCCTCGGCCAACCAGCCGCGGTACTGGTCGGCCATCGCCTGCGTGAAGTGCCGGGCGCCGACCAACGCGACATCGGCCAGCTCGCCGGCGAGCTGCATGACCTGGCGGCTGCGGGTCCCGACCGAGATCGGCACGGGCACGTCGGGCGGCCGCATCAGCGAGGCACCCTCGATCGGGAACACCTCACCGGCGAGCTCGACCCGCTCGCCGGCCAACAGGCCACGGATACCGACGATCGCCTCTCTGAGGGCGCGGACCGGCCGGGGGTAGTCCATCCCGAGGTCCTCGAGGCCGGCCCCGACCCCGATGCCGAGGAACATGCGACCACCGCTGTGATCCTGGAGCGTGGCGAGCATGCCCGCCAGGACAGCGGGGTGCCGGGTGTAGGGGTTGGTGACCATGGCCCCGATGTGCACCCGATCCGTGGCCTCGGCGATCAGCGCCTGCAGGACGAAACAGTCGGGCCAGAAGACGACGTCGGAGATGCCCAGGCGATCGAACCCGACCTCTTCGACCCGGGCCGCGAGGCCGACCGCATCGGCGGTGGACATCCCGGGGGAGATCTCGGCTTCGAGCGTCTGCAGCATCAGCTCACCAGATCGGGTACTTGGACTTGTCGGGCAGTCCGGAGCGGGCGGTGATGGCCTCCCCCGCCTGCTGCGCCGCCGCGTAGAGGCGACCTTCGTCGATCGTCGTCATCCGGCCGTCCTCCACCACCTTGCGGCCGTCGACGACGACGGTGTGAACCCCGCGCCCGTCGGCCGACCAGACGAGCTGATTCATCACGTTGAGGAGCGGGCGCCACTCGGGGCGATCGGTGTCGTGCATGACCAGATCGGCCTTCTTGCCAACCTCGAGCGAACCGATCGAATCCTCCAGCTGCAGCGCCTTCGCGCCACCGAGCGTCGCCATCTCGTACGCCTTCTCCGCCGGGAACATCTGCGGATCCTGACGGGCATCCTTGAACAAGCCGGCCACGAGATACGTCGCACGCATGAGGTCCGAGTAGTTCGACGCGTTGTTGCCGTCGGTTCCGATCCCGACATTGATGCCGGCCATGACCATCTCGGGCATCTTGCCCACCTGGGTGACGCCGTAGCTCACCTTGAGCGCGGTCGTCGGGCAGTGCGAGACGCTCACATGACGATCCGCCATCACCCGGAGCTCGTGGTCGTCGATCTGGACACAGTGCGTCATGCAGACGTCGTCACCCAGGATCCCGAGCTCCTCGAGATGGACCATCGGCCGCTGGCCGAACTCCTCGACGAACCCCTCGGGGTCGAGCTTGGCCGGCGACATGTGGAAGCTCATCCCGACCCCTCGATCGGTGGCGAGTTCGCGTGCCGCCCTCCACAAGGGATCGGAGCACGTCGTGTGGCCGACGAGGGTCGACCATGCGCCGATCCGGTCGTCGGCGGTGGCCGGGAACTCGTCCAGTTGCCGTTCGAGGAAGGCGATGGACTGGTCCGTGTCCTGCTTGTAGACGTCGGGTTCAGGCGGGAGATCCCAGACCCACTTGCCGACCCTGCCCCTGATCCCGATCTCGACCAGCGCCTCGACCACGTCGCCGAGGAAGCGGATCGTCCCGGCTTCGAGGAATGTCGTGGTGCCGGACTTGAGCATCTCGACCGCGGCCAACTGCGCCGAGAGGCGCTCCTCCTCGGCCCGGTACACCGCATAGAGGGGACACAGCCACATGAACACGTTCTCCTCGAACGGCGTGTCGTCGGGGACGTAGCCGCGGGTCAGCGGCTCGCCCGTGATGTGGATGTGGGTGTTGACCATGCCCGGCGTGACCACGAAGCGATCCCCACCGATGGTCTCGGTGGCCGAGTACTCCCGTTCCAGTTCCGACGCCTTGCCCACGGCGACGATCTCGTTGCCACGAACGACCACTGCGCCATCGCGAATGATGTCGCGGGTCTCGTTCATCGTGACCACGTACCAGCCCTTGATGAGCAGATCGGCAGCTTCGGCCATCGCTCCTCGCTCTCTTCTCGGCATGCGCTCGACTCGGCCGGCCCCGCCACACGTCAGCACGCGTCCGCGGCTCGACACGTCAGCGATGTGGTAAGACCATCAGACCATGTCGCACACTACCCGACGCCGCCAGACCCGTTCCCGTGGTCGCGACGAACGGGTCTGGACGCGGCCGGCTGAACCCGCCGCAGGCCACCGATGATCTCCAGCGCGGCGCTCGGCGGTTGCTGGTACGTCGTGGCCACGACCGACGCGGTCACCACCGAGCCGGTGCCGGTCACGGTTCGTGACTCCGACTACGTGCTCTGGCGAGGTCCGGGCGGCGCCTTGATCGCCGCCCCCGACCAGTGCACCCATCGCGAGGCTCGACTGTCGAACGGCCGCACGGACGCAGGCTGTCTGACCTGCCCGTACCACGGTTGGTCATTCGGTGAAGAGGGCCGGTGCGTCGACGTGCCGTCCTCGGGCTCGGGAGCGGCGATTCCTCCAACCGCACACCTGGCGACCGTCGTAGTCGACGAGCGGTATGGCCTGGTCTGGCTGTGTCCGGAGGAGCCGACGCAGCCGATTCCGCACCTGGCCGTGGACGCCGACGACGCGTTCACGCGCCTCAACACCGACGTCCAGATCTGGGAGTGCTCGGCCACGCGCATGATCGACAACATGCTCGACGTCGCCCATTTCCCGTACACGCATGCCGGGACGTTCGGGCTGGAACAGGAGGCCGAGGTCCCGCGGTTCAGTCTCACCGACCTCGACGACACCTTTCACGGCTACGAGTACTCCGTGACGATCAACAACGAAGGCGACGTCGAGGCGATGTCGGGTGGTGGCGCCGACGTGATCCAACTCGACATGACGACGGGCTTCACGCTCCCGTTCTCGGTCCGCAGCACGATGTCGTACGACAACGGCATCGAGCAGATCCTGTTCATGACCGCCACACCGATCAGCACCGAGCGCGCGTACTACACGTTCGTCCTGTGGCGGAACGACGACGTCACCGAGACCGGCCAGGACATCGTCGACTTCGAACTCGCCGTCACCGCCGAGGACCGTGAGATGCTCGAGCAACTGCGCGGCGAGCTACCGCTCGACCGCGGCGCCCTCGTCGACGTGGCCTCGGACCGAGCATCGGTCGAATGGCGGCGCCGGTACCGGGCGCTGGTGGCCGGCGCGTAGCCGGCTACTCGCCCGCCGCTTCGTATCGCTCCACCAGCCAGGAGTTGAACTGAGCGAGCACACCCTCCTGCCACGCGTACCGACCTCTCGGCGCGTACCGAGACTGCATCCCGTACTGCGTGGCGACGTTGGTGGGCATGTCCTGGCGGTTGAAGTTCGAGACGCCGTCGATCGCCGCGCCGAGCAGGTCGTCGAAGTCCGACATCTCGATCGTCGATTCCGGGAAGATGTACGCCATCGACAGGTTGTGACTCGTCGGACCGGTCGGGTCGACGGCGAACCAGAAGGCCGAGTCGGGCTGGAAACCCATCAGCAGCGTCGGCGGGACGAACGCGAAGACGATGCGTTGGCGGTCCTCCATGGTGACATCCGGCAGTGGCGGGAACAGCGCCTTGAAGGTCGGATTGAATCCGCCGTCGGGGTGCACCATCTGGTTGAAGCCGAACAGCGCCGCGTCGCCGACCTCGTAGTCGGAGTACCACGCTCCCGACGACGGCGCGAAGTCGTGAATACCGTGGTGGAGACGGCTGTTGTGGTACATCTCCATGAAGTTCTCGATCATGATCTTCCAGTTGAACGGCACGTCGGGGATCACGACCGGGTCGACGGTGATCAGATCGTCGACGCCGTAGTTGGTGAGCGCGGCGTCGAGCTTGGCCAGCCCCGGAGCGAGCGGCTCGGCATCGTGGGAGAAGTTCACGAAGACGAACCCGCGCCAGACCTCGACGGCGAGCCTCGGCAACCGCACGGCCGCCATGTCGAACCCGTCGGTCTTGGCCATCTCGGGCGCACCGATCAGCTGCCCGTCGAGGTCGTAGACCCAGTAGTGGTAGGGACACCGGAACTGCCGCGCGGTGCCACCCACCCACTCGGGCGGGTCAAACATGTCGTCGTCGGTACGGTCGACCGACGCGATGATGCAGGTGCCTCGGTGCTGACAGACCGCCGACATCGCGTTGATCCCCCCGTCCGCGCCACGGACGACGATCAGCGCCTCACCCGCCCGGGTCACGGCGAGGTAGTCGCCGACCTCGGGGATCTGCTCCTGGCGCCCGACACAGAGCCACTCGGAGCCGAACACCGCCTCGAGCTCGAAGCGGTGGAACTCCGGGTCGGAGTACACGTCGGGGGGCAGACCGACCGATTCGTGGTACGTGCCCTTCGACAGACGCAGGCTCTCGAGCGGGATGGGTGATTCGGTCACGGCGGTCTCCTCGTTCAGTGCGGCCTCGAACGAGCGTCGGGCTTGGTCGCCACGAAGCTCTGCTGGAATCCGATCGGCTCGACCAGGCGCAAGCCCGTGAACCCGGCCTCGCGAAGCCACTCGGAGAAGTGCTCGTGCGTGAAGCAGAAGCCGTTCACCGTGCTGGCCATCATCGTCGTGCCCATGATCACGGCGTGGGGATTGAACTTGCGTTCGATGTCGGTGAAGTAGTCGGCGAGGATCAGACGGCCGGCGGGCTTCAACGCCTCGTAGGCACGGCCGATGAGGTGCCGGGCACCCGCTTCCCCCTCGGTCCGGCAGACGTGGCCGAGCACGACGACGTCGTAGTGGTCGGACTCGAGCTCGATCGTGTGGAAGTCGCCGGCCCTGAACTCACAACGCTCGGCGACGCCGTGCTCCGCCGCCTTCGCCTCGGCGACGGGCAGGACCCCGGGGAGGTCGTTCACGACCGCAGTCCCGTCAGGGCAGCCGTTCAACATCGCGATCGCCCACGGCGCGCCGCCGGCGCCGAGGTCCAGGATCCGGGGCGCGCGAAGTGCCGAGTAGCGCACCTTCAGGTCCGCTCTGGTCGCGCATCGGAACATGGTGGTGAACGTCCCCTCGACCAGCGGGACGTAGAACGCGACGGGATCATCCTCGATCGGCGT
This sequence comes from Actinomycetota bacterium, assembly GCA_039029775.1. Lineage (GTDB taxonomy): Bacteria > Actinomycetota > Acidimicrobiia > Acidimicrobiales > UBA8592 > JBCCFK01. Next base: position 2,804 of record JBCCFK010000091.1, on the reverse strand, counting down.
CTCGGGCCGACCGTTCCGCACGGTGTCCGCGAGTCGGGTCCAGTTGTCGTGCGGACCGGGCGCGACCGGTATCAGCGACGCCATCGACGCCGGCCCGTCGGTGACGAGATAGCGCTTCGCCGTGTCGTTCAGTTCGTAGACGTCGACGAACTGGTCGAGCAGGCCCATGGCGACCACGCCGTCGACGAGCGAGCGGAGGTGATCGACCGGGCAGTCCAGCTCCGCGGCCAGCACCTCGACGCTCGCCGGACCGGTCCGTTGCAGGGTGTCGAAGACGCCAAGCTCCAACGCGGCCAACAGGATGTAGTACCGGCCGAGACCCTCGATCGCCGCCCACACGGGCGCCGCCGCCGGCGGCTTGTAGTCGGTCCACGGGCGGCCCTTGTGCGCCATCGTGTGCGACTTCTTCAGCTCCGGGTAGGGAGGGTCACGGGGTTCGAACATGGGCGCTACGGCTTCAGCAGGATCTTTCCGAAGAAGTCGCTGGCCAGCATCTTGTTCTGGGCCTCGGCGGCATCTTCGAGCGCGAACTGGGAATCGATGACGACTTCGAAGTCGCCCGAACAGAAGGTGTCCCAGACCGGCCCGAACTCCTCGGGCCTGTACGGATCCGAGCCCAGGATCGAGATTCCCGAGTGGAAGACGTAGCCCAGCGACGGGATGGTCGCCTCGTCCCCCGAGGAGTTGCCGCAGTTGACGAGGCGGCCACGGACACCCAGCGCGAACAGCGACGGCCCGAACAGCGCGGTGCCGACGTGGTCGAAGACCATGTCGACGCCTGCGCCGTGCGTGACCTCCCGCGCCCAGCCCGCGACGTCGCCAGTTCGGTTGTTGAGGACGTGGTCGGCACCGAGGTCCAGCGCCCGCTCGCACTTCTCGTCCGAACCGGCCGTGGCGAACACGGTGGCCCCGGCGTTCTTGGCCAGCTGGATGCCGGCGGTGGAGACCCCGGAGCCGGCGGCGTGGATCATCACCGACTCACCAGCCTGCAGCGCGCCCACGTCGAACAGGGCGTGGGCTGCGGTCAGGTAACACGTCGGGAACGTGGCCGCGTCCTCCAACGACATCGAGTCGGGAACGGCATAGACATGGGTTGCCGGAGCGAGGCACCGCTCGGCGTAGCCGCCGTCGACGGTCGCCCCGATGACCCCCAGCTCACCGTAGAGATCACCCTTCCCGGCCAAGGCCGAGTTGTCCGCCACGCCGGCGAGCGACGGGTCGACGACCACCCGATCGCCGACCGCGACTTCGGTGACAGCCTCGCCGACCGCGGAAACGGTGCCGGCGACGTCCATGCCGGCGATGTGGGGGTACTGGAAGCCCGGCATCTGGAACCAGCCATTGCGTTGAACCACGTCGAGTCGGTTCAGCGCGGTCGCGCCGACGTCGACGACGACATCGCCAGGGCCGGGCTCGGGGTCGGCGACATCGGTGTACTCCAGGACCTCGGGGCCACCGGCCTCGCGGTACAGCATTGCTTTCAACGGGCTCTCCTTCTCTGGGCACGGTCGAGACCGGGCGGGATCCAGCCGACATCGGCGGGGTTGATGCTGACACCGGGGCGTACCACGGCGTCGATCGCGTCGAGCGTGGCGACGTCCAGGACGACGTCCCCGGCGGTGAGCAGGTCGTCCAGCTGCGCCTCGGTCCGAGGGCCGATCAGCGCCGCCGTCACCGCCGGGTGCTCGACGTTCCAGGCGAGGGCGAGTTGGGTGACGCTCATCCCCGCATCCTGTGCGATCGCCATGAGCGCCGCCACCGCGTCATGCTTCGTGGCGTTGTCGCCGTCGAAGTGGTCGGGGTTGGTCACGGCGCGACTCCCGGGGTCGGCCGCCGCGCCTCGTTGATGCTTGCCGGTCAGCCACCCGCCCGACAGCGGGCTCCACGTCAGCACCCCGACGGAGCGCTCGAGACAGACCGGCAGGACGTCGGCTTCCACCTGTCGACACAGCGCGTTGTAGGGCGGTTGCTCCGTCGCCGGAGCGACGCATCCACCGGCGTCCGCGACATGGTGCAGTTCGACCAGGTCGTGAGCCGGGAAGGTGGAGGTCCCCCAGTGGCGGATCTTGCCGGCGGTGACCAGGTCCGACAGCGCTTCGACGGTCTCCTCGATCGGCACCGCCGGGTCCGGCCGGTGAGCCTGGTACACGTCGATGTGGTCCACTCCGAGTCGACGCAGGCTGTCCTCCACCGCACGTTCGATCCAACGGCGGGAGTTGCCGCCGCTGCCGGCGACGCCCTCGATCGGATGATGGAACTTGGTGCACAGGACCAGCTCGTCGCGGCGCCCGGCGATGGCACGGCCGACGATCTCCTCGTTCTGGCCGTCGGCGTACATGTCGGCGGTGTCCACCAGGTTCACCCCGGCGTCGAGGGCACGGTTGATGATCCGGTGACACGCCTCGAGATCGCGGTTGCCCCAGTCACCCAGCACCATGGTCCCGAGCCCGAGGCGACTGACCTCCAACCCCGTGGCGCCGAGCGAGCGGTACTCCACGACCTACTTCAGTCCTCGGACGAACGGTTGCGCCAGCGCCGCCGGCGGACGGACGCGGTGAGCGAAGATCGCCATCCCGACGATCGTGACGATGAACGGCAACGACTGGAGGAGCTCGCTGTTCACGTCGTAGCCGAGTCCCTGAACCGAAAGGCGGAACGACAACGCTCCGGCGAAGATCACACACCCACCGACCGTGCCCCACAGCGTCCAGCCGCCGAAGATCACCGCGGCGATGGCGATGAACCCGCGACCGCCGACCACCGAGTCCTCGAAGACACCGACCTGACCGAAGATCAGGAACGCG
>JBCCFK010000090.1:0-14606 GCA_039029775.1 Actinomycetota bacterium | reverse complement strand
GCGTCGTGCTGACCGTCGAGGAGGTCGGTCGTCCGGGCGAGGGCCTCGTGGCACACCTGGGCCCCGATCAGGCCCGCCGCCTCAGGACAGCCCTCCGCGATGCCCTCAAGGAGATCGGCGAGGAACCGGGCTCCTAATTTCTCCGGACGCCTGAAGGAGTGTCGGCGGCCGCCGATAGAGTCAATTGCTACCCATTTCCCGGTCTGACCCCCCGGATCCGGACACGGAGGACGCGGCCATCCACCCCGACTTCGAGGCTGAGCAGGAATACATCGAGGACGCCCACCGCGTCCTCGAACAGGCCCAGGTGAAGGCCCGCGACCTCCACACGATGGTGGAGTCCGGTCGCGGCGGGACCCATCAGGCGCGCTTCGAACGAGACGTCATCCACGAGCAGGTCAACAACCGGGTGGCCCAGCTCGACATCGGGGACGCTTCGCTGGTGTTCGGCCGGCTCGACCTGGCCGACGAACGCGCGGGGGAGACCTTCTACATCGGTCGCGTGGCCGTCTGGGACGACACGCAGGAGCCGATCACGGTCGACTGGCGGGCTCCGGTGGCCGAACCGTTCTACCGCGCCACCGGCCGGGCGCCGATGGGCGTCGGTCGTCGCCGTCACTTCGCCACTCGTGGCCGCACGCTCCTGGGCGTCGAGGACGAGTACTTCGGCGACGGCAAGGGGGATGAAGCCGACGGCGAGGCGCACCTCAAGGGTGCCCAGACCCTTGCCATCACCATGGAACAGGCGAGAACGGGCCGGCTCGGCGACATCGTCGCCACGATCCAGGCCGAGCAGGACGAGATCATCCGGTCGGAGCTGCCCGGCATCCTGGTGGTGCAGGGTGGTCCCGGCACCGGCAAGACGGTCGTGGCGCTGCACCGGGCCGCCTACCTGCTCTACACGCACCGCTTCCCGCTGGAGGGCCAAGGCGTCCTGGTGATCGGACCCAACCGGCTGTTCCTCACCTACATCGAGCAGGTGCTGCCGTCACTCGGCGAGGCCGGCGTGCAGTTGGTGGTGCTGAGCGACCTCGTGCCCCGGGCCCGTGTCAGGGGGTTCGACGGTGAGGCGGTCGCCCGGGTCAAGGGCGATCCAGCGATGTCGCACGTGCTCCGGGCCGCGGTCCGAGATCGCGAGCGTCCGCTTCGTGAGGACCTCGTGGTCGGGTACGGGCTCCAGCGGCTCCGGTTCACCGTCGAGCAGAGCCGCGAGCTCGTGACCGAGGCTCGACGTCGCTTCAACAAGCACAACGGTGCGCGCCGGTTCGTGCGGGAGCGCTTCTTCGAGGAGCTGGCCACCAGCGGGCGCGACGAGCTGAGCCCCAACGAGGTCGAGTCCCGTCTCAAGACCGACCGGACCGTCCGCGGTGCGCTCGACTGGATGTGGCCCGTCCTCACACCCGAACACCTGCTCCACGACCTGTACGGGTCCAAGGCACTGACCCACAGCGCCTCGAGCGGCCACCTGTCGAAGGCCGATCGGCTGCTGTTGCACCGTCCGCGCGCGTCGCACGTCTCACAGGTCGTGTGGACGGCGCACGACGTGCCGCTGCTCGACGAGGCCCGCGCCGTGCTCGGCCCGCGGCCCCGCCACAAGGCCGCGGACGAGATCCGGACCTACGGCCACATCGTGGTCGACGAGGCGCAGGACCTGTCGCCGATGCAGCTGCGCATGCTCAAGCGTCGGTCGTTGAACGGCTCGATGACGCTGGTCGGCGACATCGCCCAGGCCACCGGGGCGTGGGCGCACGACGACTGGACGAGCGTGCTCGAGGATCTGCCGCAGCGCCGGGAGCCCCGGTTCGCCGAGCTGACAGTCGGGTATCGACTGCCACAGCCGACGATGGACGTCGCAGCGCGCGTGCTGCGGTTCGCCGACCTCGGTCTGGAGCCCCCCACCGCGGTCCGACGAGAAGGGTCCCCGCCCCGGTTCGTCCACGTCGACACCCCGGCCCGGCTCGGTGCCACCGTCACCGCCCTGATCGAGCCCGAGCTCGAGGCGATCGGCCCCGGCAATCTGGCGGTGATCGCGCCCGACGCACTGGTCGACCAGCTGTCGGACTCGCTGACGGCCGCAGGCGTCGATCACGGGCGCATCTACGAGGGCGGCCTCGACGGCCGCGTGACCATCGTCCCGGTGGGCCTCGTGAAGGGTCTCGAGCTCGATGCCGCGATCGTCGTCGAGCCGGCGCGGATCGTCCGCGACGAGCGCAACGGCCTCCGTTCGCTCTACGTGGCCCTCACCCGCGCCACCCGGCGTCTCGCGATCGTGCACGCCGAGCCGCTGCCGACGGCGTTGCTCGAACCCGTCGCGCTCGGCGCCGGCTGAACCGGCGAGAGCCCGGCCCACCGCGGCGGGCCGCCATCGGGAGACTGCCCCTGACGATCCGTCACCCCGACAGAGACGGGTCCGGTCCGACGCCGCGCGCTGCGGTGCTCGACGGGCTCGGTGTCGGCGCCGCCCGATAGGTTCGGGTCGTGGCGCTGGACTCGTTCTCGGCTCCCGTTCGGGAGTGGTTCGACACCACGTTCGCCGCGCCCACGCCCGCGCAGGCGAAGGCGTGGCCCGCCATCGCCGATGGCGACCACGCGCTGGTCCTGGCGCCGACCGGCTCGGGTAAGACGCTCGCTGCGTTCCTCTGGGCTCTCGACCGGGTGATGACAGAGCCGCCGCCCGAGGACGCCAAGGTTCGGACCCGCGTGCTCTACATCTCTCCGTTGCGGGCGTTGGCCGTCGACGTCGAGAAGAACCTGCAATCACCGTTGCGCGGGATCGAGCTGGCGGCCGAGCGCCGGGGCGAGACCGTGCATCCGGTGAAGGTGGCGATCCGCTCCGGCGACACGCCTGCGGACGAGCGGCGCAAGCTCGTCCGGCATCCACCCGACGTCCTGATCACCACGCCCGAGTCCCTCTACCTCATGCTGACGTCGCAGGCGCGCGAGACGCTCGCCGGGGTCGAGCACGTCATCATCGACGAGATCCACGCCATGGCCGGCACGAAGCGAGGTGCGCACCTCGCCCTCAGCCTCGAACGGCTCGCCGAGATCACCACCAGACCAGCCCAGCGGATCGGGCTGTCGGCCACCCAGCGCCCGCTCGAGGAGGTCGCCCGATTCCTCGGCGGCTACGAGGGCGGTCAGCCACGCCCGGTGACCATCGTCGACGCCGGCATCCGCAAGGAGCTCGACGTCGAGGTCGTGGTCCCGGTCGACGACATGGGTGCCCTGGGAGAAGTGATCGACGAGCCCACGGCCGGTCCACTCGCTGCCGGCCCGGTCCGACGGTCGATCTGGCCCTCGATGCATCCTCGCCTGCTCGAGCTGATCAAGGAGCACCGGTCCACCTTGGTGTTCGTGAACTCGCGCCGGCTCGCCGAACGGCTCGCGACCCGGCTCAACGAACTCGAGGCCGAGGCCATCGAGCGGCTGCGGTTGGAGTCGCTGCCACCCGCCGAGCGGGCCGCGGAGATGGAGGCCAACGAGGGCCGCCCGCTGCAGCCGGTCGACCTCGTCCGCGCCCACCATGGCTCGCTGAGCCGCGTGAAGCGTCTCGAGATCGAGGACCGGCTCAAACGCGGCGACCTGCGCGGCCTCGTGTGCACCAGCTCCCTCGAACTCGGCATCGACATGGGTGCCGTGGATCTGGTCATTCAGGTCGAGTCGCCCCGCTCGGTCGCCAGCGGGCTCCAGCGCATCGGCCGCGCCGGCCACCAGGTTGGTGAGGCGTCGAAGGGCAAGATCTTCCCCAAGCACCGGAGCGATCTCGTCGAGGCCGCCGTGGTCGCGAAGCAGATGCAGGACGGTGCCATCGAGCACACCCGGTACCCGCGCAATCCACTGGACGTCCTGGCCCAGCAGATCGTGGCGATGACCGCGCTCGACGACTGGCCGGTGGCGAAGTTGCGCGACGTGATCGCCCGATCGGCCAACTTCCACGAGCTGTCCGACGAGGTCTTCGGCAACGTCCTCGATCTGCTCTCCGGGCGCTATCCCTCCGAGGCCTTCTCGGAGCTGCGGCCTCGGGTCGTGTGGGATCGAGTGGAGGACGTGATCCGAGGACGGGCCGGCGCGCAGCGTCTGGCGGTCACCAGCGGCGGCACCATCCCGGACCGCGGGCTGTTCGGCGTCTTCCTGCCCGACGGGACCCGCGTCGGCGAGCTGGACGAGGAGATGGTCTACGAGAGCCGGCCCGGCGAGACCTTCCTCCTCGGTGCCAGTACGTGGCGCATCGAGGAGATCACCTTCGAGCGCGTGGTGGTGACGCCGGCGCCCGGCGAACCGGGGCGTATGCCCTTCTGGCATGGCGACGGCCCCGGTCGCCCCTTCGAGCTGGGCATGGCGGTCGGCGAGTTCCTCCGGACCACCCGCGGCGACGAGGGCCGGGACTCGCTGATCGACGACCTCGGGCTCGATCGTCGGGCGGCGGACAACGTGATGTCGTACCTCGGTGAACAGATCGAGGCCACCGGAGTGCTCCCGGACGACCGCACCGTGGTGGTCGAGCGCTTCCCTGACGAGATCGGCGACTGGCGGATCTGCATCCTCTCGCCCTTCGGGGCGCAGGTGCACGCGCCCTGGGCGATGGCCCTCCGCGCCGGCCTGACCGAGGAGTTGGGCCGCGATGTCGAGATCATCTGGTCCGACGACGGCATCGTGTTGCGCCTCCCCGAGGCGGTGGATCAAGTCCCCCTCGAACACCTCCTGCCCACGCCCGACCGGATCGACCAGCTCGTCATCGAGCAGTTGCCCACGACCGCCATGTTCTCGGCCCGGTTCCGAGAGTGTGCCGCCCGCTCGCTCTTGCTGCCGAGGCGACGTCCGGACCAGCGGACCCCGCTGTGGCAGCAGCGCCAGCGCTCGGCCGACCTGTTGGCTGTGGCCGCGGACTACGCGGACTTCCCGATCCTGTTGGAGACGACGCGCGAGTGCGTGAACGACGTCTTCGACCTGCCCGGCCTCCGGCGACTCCTGGCGGACATCCAGCAGCGCGCCGTGCGCGTCGTCCAGGTCGACACCCCTCGGGCCTCACCGTTCGCCCAGTCGCTGCTGTTCGGCTGGATCGCGGTCTACATGTACGAGGGCGACGCCCCGCTGGCCGAACGCCGGGCGGCGGCTCTCGCGTTGGACCGCGACCTGCTCCGGGACCTGCTGGGCGCCGAGGAGTTCCGAGAGCTGCTCGACGCCGGGGTGTTGGCCGACCTCGAGCTCGAACTGCAGCGCCTGACCCCCGAGCGCCGGGCGCGCGATGCCGATGAGCTCCACGACGCGTTGCGGACCCTTGGCCCGCTCAGCGAGATCGGCATCGGTGCGCGCCTCGCCGACGGCGTGGACCAGCAGGCTGCGGTGGACGAGCTGGTCGGGGCTCGGCGAGCGATCGAGATCTCGCTCGTCGGCGAACCTCACTGGGCCGCCGCCGAGGATGCGTCGCGACTTCGCGACGTGGTCGGCGTCGCCCTGCCCCCGGGGCTGCCCACCGTGTTCACCGAGTCGGTCGAACATCCGTTGCGAGATCTGGTGGCGCGCTACGCGCGGACCCACGGGCCGTTCCTCGACCGCGACGTGGCTCATTGGCTGGGCATCTCGGTCGATCGCGTTCTGCCGGTGCTCGCCGAGCTCCGCAACGATGCCGTGGTCACCCACGGCGAGTTCCGCCCCGGCGGCGTCGAGCGTGAATGGTGTGACGAGGGCGTCCTCCGCCGCCTCCGGCGGCGGTCGCTGGCCGCGTTGCGTCAAGAGGTCGAGCCCGTCGACGCCGAGGCCCTGGCCCGATTCCTGCCCCGATGGCAGGGCATCGGTCGTGGTCGTCGCGGCGTGGACGCGGTGGCCGAGGCGCTCGCGGTGCTCGAGGGCGCCCCGCTCCTGGCGTCCGCCCTCGAGTCCGACATCCTCCCGGCTCGGGTCGACGGCTATCGGTCCTCGATGTTGGACGAGCTCTCGACGTCAGGCGAAGTCGTCTGGGTCGGATCCGGCGCCGTCGGCGCGAAGGACGGTCGGGTGCGTCTCGCGTTCAGGGACCACCTGGCGATCCTGCCGCCGCCCGACGAGGACGAGGTGCCGGACGGACCCGAGCACCACGCGATCCTCACGCACCTCGAGTCCTCCGGGGCCTCCTTCTGGCCCGATCTCGTCGCCGCGTGCGCTGCCGCCGGTGCCGCCACCGACGATGCCACCGTCTTGGCCGCCCTGTGGGACCTGGTCTGGGCGGGTCTGGTCACCAACGACACGATGGCGCCGCTGCGAACGCTTGTCGCGGGCCGTCGGAGTACCGGGACCGCCAAGCCTCGCAGGCCGCGACCCGGACAGATCCGACGCGTCGGACCACCCACGGCAGCCGGACGGTGGTCTCTCGTGTCGTCGCTGATCGACGGCACGGTCGAGCCGACCATCGCGGCGCACGCGCGGGCGCTGCAGCTGCTCGAGCGTCACGGCGTGGTGACGCGAGAGGCCGTCCTGGCCGAAGGCAACGAGGGTGGGTTCGCAGGGATCTACCCCGTCCTCAAGGCGCTCGAAGAGCAGGGCAAGGTGCGGCGCGGCTACTTCGTGGCGGGCCTCGGAGCCGCGCAGTTCGCGCTTCCCGGGGCGGTCGATCGCCTTCGGGAGCGGTCCGAACGGGACGACGAGGCCCCGGTGATCCTGGCGGCGACGGATCCGGCACAGCCCTACGGGGCCGCTCTCGCCTGGCCCGCCGCAGAAGGTCGGCCGGCTCGGCAGGCGGGCGCCCACGTGGTGCTGGTCGACGGCCGAGCCGCCGCATACGTCGAGCGAGGCGGCAAGTCGCTGGTCACCTTCGATGTCGACGCCGACCGGTGGGCGGAACCCCTCTTCGCCGCGGTGCGGGATGGACGAATCGGCGATCTCGAGATCGCGCGCATCGACGGCGCCGCCGCCGGCGAGTCGGCGGCCGCGGAAACTCTCCTGGCCGCCGGGTTCACGCGCGGCTACAAGGGCCTGGTCGCACGCGTCGACCGTCGCGCCGCAGCCACGAGCTGAGGTCCGGTGCCCGAGGGCGACACCATCCACCGTGTGGTCAACCGCCTCCGGCCGATGCTGGAGGGCGAGCGGGTGACCAGGCTCGCCGTCACCCGATTGACCGGCCCCTTGCCCCAGGTGGGCGAGATCGTCGACGACGTGCGTGCCGTCGGCAAGCACCTGGTCGTCGACTTCTCGGGCGGACTGTCGATCCGCGTGCATCTACGGATGACCGGCAGCTGGCACGCCTATCGCCCCGGCCAACGTTGGACGAAGGCCCCGTCGACTGCACGCGTGGTCATCGGGACGGGCGACTGGATCGCCGTGTGCTTCAACGCGCCGGACGTGACCGTCGGGTCCGACCCCGACGCGGAGCTCACCCACCTCGGCCCCGACCTGTGCCTTCCCGACGCCGACATCGACGCCGCGGTCGCGCGCTTCGACCGCTTCCTCGACCCGGCGACCCCGATCGGCGTGGCCCTGCTGGACCAGCGCGTCGCCGCGGGCATCGGCAACGTCTACAAGTGCGACGTCCTCCATCTCCGCGGCGTCGATCCGGCCCGGGCGCTCGGTGACATCCCGGTCGACGAGCGGCGAGCACTGCTGGCGCTCGCTTCGGAGCTTCTCCTCGCGAACCTCGGCGCCGGGGCCCGGCAAACGGTCCCTGAAGGCCTGGCGGTCTACGGGCGCGAGGGCGAGAGGTGCCGGCGTTGTGGGGTCACGATCGAGCGGTTCCGGCAGGGGGCCGATCAACCTCGGTCGACCTGGTGGTGTAGGGGTTGCCAGACCTGACGGGCGGTCGGCGACGACCGGGCGCCGAACCGCACATCTGACCCGAAAAACCGGGGTTTCGTCGGGGGCGACGCCACCCGTGCCAACCGACCTGAGACACACGGTCGGCCCCGGACGGCTCATGCGGATCGGCGTTCGCGGGGGGATTCCACCCGGTCCGAGGCGGAAAATCTTGAGTCAAAGGACCCGTTTCGACAAAGCCCCTCAAGTCACCCCGTGGGACACCGATTGCCCTACTAGCGCCGGGCGACCGGTGTTGACAACAAAGGGTCTAACCACGTCGAGAGGTTCGCACGAGGTGGGTTTCCTGCCAATCCTGCCGCGGTGTGTGACGGTACGTCGCCAGCCGCCAGGGAAAGGCTCGAGGCTCCGACCAAGGGCATCGAGCCGACCAAGCGGCTGCCGACGGCGTGACCTGACCCGAAACCAAATACCCGACACACACTGAACAAGGGGCACTACCCAATGAACACCGTGCTGAATGCATATGTCCGCATGACCTCGGCCGTCGCCGCTCTCCGCGAGGAAGAGCGTGGCGCCACCGCCGTCGAGTATGGCCTGATCGTCGCTCTGATCGCCGCCATCATCATCGGCATCGTCGCCACCCTCGGCGAGAAGGTCTCGACCAACTTCCAGAAGGTCAGCAACAACCTGCCCTGATCCTCACGGACTGGAAAGCGAACGCGTGACGGGCCGGGTTGCACCACGCGACCCGGCCCGTTCGCGTCACGTTCGAAGTTCGAGGCGAGGGAGGTGCCATGAACGAGTACCAGAAGACTTCGATGAGTGAGCAGGCGCGAGGCGCCACGGCGGTCGAATACGCACTCATCGTCGCATTGATCGCCGCCGTCATCCTGGTGACGGTCAACCTCCTCGGGACCAAGACCGAGGGGCTGTACAACCAGACGAACACGGAGATGATCAACAACGGGCTCTGATCCCCTGAGTCCGATGGTCGGCAACGGCGCCGACACGATCGAATCCAGACGCAACTCCCAACCTGTCGAGACGCCGCCCGAGCTCGACCACCATGGGGCAACGGAACGGCGTCGAAGAACTGTGACGGTGGCGTGGCCGACGAGGCCACGCCACCGGCGCGTCGGGGCCGCGGTCCGGGTGATTCAGCCTCGGTCCAATGGCTCAACTCCGGCCAGACGCTGCCGATTGCAGCCGTGATGTCGTGCGGGACACACGAGAGTGAGACGTAAATGAAACGACGCATCATCGCACTGGTCGCAGCTCTGCTGCTCGCTGGTGTCGGCACATTCGTGCTGATCGGGTTCGTTCAGGGCGCGGAGGATCGCGCCACGGCCGGACAAGAGCTGGTGACGGTCTACATCGTGCAGTCCGAGATCCCGCAGGGGACATTGGGTGCAGATGTCGGGGCCTACATCGCCGCCGAACAGCGACCGGTCGAGACACGACCTTCGAACGCGGTCACCGACACCACGAGCCTCGACGGGCTTGCCTCCAACGCAGACATCTTCGCCGGCGAGGTTCTGGTCAGTGACCGTTGGGTCCTGCCCACCGAGGCGGAGATCCGACGCGAGGACATTCCGCTTCGCCGGGTGGAGGTGCCCGAGGGGCATCTCGAGATCCCCGTGCGCTTCGCCTCCGAGCAGGCGCTCGGCGGCATCATCGACGCCGGTGACACCGTCGCCGTCGTCGCCTCGTTCGACAACTACGAGCCGCCCGACGGCGACATCGTGGAGATCGACGACGAGCTGGTGGCCCTGCCGGGCTCGACGCTCCAGGGTGCGAACGCCGAGCAGGCGACGCACATCATCATCCACAACGCCCTCATCGTCGAGGTGCAGGCCGAGGCCGTGCCGAGCTTCGGTGGCGAGGACACCGGGTCCACGGTGCTCGCACCGCAGACCGGCTTCATCATCACCTTCGCCCTCGAGCCCGGCGACGTCGAGCGGCTCGTCTTCTCCGCCCAGTATGGGCAGCTCTGGCTCGCCAAGCAGACCGAGGACGACACCGGCCCGACGAGCATCGTCACCCTCTCTGACGTCTTCGAAGGACCCTGATCTCAGATGATCCTGCTGCTCACGCCCGAAGAGAGCTTCGTCCCGTTCCTGCAGGGACTGGTCGGAACCAGCGTCGAGATCTCGCGCAAGTGGGATCCGGCGTGGCGCGACGCGCAGCCGATCGAGGTCGTCCGGGCGACCATCCAGCCGACGCCTGACATCGTCATCATCGGCCCGAGCGTCCCCGAAGCCGTCGCCCTGGAGTGGGCGGGCGCATTCGACCGCGAACAGCCCGACGTCGGCACGCTGATCATCGCGCCGGCCACACCGGACCTCCTGATGGGGGCCATGCGCCTCGGCGTCCGCGAGGTCGTGCCGCCCAACGCGTCGGGCGACCAGATCCGCGAGGCCGTGGATCGACTGCTCACCGCGGCGAACCGCATGAAGACGGCGCGCCCGGTCGCCGAGGCCGCCACTCGCGAGAACAAGGTCGTCACCGTGTTGTCGGCGAAGGGCGGCAGCGGCAAGACCGTCGTCGCCACCAACCTGGCGCTCGGTCTCAACGCCACCTCGCCCGGCGACGTGGTCCTCGTCGACCTGGACATCCAGTTCGGTGACTGTGGTTCCACGATCGGTATCGAGCCGGAGCAGACGCTCGCGGATGCAGCGCTGAACGCCTCGGTCCTCGACGCCACCACCCTCAAGGTCTTTCTGACCCCGCACCCGTCGGGGCTCTTCCTGCTGGCTCCGCCGCAGTCGCTCGTCGACGCCGCCGAGATCACCACCCAGCAGATCAAGGCGATCCTGGACCTGTTGGTCGGGATCTTCGACTACGTGGTCATCGACACCTCGTCGGGCATCGACGACCACGCGATCACGGCGATGGAGTTCTCCACCGATCTCGTGCTGATCACCTCTTCGGAGGTGCCGAGCGTGCGGGCGATGCGTCGCCAGGTGGAGACGCTCGACACGATCGGGATGACGCGCCAGCGTCGCCACTTCGCCGTCAACCGTGCGGGCACGCGAGTGGGCCTGCGCACGAGCGACATCGAACAGACCGTCGGCCTCGAGGCCGCGGTCGAGATCCCGAGCTCTCGGGGTGTCGTGATGTCCACGAATCAGGGCAATCCCGTCCTCGTCGCCAACCAGAAGGATCCGGCGGCGCGGGCGATGCAGGAACTGGTCGACCTCTTCCTTCCTGAAGAGGCCGACGACGGCCGCGGCAAGCGCAATCGAAAGGGGAAGCGATGAAGCTCGGAGCGATGTTGCGACAGGCGGGCGAGGACGGTCATCTGCCTCAGCACGAACAGGCGACAGAGGCGGAGGAGGAGGTCGTCGAGGCCCCTGAGCCCGAGGACGACGCCGTGCACCGGCCCCTCGATCCCTTCCAGGTGCTCAAGACCCGGGCCCAGGAGCAGCTGTTCCGTCGCCTCGGTTCCCGTCTCTACGACTCGTCGATGAGCAAGGAACAGCTCCAGCAGATGGTCGCCCAGGAACTGGACGAGGCCATCAAGCAGGAGTCGGTCCCGCTCAGCCCCGAGGAGCGTCAGCGCCTCGTGACCGCGGTCAAGGACGACATCCTGGGCTACGGCCCCATGGAGCAGTTCCTGCAGGACGAGAGCGTGTCCGAGGTCATGGTCAACGGCGACGACGCGATCTACATCGAGCGCGGTGGCCGTCTGGAGTTGACCGACGCTCGGTTCGTCTCCAACGACCACCTGCGTCGGGTCATCGAGCGCATCGTCTCCAAGGTCGGCCGTCGCATCGACGAGTCGTCCCCCATGTGTGATGCCCGCCTGCCCGACGGCTCTCGTGTGAACGCCATCATCCCGCCGCTGGCGGTGAGGGGCCCTGCACTCACTATTCGTAAGTTCGCCAAGAAGAAGCTCGACGTCCAGGACCTCATCGACAAGGGCGCATTCACCCGCCAGACCGCCGACTTCCTCGAGGCCTGCGTGCTCGGACGGCTGAACATCCTGGTGTCCGGTGGTACCGGTACCGGTAAGACGACCATGCTGAACCTCCTGTCGGGCTTCATCCCCGACGACGAGCGCATCGTCACCATCGAGGACTCCGTCGAGCTCCAGCTTCGTCAGCGCCACGTGGTCACGCTCGAGACCCGCCCGCCCAACGTCGAAGGCAAGGGTGCGGTCGAGATCCGCGACCTGGTCAAGAACTCCCTCCGTATGCGCCCGGACCGCATCGTCGTCGGTGAGTGTCGTGGCGGCGAGACCCTGGACATGCTCCAGGCCATGAACACCGGTCACGAGGGTTCGCTGTCCACGGTCCACGCCAACAACTCGCGAGACACGCTTTCCCGTGTCGAGACCATGGTCCTCATGGCCGGCATGGAGTTGCCGGTCCGGGCCATCCGCGAGCAGGTCGCCTCCGCCGTCGACATGATCGTGCAGCTGTCCCGTCTCCGCGACGGCAGCCGCCGCGTCACACAGATCACCGAGATCGTCGGCATGGAGGGCGAGCGCATCACGATGGCGGACCTCTTCAAGTTCGACTACTCGGCCGGCTTCACCGCCGACGGCAAGTTCGCCGGTGGCCTGGACGCGACGGGCATCCGCCCGATGTTCACCGAGCGACTGCAGGATCACGGCATCGAGCTCCCCGCTGAGCTCTTCGCATCCCCACAGCAGCTCGCTCCGCAGCGGCGCCGCTGATCTCCATGGCCCGTTCGGACCGCGCCCCGCAACGGATGGAACGTCGACCTCTCGCGGCCCTGGTCGCCCTGGTGTTGCTCGCCGTGCTGGCGTTGCCCAGCGCGGCGTTCGCGCAGGGCAAGCCGGGCGAAGGCGGCGCCGAGCCGCCCCCCACGCCGGTTCCCGAGGAGCCCGCAGAGGAGTCCAACGAGCCGGTCGACAAGGAGACCGACCCCGCGCTCGACTCGAACGGTGACGTCGTCGGCACGATCGTCGACGATGGCGACCGGGCGATCCAGATCGTGTCGGTGGACGACGCCGAGTTCCCGGTGGTCGACGTGTTGTTGGCCGTGCCGCGTGCGCTGGCCGGCGACGACCTGACGACCAACTCCTTCGCCCTGACCGAGAACGGCACCCGCCGCGAGGCGACGGTGGCCAAGCTCCGCGATCGCCTCGAGGTCGTCGTGGTCGTCGACACCTCGGGAAGCATGTCCGGTGAACCGCTGGCCGCCGCGCAGTTCGCGGCCAAGGAGTTCGTGTCCCTCCTCGACGAGGAGACCAACGTCGCGGTGGTCGGTTTGGGCGCCACCGCATCGGCCGTGGCGCCCTTCGACTCTTCCCGCGAGGAGATCGATGCCGCGATCGACGGCCTCAACGCCGGTGGCGAGACCGCCCTGTACGACGGCCTCGACCTGGCGGCCGCACAGTTCCCCGACGCGAACGCCCGACGGTTCATCGTCGTGCTCTCGGACGGCAAGGACACGGCCAGCTCCGCCACGCTGAACGACGCCTCGGGCGCGATCGCCGGTGAAGAGGCGAACCTCTACGCCATCACGCTGGAGAGCGCGGACGCCGACTTCTCCGGTCTCGAGTCGCTCGCGGCTCAGGTCAACGGTCAGGTCGTGCCGGCGTCTGACGCCGACTCGCTCCAGGCCACCTTCGCCTCGATCGCGAGTCGGCTCAGCAACCAGTACGTGCTGAGCTACCGCTCATCGGGCCTCAGCGAGGCCGACCTGTCGATCACCGTCGACGCCGGAGGCGTGATCGCCCTCGCCCGGGCGAACGTCGACTTCGAGAGCGGCCGGACGACCTCGGTCGACGTCAGCGGTCTCGACCCGAACTCATTGAACGAGATCCCCGTCGTCGACACCAGCAACCCGCTCATCAGCGTGGTCCCCGGCAGCGACTCCATCCTCCAGTCCGAGGACGCCCTCTACATCGGCGTCGGTGCGCTCTTCGCCGGTGTGCTGCTCGCGCTCTTCCTCGTGTTCTCTGCGGAACCGAAGACGACCTCGGCGTTCGAGCGCCTCAACTTCCGCCCGAACAAGGGTGCGACACCTCGCAGTGGCCTGGCGACCTTCGCCGACCGAGCCTCGGGCTTCGCCGATCGCATGCTCGAGAAGCAGGAGAAGCGAGGTGCGCTGGATGCCGCGCTCGAGCGCTCCGGACTCGAGATGCGCCCCGGCGAGTACCTGATGGCCGTCGCCGGCGCATCCATCGCCCTCGGGATCGGCTCGTTCTTCTACTTCGGCAACCCGATCTTCGCGCTCGTCGGTCTCCTGCTTGGCGCCGTGGGCGGCAAGCTGTTCCTGAACTTCAAGGCCGGCAAGCGTCAGAAGGCGTTCGCCAACCAGCTGGGCGACACTCTGATCCTGATGGCCGGCTCCCTCCGGGCCGGCCACGGCGTGGTCGAGGCCATCGACACGGTGGCCTCGCAGGCCGAGGCGCCCACGGGTGAGGAGTTCACCCGAGCCGTGACCGAAGCGCGCATCGGCCGAGACATGGTCGACTCGTTGTACGACATCGCCGACCGGACCGACTCCGAGGACTTCATCTGGGTCGTGCGAGCGATCTCGATCAACCGCGAGCTCGGCGGCGACCTCGCCGAGATCCTCGACAACGTCGGCGAGACGATCCGCGACCGCAACCGACTCCGGGATCAGGTCAAGGCGCTCAGCGCCGAGGGCAAGGTCTCGGCGTTCATCCTGTTGGCCCTGCCGATCCTGGTGGCCGGGTGGGTCCGAATCTCCAACCCGGAGTACATGAACTCGATGACCGACGAGACCGCCGGCAAGGTCGTCTTCGGCTTCGCCGTGTTCGCGCTGATCGCAGGCGCTGTCTGGTTGAAGAAGCTCGTGAAGGTGGAGTTCTGATGCCGATCGAGATCTATCTCGCATGTGGCGGCGTGGCGCTGGCGATCCCGCTGCTGCTCTATGCCGTG
>JBCCFK010000089.1:0-14652 GCA_039029775.1 Actinomycetota bacterium | reverse complement strand
GGAGGAGGTGTTGACGATGTGGCCGGGCTGACCCGATTCGATCATTCGCGGGACGAACGCGATCACGCCGTTGGCGACACCGAACACGTTGACCGAGAAGCACCACTTCCAGTCGTTCGGCTCGTTCTGCCAGACCTTGCCCCCACCGCCCGATCCGACGCCGGCGTTGTTGACGAGCACGTTGCACATGCCGTGGGTGTCGAAGACGTGGGCGGCCAACTCCTCGAGCGATGCGTCGTCGGCGACGTTGGTGCGGAATCCCGAGACCGGTCCGAGGTCCCCCAACTCCTCGATGGTGGCGTCCATCACCGGCTGTTCGATGTCGGCGACGACGACCGTCGATCCACGCTCCAGGAGCGCGCGCACGATGCCCTTGCCGATCCCGCTGGCACCTCCGGTGACGACCGAGACGGAGCCGTCGATCTCCAGCGGCGCCGGTCCGTCCGACATCAGGCGACGTCCTGCACCTGGTTGAGCGGGTTCATGCCGGGACAGCCCTTGGCCCGATCGGGAATCTCGCTGTAGTCGATGGGCGTCGCCACCTGTCCCTTGGTCGGGCAGTACTGCTCGGCCAGCGGCGCGAGCGCCTCGAGGTCGAAGCCGTAGACGCGCGCGGCATTGGTCGTCAGCATCTTGGTGGTCTCCTCGATCGGCAGATCGGAGAACGTCAGACGCAGGTGCTCGTGGGTGTGCGGGTGCGATCCCTCGATGTGGGGGTAGTCGCTCCCCCACATCACGTTGTCGATCCCGATGTCGCGGGGGACCTCGGCCTCGGTCGGGCGCAGGAAGCTGGCGCCGACGTAGCAGTTGCGGGTCCAGTACTCGCTCGGCTTGAGCGACATGCCCGCCACGGCCATGCCGCCGAAGATGGACTCGCTCCCGAACTCGGAGTACTTCATGCGGTGGTAGAAGCTGTCGAGTCGCTCGAGCGTTTCCGGCACCCAGGCGGTTCCGGTCTCGGTGTTGACCCACTTGAGCTCGGGGAACTTCTCGAACACGCCGGCGAACATCAGGTGCCACAACGCCCGCTGGGACCACCACGTGACCTCGAGCATGAAGACGGCGAGCGAAGCCGGGAAGTAGCTGCCGAAGTTGGGGGTCGCACCACCGGCGTGGTGGTTCAGCGTCATGTCGTTCGCCTCGGCGGCCGCCCAGATCGGGTCGTAGTTCTTGGAGTACAGCGGCTCGAAGGGTGAGTCCGGCGGCGCGCCGGGGACCAGGATCCCGCCTCGAAGGCCGTTCTCGGCCGCCCATTCGATCTCCTTGACCGAACCCTCGACGTCGCCGAGGAAGATCTGAGCGATGCCGGCGCGCTGGACGGGAGCCTCGTCGACCAGGTCCTTCAGCCATCGGTTGTGGGCGCGTAGGCCGGCCCACCGGTGGTCGAAGTTGTCGCTGTAGGCCGGCGCCTCGAACTGGGTCGACGACGGCGGAGCGAACGGCGGCTGGGTGTTCGGGAACAGCACATAGCCGACGACGCCGTCCTCCTGCTGCTCACGGAGGCGTCGCTCGGAGCTGTAGTTGCGGTCGCCGTCGACCTCGGGGTCGCCGTCGATCCCGACGTTGCGGGTCGACCGGCCGGCTCCCTTGAGTTGCTCGGCCTGGCGGGCCATGGCGGCCTCGACGTCGTCGGCCCACTCGTCGAAGTCCGCGTGGTACTTCTCCTCGAGATACGGCTTGTAGTCGCGGACGTCGGCGCCGCAGTGGCTGTCGGCGGAGATCACGATGTGGTGCTCGGCGAGCACGTCGGCGTCGGTGAGGTGGCTGCTCATTGCGTGGGTGTCCTGTCGTCTGCGGAGGTGTCGGGCCGGGCTCGATGAGGTCTCAGTGGCCGCTCTCGGAGCCGCGCCACTCGATGTTGTAGTCGTCGAACCACCAGCGGGCGTCCCGCTTGGCCGTGGGCGACGTCCGCAGCGTCGGATCCTGGTGGAGCTGCTCGGGCGTCGGGCCGACCTTGGCGGCGATCTCGGTGAGGCCGGGGACGTCGAGGTCGTAGCACTCGATGGCGTTGAGGCCCAGGAGTCGTCGGGTGTCCTCGATCGAGACGTCACGGAAGTCGTTCTCGAGCCGCTCGACGGTGTGCGGCCACGACCCCTCGGGGTGCGGGTAGTCGGTCCCCCACATCAAGGCGTCGATGCCGTTGCGGTGCCGCTCGCGGATCTCGTGGCGGCTCATCGTCGATGCGCCGATGAAGACGCTCTCGCCGAAGTACTCCGACGGCAGCTTTGAGAGCAGGCCCTTCATGCGGCTGCTCATCTTCTTGATCTTCTTGCTGGCGCCGAAGTTCACGTCGGCCTTCCACAGCAGGTCCCCCACCCACCAGCTTCCACACTCGACGACGCAGTACTTGAGGCCCGGGAACTTGTCGAACTTGCCGCTGAACAGCAGCTGCCACAGCGCCCGGTGGCACCAGAACGGCACCTCGGCGACGTACATGGCCACGTTGTCGCCGTAGCTGGCGAAGTCGGCCTCACCCGAGTGGGTGTGGACGACGAGACCCGTCTCGGCGCATGCGGCCCAGACCTTGTCGTAGTGGTCGGACCCGTAATTCGGGAAGTCGTGCCACATCGTCGGGATCATGATCCCCTTGATGCCCGGCTTGCCGGCCAGGGCCTCGACCTCCTTCACGGCTTCGTCGGGGCTGTGGGTGATCGGGACGAGGCCGACACCGGCGCGCCGCGGCGGGTTGGTGGCGCAGAACTCCTCGAGCCACCGGTTGTGCGCCCGCGCCCCGCCGAAGGCCTGGCGGGCGTCGGTGATCTGGCCCGCGGCGAGCCCGGCACCGAACGGCGGCGACTCCATGCCGGTCACCGCGTCACCGTCCGCGAAGATGATCTCGCCGGCGATCCCGTCCGCGTCGAGCTCCTTGTCTCGGACGTCCGGGTCGTACGCGCCCCGCAGCCCGTCGGCGTTCTGGCCCTCCCACTCGGCGATGTACTCGCCGTTGACCTCTTCCTGCAGGCGCCGATTGGCCTCCTTCTCGGCCAGGAAGTCGTCGAACTCGGCGTGGAGCGACGACTCGAGGTACGGCCGGTAGTCCTCGCACTGGAGGCCTGCGTGCGTGTCCGACGACACGATGATGTACGGGTCGTTGCTGGTGTTTAGGTCGGTGGTCATGGCTGGCTCCAGGTGAGGGCTGAGGTGAGGACGAAGTGAGCGGATGAGGTCAGTCGGCCCGGTCGGTGACCGGGGCGGGGTCGTATCGGTGGTGGAGGTACGGACGGTGTGAGTCGGCGGGCACGGTGCCGGCCGACCGAGCGGACAGGGTCACGAACTGCTGTGCGATCCGCAGACCGTGGGTCTTGCGGATCGGCAGCTCTCGAATCGGATCGAACGGCGTGCCGCCGAGACGAACGATGCCGCCGACGGTGGCGGCGCGGCGCTCCTCGACGGTCCGGGTCACGATGACCAACTCCGGATCCTCGGCGAGACCCATGGCCTGGTCGAGGGCACGCCGCACGCGGAAGCTGAACTCCGTCCGCGTCGCCGGCGTGGGCGCCTCGGGTCCTTCGACGACACCGACCAGGTGGACCACATGCTGGTCGTTTCGGCTGATGCGCTTCTCGATGCGCCGGTCCTTGATGGAGCCGGTGATGACACCTCGATGGGCCGGGTCGCCGAATCGCTCCCGCGCCTCGATCAGAGCCTGCTCGGTGTCGGTGACCACGAGCAACGGGTACTCCCCGACGACCGAACCGTGACGAGCCTGGACGCTGACGCGTCCCTCGCCGAAGGACGAGCCATCCGGGTTCGTCCCGGTGGCGATCGAGACCCTGACGGTCGGGTCCTCGGTCGGCTCCAGTGGCGGCGGGAGCACGGCGGCGACCGCATCGAGGTCGCTGAGATACCGACCCTCCATCGTGTCCCGCCACACGGGACCGGCAGCTCCCGCGGCGAGATCGACGGCGTCGGCATCGGGGCGGGCCGCGTAGTGGCGCGTCTTCGTGGACGACGTGGACACCTGCTCCCCCTCTCGACCGGTGCTGTGCTGACGGGCTGTTGACGGATGGGTCTGCAACAGTGTTACATACCGTCTAGAACACTGTTGCATGGCCGGTCCTCGCGGGCAAGCCATCCGACGAGAGTTTCCCATGGCAGCAACGGCACGAAGCACCAGGCACGCCGGCATCGACCGGCACGACGTCGTCGACGCCGCGCTGCGTCTGGTCGAGGCCGGTGGCGCCGAAGCACTGACCATGCGGAAGCTCGCGGCCGAACTCGGCGTCACGGCCACGAGCGTCTACTGGCATGTTGGCAGCCGCGACGAGGTCGTGTTGGCCCTGATCGAGCGCCAGGCCGAGCAACTGGCCGCCCGACCGGTCACCGGGGACGACGCCGCTGAACGAGTCGTGGCTGCGGCGATGGCCGTGTGGGACTCCGCGCTGGCCCACCCCGAGGTGATGAAGCTCGCACACGCGAGTGGCGCCACCTCAGCGCTGGAGATGCACCTCGAGATCGCGCTCGCCCGCGAGCTCACCGCGGCCGGGATCGAGGGCGACCAGGCCCGCGACGCGCTGCGTGCGCTGTTGATCTGCGTCGGCGGATTCCTCGTTCTGGCGCTGCGCCCGCCCGACGCGGTGCCCGACGAACTGGCGAGCACGACCTTGTGGGCTGCGGTGGACGACTCGCAGGTCGCGGCGAGCACACGCGACTCCCTCGCGACGCCGATCGATCGCGAGACCCTGCTGCGCCGGACCCTGCAGGCGGTCCTGGCCGACTACCTCTGAGACCGGGCGACCCGAAGCCGAAGGACGACGCATCTACCGTTGCAGGCATGCGACGGACGGCGGCCTGGCTCGTTCTGACCGCACTGTTCTCCCTCGGGGTGCTGATCAGCGACGAACGACCCGCCGTTGCGTGTTCGTGCATCGAACCGCCGCCCCCCGTCGGCCCCCTCCCCTAGGGTCCTGGCATGGAGATCGCCGAAGGCCTCGACTACGTCCGCGACAACAGCCGGGCGGTCATCGCCACCCGCCGCCGGGACGGTTCGCCGCAGATGTCACCGGTCACGTTGGCCGTGGTCGACGACACGGTGGTGATGAGCACCCGCCAGACCGCCTACAAGGTCAAGCAGCTTCGGCGAGATCCCCGCTGCCACCTCTGTGTCTTTCCCGACGCATGGCTGGGACGATGGGTCCAGCTCGACTGCACCACCGAGATCATCGACCTCCCGGACGCCCTCGACGTGCTGGTCGAGTACTACCGGACCCTGCGTGGCGAGCACCCGGACTGGAACGAGTACCGACAGGCGATGGTCGACGACCAACGGTGCATCGTGCGGTTCACCATCGAACGAGCCGGGCCCGATCGCCAGGGGTAGCTCGCAGCCGGATCAGGCCACCGCGTGCCTGTGCAGCTTGCCGTGGAGGCCGACACCGGTGACCTCGAGGTCGGCGAGGAACGCGCGGCTCGACTCGTAGGCCTTGCCGATGAGATCGGCGGCGTGGCTGAAGTCGAGTGGCGATGTGCGCAACGGACACAATGGCGGCAGCGCGACCACTGGGACCCGCTCGGCGGCCTCCAGCACCTGGATCTCGACCTGGCGGCGGATCATCACCGAGGTCGCGTGGAGGATGCGTGCCGCGGCATGACTCGGAGGATCGGTCAGATGGCACGCATAGCCGGCGTCGAGCACCACCAGCGACGCCGCGCCCATCTCCATTGCGGCGTCGACCGGCGCGTTGGCGACGACCCCACCGTCCATCAGGAGCCGCCCGCCGATCTCGACGTTGGGGAGGACGCCGGGGATGGCGGCCGAGGCGGCCACCGCGTCGATCAGCGACCCACTCGACAGCGTCACCGCGTGGCCGCCCAACACGTCGGTGGCGACCGCCACGAAGGGCAGCCGAAGCTGGTCGAACGACGTCGCTCGCAGGTGCCCGGCCGCAAAGCGCCGCAGACCCCGACCCGAATAGAGATACCGGCGGGTCCCCACCAGGTTCCGGAGCCTGGTGATGACACCGTCGGTGAAGACGTCGCTGGTCTCGAGCTCCGACCAGATCCCCAGCAGGCGCGCCGCTCCGAGGTCGGGGTCCTCGGCGACGACCGCGCCGTTCAGTGCGCCGACAGAGGTCCCCGCGACCAGGTCGGGGACGGCACCGGCCTCCTGCAGTGCGCGAAGCATCCCGGCCTGCGTTGCGCCGTTCGAGGCTCCACCCGTCAGAACGAAGCCGACGGGACGAGGGAGCTCGCTGATGTCCATGCCCGGACCAACCGGACGGCGGGCGGTCGCTATTCCGCTAGAGGACGACGACCGACCGCAGGACCTCGCCCGCTTCCATCTTGTGGAAGGCCGCTTCGACCGAATCGAGGTCGATGGTCTCGGACACGAAGCCGTCGAGGTTCAGACGGCCCTGCAGATACAGGTCGATCAGCATCGGGAAGTCCCGGCTGGGGAGACAGTCGCCGTACCACGAGCTCTTCAGCGCCCCACCGCGACCGAAGATCTCGATGAACGGCAGCTCGATCTTCATGTCGGGCGTGGGCACGCCGACGAGGACGACCGTGCCGGCGAGATCCCGTGCGTAGAACGCCTGCTCGTAGGTCTGGGGCAGCCCGATGGCCTCGATGACCACGTCGGCTCCGTTGCCGTCGGTCAGCTCGCGAATGCGCTCGACGGCGTCCTCGCGCGAGGAGTTGATCGTGTGGGTGGCCCCGAACTTCTCCTTGGCCCACTCCAGCTTCGTGTCGTCGATGTCGACGGCGATGATCGTGTGAGCGCCTGCCAGCCGCGAACCCTCGATGGCCGCGTCGCCCACGCCACCGCATCCGAACACCGCGACCGAGTCACCCCGTCCGACCCCACCGGTGTTGATCGCGGCGCCGATGCCGGCCATGACGCCACAGCCGAGGAGCCCCGCCGCTTCCGGACCGGCTTCCGGGTTGACCTTCGTGCACTGCCCTGCGGCCACCAGGGTCTTCTCGGCGAACGCCCCGATGCCGAGCGCCGGGCTGAGCTCGGTGCCGTCGGTCAGCGTCATCTTCTGCGAGGCGTTGTGGGTGGCGAAGCAGATTTGGGGCTTGCCTCGCAGGCAACT
Source organism: Actinomycetota bacterium (assembly GCA_039029775.1). GTDB lineage: Bacteria > Actinomycetota > Acidimicrobiia > Acidimicrobiales > UBA8592 > JBCCFK01. The sequence continues at coordinate 7,615 of JBCCFK010000089.1, read as the reverse complement.
CCGGCACTCGCCACAGACGGCACGCCAGTTGAGGATGACGAAATCGCCGGGCTCGACTTCGGTGACGCCTTCGCCGACCGACTCGACGAGACCGGCAGCCTCGTGTCCGAGCAGGAACGGGAACTCGTCGTTGATCCCGCCTTCCCGATAGTGCAGGTCGGTGTGGCACACCCCGCATGCCTGGATCGCCACGACCGCTTCTCCCGGGCCCGGATCCGGGATGACGATCGTCTCCACCGTCACCGGCGCCCCCTGCTCCCTCGCAACAACCCCACGCACTTCCTGCGGCATGCCAGCGTCCCCTTCATGACGACCAATACGGCCTCCGGAGGTTAGTTCGGCAACGCCGACTCCGGCGGAACGGGGACCGCGGGTTCCTCACCCGGAGAGCTTCAGATATGGCATCGGGTCCACCGGCTGGCCGTTGATCCGCACCTCGTAGTGCAGGTGCGGGCCCGTGGAGTATCCGGTCGAGCCGACGAAGCCCAACAGGTCGCCTTCGACCACCTCGAGTCCGACCCAGACCGCGTCGGCGGTCATGTGGGCGTACAGGGTCGCGATGGTGTTGCCGTGGTCGACCACGACGACGTTCCCGTAGCCCTCGGTCTCCTCGGCGTAGACGACGATGCCGTCCGCGGACGCCAGGATCTGCTCGCCGGCCGCACCGGACATGTCGATGCCCGTGTGCAGCCGCGTGTCGGTGAAGATCGGGTGCACACGCGGCCCGAAGGGTGACCCGAGTCGGGTGTTGAGGAGCGGCATCGCCAGCGTCTCGAACGGCTGCTCCGGCGCCTCGTACTCCAGCTCGATGCTCCGCTGGTTGAGGAGCGCGCCGATGGCGCCACCGCCGGCGCCCGTTACGCGCAGCTCCTCGGCGTACGCCTGCTTGCGGGCCTGGATCTCGGCGATGCGCTCGGCGATCGCCTCTGCCTCGGCCTCTGCGGCGGCGACGAGCTCGCGCTGGGTGACGATGAGGCTGTCGACCTGGGTCTCGATCCCGCTGACCTCGTCGGCGCGGACCGCAGCGCTGTCGCGAATGGCGGCGACGACCTCGGTGAGGGTCTCGACCGCGGCCCTGAGCGCATCGACGCGATCGACGGTCGCGAGCTGGTCGTCGATCACCGCCGAGGCGTACTCACGTGCTGTCTCGAGATCGACGTAGTTGTCGAGTTCGAGCAGCGCCGCCGAGGTCGCGAGCTCCACGTCATCGCCACCCATGTACGCCTGCACGGCCTGGTTGCGGAGCTCGTCCTCTTCTTGCGCGAGGGCGGCCTCCACGTCGTCGAGGCCCTCGGCGGCGATCTCCTCGCGGATCCTGGCGTAGGCGGCATCTGCGCGTGCGGCCCCCAGGCGGACCTGGACTTCGCCCAACAGCTCGCGCAACGCATCCAGCTGGCCGTTGAGATCCTCGAGATGCTCCAGCTGGCTACTGAGCTCCTCGAGCGCGCGCGCCTCCTCGGCCGCTGCGGCCTCGAACTGCCTGAGGAGCTGGTTGAGACGTGCCTGATCGACGCAGGTGGCCTCCTCCTCGTCGGGAGAGAGGTCGACCTGGTCGTCCTCACAGCGAGGCTTGCACGTCTCCTCCTCCTCCTCGACAGCGGGCTCGTCCTCGTCGTCCCCTTCGCCCTCGTCGTCGTCCTCGTCGTCCTCGTCGTCCGGGTCGGGCTCGGGTGGCGGCTCCTCGGTCTCAGGCGTCTCGCACTCGACCTCGTCGTCCTTCTTCTTCTTTTTCTTCTTCTTTTTCTTCTTGGTGGTCTCGCCGTCGTCACCTTCGGCCGCCTCGTCGACGACCTCCTCGTCGGCGGGCGGGTCCTCGCCAGCGTCCTCCTGCGCGACCGCGGTCTCACCGAGGAGGAGGGCGAAAACGAGCAGCGCGGCCCACAGGGTGCGGGATCGGGCGGAGAGGAGGCGCTGCATTGCCAAGCCATCGGCATCGGCGAGGTCCCACTTCGCCCGCGTTGGCCGAGATGGGCCATACGGCCCCTGGGTCGATCAACCCATGCGCGGGCTTAGACGTCGAGGAACCGGTAGGCCGCGATCGCGGAGCCGATCGCGCCGACCGCGGCGCCGAGCACGAGCAACAACAGCCCGATGCCCCACACCTCGCCCTGTTCCACCGCGAAGGATCGCAGGATGGCGAGCACGTCATCGTCCGCGAGCCAGCGCTCGAAGCCTCTGTTGGCGCCGTACACCGCACCCGTGCCCAGGCCGGCGCCGACGATCCCCGCGATCGTCCCCTCGAGCATGAACGGCACGAGGATGAACCAGTTGGTGGCACCGACCAGTTTCATCACCTCGATCTCGCGGCGTCGGGCGAACATCGCCATCCGGATGGTGTTGAGGATCAGGAGCAGACCGGTGCCGAGCAGGACGACGCCGGCGACGAGCACGATCCAGCGCACGAAGTCGGTCGCCTGCTCGAGCTTCTTGATCTCCTCGGTGGCTCGGATCACCTTGCGCACGCCCGGTTCGCCCTCGAACGACGACGCGAGGACCTCGACCTGGTCGGCGTCGAGCTCGGTGGGCACGACTCGGAAGGACGGCGGGAGGATGTCGGGGGTCACCAGGTCGGTGATCTCGTCCTGGCCGGCGAAGAGCTCGTTTCGGAACTCGTCGAAGGCCTCCTCCTGGCTGACGAAGCGGTACCGCTCGACCCGGATCGGCTGCTGATCGACCAGGAGCTCCTCGATCCGGTCCTCCTGGGCGGTCGAGATGTCCGGCTGGAGGAAGATGATGAACTCGACGCCGTCCTCCCACCGGTCGGTGGCGTTGGCCACGCCCTTCTGCAGGAGCAGGGCGACGCCGAGGAGGCTGAGCGACACAGCGACAGTCAGCACGGAGGCGACGGTCAGCGTGAGGTTGCGCCGCAGGTTGCGGCCCGTCTCGCGGACGACGTAGTCGATCTTCAGTGCCATGTCAGCAGGCGCCTACGCGTAGACGCCCCGTGCCTGGTCACGGACGATCTGGCCACCGTCGAGCTCGACCACGCGGCGGCGCATCGTGTCGACGATGCCGCGGTCGTGGGTGGCCATGACGACGGTGGTGCCCGTGCGGTTGATGCGGTCCAGGAGGCGCATGATGCCCACCGAGGTGGCAGGGTCGAGGTTGCCAGTGGGCTCGTCGGCCAGCAGGATCAGCGGTCGGTTGACGAACGCCCGTGCGATCGACACACGCTGCTGCTCGCCGCCCGACAGCTCGTGGGGCAGGTTGTGCATCTTCTTCTGCAGCCCCACCAGCTCGAGGATCGCGGGCACCTGCGTCTTCACCACGTGCTTCGGACGCCCGATGCACTCGAGGGCGAAGGCGACGTTCTGGGAGACCGTCTTGTTCGGGAGGAGCTTGAAGTCCTGGAAGATGCTCCCGATGTTGCGGCGGAGATAGGGCACCCGCCAGCGGCTGAGGCTGCCGATGTCCTTGCCGGCCACGAAGATCTTGCCCTTGTCGGGGTCCTCCTCCTTGTTGAGCAGGCGGAGGAAGGTCGACTTCCCGGAACCCGACGGGCCCACGAGAAAGACGAACTCACCCTTCTGGATGTCGCAGGAGGCCTCGTGGAGGGCGAGGACCTCGCCCTTGTAGACCTTGGTGACGTTCTCGAGCTTGATCATGAGGGCGCTGCGGCGGGGACGCGGACTCCCGCCACGGGAAAGTCAACGGTACCACCGCGTGTGGTGGTTCCCGTCGCGGGGAAGGTGACGGTCACTCCTCGGCGTCCGGGTCGCCGGAGGCCCGCATCCAGCGCAGGTACGCCTCGATGAACTGGTCGAGATCGCCGCCGAGAACCGAATCGACGTTGCCGGTCTCGTGCTCGCTGCGCAGATCCTTGACCATCTGGTACGGCTGCATCACGTACGAGCGAATCTGGCTGCCGAAGCCGACCTTCTTCGCCTCGCCGCTGATCGCGGCCAGCTCCTCCTCGCGTTTCTGGTGTTCCAGGTCGAGGAGCCGTGCCGCCAGCATCTGCATGGCCCGGTCCTTGTTCTGGTGCTGGCTGCGTTCGTTCTGGCAGCTGACGACGACGCCGGTCGGCAGGTGCGTGATCCGCACCGCGGAGTCGGTCACGTTGACGTGCTGACCGCCGGCGCCGGACGACCGGTAGGTGTCGATGCGGAGGTCGCCCTCGTCGATCTCGACCTCGTCGGCGACCTCTTCGAAGAACGGCACCAGACTCATCGACGCGAAGGCGGTCTGACGCTTCGCCTCCTTGTTGAACGGCGAGATCCGGACGAGGCGGTGCACGCCGTGCTCGGACCGGAGCATCCCGTATGCCCGACGCCCCTTGACCATGAACTCGGCCGACGTGATGCCGGCCTCGGCACCCTCGGAGATCGCGATCACCTCGAAGTCCAGGCCGCGGCTGTCGGCCCACCGCTTGTACATCGACAACAACATGCTGGCCCAGTCCTGGGCGTCGGTACCGCCCTCGCCGGACTGGATCTGGCAGACCGCGTCCTTTTCGTCCCACTCCCCGGTGAACAGGGCCCGGAGCTCGAGATCATCGAACTCGCGTGTCAGCGACGCCAGGGCCTCGTCGATCTCGTCGTCGAGCCCGGAATCGGCATCCTCGGCAGCCAGCTCGACCATGGTCTCGACGTCCTCGACCTCCTGGGTCAGACGGTCGAAGAGGTCGGTGTCCTCGGTGACCTCGGCGAGTTCGCGGTTGACCTTGCGGGCGCGGTCCATGTCGTCCCACAGGTCAGGCTGCGCGGCCTGGTCCTCGAGTTCGATCCGACGGTCGCGGATGTCGTCGATGCGCAGGTAGCCCTCGGCCTCGGCCAGGCGCTTCCTGGCGTTCGCGAGCTCGTCGTTGACGTCAGCCATAGCCACGCAATGCTACCGGCGCGCTCCCCCATCGCCGGGCACCGGTGTCAGACCCCCGGCGTCGGCCGCCGAGCGGGTTCCGGACCGGGCCGGCAGGAACCACCACACGGCGATCAGCGACCCGACGAGCCCGCCGGTACTCGAGAGCACGAGGTCGCCGACGGTGTCGCCGTAGGTCAAGGACAATCCGTCGGCGCCACCCCAGCCGTCCTCGGAGACCGCCCACTCCATCGCCTCCCACCAGATGATGGCCAGCCCGCCGAAGCCGTACCCCAGCAGGATCGCCTCACGCTTGTGGGTGACGTTGCGGAACCGGAACGCGTGGAACGCTCCGACGAGCAGCACCCAGTTCACGGCGTGGAGGACGTCGTCGGTCACCGGGTAGTCGTCGTAGAAGCCCAGCAGGTTGCCGAGGGTGTCGAGCAGAAACGGGGCTGACACCAGGGCGTCGGCCACGTGCGGGTACGTCTCCCATCGTCGGTACCGGGCGATGAGCGGCACCACGATGGCGGGGGCGAGGAACAGCGGAGCACGGAACCCCATCGCCTTGCCCTCCACCGTGCTCGGCTCGAGGCCGATGGCGACCACGAACGACGCCACCAGCGCGACCTTCACGATCAGGTTGACCCACCGGGCTCCCGGGGATCGATCGAGGTCGGCGACAGGGGTCGGCGTCATGGGTCCAGTGTGACGTCGCGCCGCGGCCCCTCCCGGGATGGGGGGCGTCAGCGGGTCTGGGCAACCACCGTGGCGGCCACGGGCGCCCAGCTCGGTCCTTCCACCGCCGCCACGTCGGTTCGGGTCCCTGGCGTGGGGGGCGGCGGAGGAGCCGGGAGGCTCGAGGCGTGCGGTGCGGTCGTCGTTGCTTCCATGGCTCCAATGGAACCGAACTCGACCGGCGACGTCTCTCCTGGGAATCCCCCAACGACCCCTGGGGGGGGGTGACCCACGGGGCGGGCCTGCGGCAAGCGCCCGGTCAGCCGTGACAGTGCTTGAACTTCTTGCCCGAACCGCACGGGCAGGGCTCGTTGCGGCCCGTCTTCTCGAAGTCGGACTTCACGACCGGGGTGTTGCTCGGGGCCTCGTTCTCCTCGACCACCTCGGGCATGTCGGCGTCGTCGATCGGTGATCCCTGCGCCGCAGCGGCCATGCGCTCTGCGCCGGCTGACTCGTCCGGACCGGACTCCTCCACGTTGGTCGCCTGGGACTGTTCGTCGGCGGGCTGCGCTTCCTGACCCTGGTCGTTGACCTGGATGTGGGTCACGTACTTGACGAAGTCCTGGGCGATCGACGCCATCATCGTGCCGAACATCTCGAAACCCTCGCGCTGCCATTCGGTCAGCGGGTCCTTCTGGCCCATCGCCCGGAGGTGGATGCCTTCCTTCAGGTAGTCCATCTCGTAGAGGTGCTCGCGCCAGCGCTGATCGATGATTCGCAGCATCACCTGGCGCTCGATCTGGCGCATAATGTCGGCGCCGATCTCCTCCTCGCGCTCCTCGTAGTACGCCACGCCCTCGGACATGACCTTCTCGTACATCTGGTCGGTGGTCTCGGCGTGGCTCAGGTCCTCGGCCGCCAACTCGTTCGGCCAGAGGCCGTTCAGCTCGTTGGCGAGGCCTTCGAGGTCCCACTCCTCGCTGAAGTCGGACACGCAGTACGTGCCGATCGCCGCGTCGACGGCCTCGGCCAGGTACTCCAGCGCCTCGTCGCGAAGGTCGGCGCCCTCGAGGATCTGATTCCGGCGGGCGTAGATCACGCGCCGCTGCTCGTTCATGACCTCGTCGTACTTCAGGACGTTCTTGCGGGTCTCGGCGTTGCGTTGTTCGACCGTGTTCTGGGCCCGCTCGATGGCCTTGGTGACCATCTTGGAGTCGATGGCCAGGTCGTCGGGCAGGGCCCGCTTCATCACCCAGTCCATCGCTCCTGTGGCGAACAGGCGCATCAACTCGTCCTCGAGCGAGAGGTAGAAGCGGCTCTCCCCCGGGTCGCCCTGGCGGCCGGATCGCCCTCGGAGCTGATTGTCTATCCGACGTGAGTCGTGGCGTTCGGTGGCGACGACGTACAAGCCGCCGAGATCCTTGACCTTCTCCCCCTCGGCCGTGCACTGCGGCTCGTACTTCGCGAGCAGCTCGTCGAACCGGGCCTGCCCGTCCTCGGACTCCAACTCGAGGCCCTCGGCGAGGACGTCGCGCTCGGCCAGACCCTCGGGGTTGCCGCCGAGCACGATGTCGACACCGCGACCCGCCATGTTGGTGGCCACGGTCACGGCGCCGAGGCGACCGGCCTGGGCCACGATGTCGGCCTCGCGGGCGTGCAGCTTCGCGTTGAGCACCGAGTGCTCGATGCCGTTCTTCTCGAGCAGACCGGCGAGCAGCTCGGACTTCTCCACCGAGATCGTGCCCACCAGGACCGGCTGGCCCGCCTCGTTGCGCGCCACGATGTCGTCGAGCACCGCGCCGAACTTGCCGGACTCCGACCGATAGACGAGATCGACCTGGTCGTCCCGGACCACGGGCTTGTTGGTCGGGATGGGGACGACGTGCAGGCCGTAGGTGTTGTAGAACTCGGCGGCCTCGGTCTCGGCGGTGCCGGTCATCCCGGCGAGCTTGTCGTAGAGACGGAAGTAGTTCTGGAGCGTGATCGTGGCGAGGGTCTGGTTCTCCTCCTTGATCTTCACGCCTTCCTTCGCCTCCACCGCCTGGTGGAGACCGTCGGACCACCGGCGACCGTCGAGGATGCGCCCGGTGAACTCGTCGACGATCTTCACCTCGCCGTTGGCGACGATGTAGTCCTTGTC
>JBCCFK010000088.1:0-14936 GCA_039029775.1 Actinomycetota bacterium | reverse complement strand
GCCATCGTCAGCGGCGCCGCGCCGGTCCACTCCGCCGCGGCCCATCGCTCGCTCAGGTGACCGTCGGGGCCGTCGGGATACCCCACCACCGCGTCGCTCAGGGACAGCGGACCGAGGAGCCGCTCGGCGAGGAAGACGAAGTGGGAGGCGACCTCCCGAACCCAGCCGCCCTGATCGCGCCGCGTCAGCCACTGGGCCCTCGCGTGCCACGCCCGTGGCCACTCGCAGAAGTGGAAGCGCAGATCGGCTCGCACGATGTCACCGATGGCGCCTCCGGCAATCTCGTCGAGGAGGCGACGAGCCGACGGAGCCGCCCCGAAGACGAAGTTCACCGCGGCGGGCCGCTCGCTGCCCTCGACCGCTTCGACGAGACGGCGACTCTCGGCGACATCGATGCCCAGCGGCTTCTCGCAGAAGATCGCCCGGCCGGCGCCGACGCACGCCTCCACGTACGTCGCGTGGAAGAGAGGCGGGACGGCGATGTAGACGAGTTCCGAGGCGGCGACGACGTCCTCGGCGCTCGCCACGATCGTCACCCGGTCCTCGTGGTCGGCGCACGCGGCCGCGTCGTGGTCCCAGGCCGCCACCAGATCGAAGGCGTCATGGGACCCGAACTGCTCCACGAACCGCGAGCCGACCGTGCCCAACCCGATGATCCCGACCCGATGCGCCATGGCCGGCGACCGTAGCGCGAGCGCCGACCTCGGCCGTCCAGCGCCACACCCGTGGTCGTCGGGCCGGTCGATCGCGAGCTCGTCCAGGGCTGAAACCCCAGGTCAACGGGTCGCGGCCCACCCCCATTGGCGCTCCGAGGGGAACGCCGTCATGGTGGTGGTCGGCAACCGGCCGGCGGCGAGCGTCTGAGAGGGGAAACCGTGGAGAGGTTCTGGCGACGATCGGGAATCGAGCTGGGCAAACGGTGGGTGACGGTGGTCGTCGTCATCGCCGCGATCACCGCTGCGATGATCCCGGGACTGGCTCGCTCGGAGTTCGCGACCGGGCAGGACAGCTACCTCAACAGCGACTCCCAGATCGCCATCGACAACGTCGGATTCCAGGACCAGTTCGGCGGCGAGACCGCTGTGCTCCTCTTCAGCGCCACCGATCCCGACGCCCGGATCGAGGACCTCTTCTCCGGCGGCAACCTGGCGGAGCTCGAGCGGATCACCACCGAGTTGGAGCGCATCCCCGAGGCGGCCGCGGTCATCACACCCCTGGTCTCCCTGCAGTACAGCGACGCCCTCATCCAGGGCCCGGGCCGCGACGCGCTCCTGTCCGCCCAGGGCCGCGATCCGGATCCGGACGGAGCCGCGGCCCGCGCCGCGGACGTGGGTGTCAGCCTGGGTCGGCTCGGCGGCATCCCGGCCGACGACCAGGTGATCGGCGACCCCGAGTGGGCACAGTTGCTGATCTACGACAACACCGGCTTCGCGAGCGATGCGGGCACGGTCACCCCACCAACCGATCCGGACAGTCGCTCGATCCGCCTCTCACTCGCGTCGACGTTCCCCAACTCGCGGACGGCGGTGGGCGGCGTCGTGCTCCAGGGCAACGCCACGCTGGACGCGCTCACCGACGGGACCGACGCGGTGATCGAGGTCATCGACACCGCCGAGCTCGACGGCTTCGAGGTCACGCCCACCGGCTCACCCGTCTACCTACGGGACATCAACGACTACCTGCAGGGCGGCATGCTCACGCTCGGGGTCGCGGCGCTGGTCGTCATGGCGTTCGTGCTGGTCTTCATGTTCCGGGTCCGGTGGCGTCTCCTTCCTCTCGCGGCAGTCGTCATCGGCGTCGTCTGGGCGTTCGCGATCCTCGGGTACCTGGGGATCGACCTGTCCCTGGTGACGATCTCGGGCCTGCCCATCCTCATCGGCCTCGGCATCGACTTCGCGATCCAGGTCCACAACCGCGTCGAGGAGGAGGTGGTGCTCGACAGCGACGAGCACCCGATCGCCGAGACGCTCTCCAACATCGTCCCGCCCCTCATCGCGGCGGTCGTGGGCGCCGTGCTGGCGTTCCTGGCGCTGCAGGTCTCCCAGGTGCCGATGATCCGCGACTTCGGCGTGCTGCTCGCCATCGGCGTGGTCGTGCTCCTGGTCACCGGCGTGGTGTTCCCGACGGCGATCCTCGGCATTCGCGAGTGGACCGACCGAACGGAGGTGCGAGGCGACTCCCTGGTCGAGCGCATCGTCGTCAAGCTCGGCGGCCTCTCCACCAGCGTTGCACCGGCCTTCATGGTGGCGTCGATCCTGGTCTTCGGGCTCGGCGTCGCGGTCGAGGGCAACGTGGAGATCGAGAGCGACCCGATCGAGTGGGTCGACCAGGGCTCGCAGACCGTGAAGGACCTCGACCGCCTGACCGAGGAGACGGGATTCGCCAGCACGCTCGGAGTCTTGGTCGAGGCGAACAACGTCTTCGCCGACGAGGTCAACGAGGTGCTCTGGGCCTTCACGCTGGCCGCCGAGGAACGGCCGGAGGTCGTCTCGACCTCGAGCATGGTCAACACGATGGGCAAGATCATCATGGTCCCGGGCGGATCGCTGCTGACCCCGACCCCGCAGGACATCGCGGCCTCGGTGGACGTGATGCCTCCCGCGGTGCGGCGTGCGCTGTTGAACGAGGACGGCACGGCGACGCAGGTCAACCTGCGACTCGCGTCCGCGAGCCTCGAGGAACGCGCCGAGCTCATCGACGAGCTCGAAGCCGACCTCCAGGCCCGAATCGACGCGGTCGACCTGCCCTCGGACAGCATCCTGCTGGTCGGCATCGACTCGTCGGAGCAGGCGCTGCGAGCCGTCCCGTCCGGCCTCGCGGTCGTCGGCGTCGGCCTGCTCGAGAACCTGTCGGCGAACAGGGCGATCCTGACGTATCTCGGTCTGGTGATCGTGGCCGTCTGGCTGACGATTCGGTACAACAGCATCTGGCGGGCCCTGCTCGCCCTCGTACCGGTCGCACTCGCAGTCGGGGTCTCCAACCTCATCGTCGGCGTGTTCGGGCTGACGCTCAGCCCCCTCACCACCGTCGGCGGGCCACTGGTGATCGCCACGTGTACCGAGTTCAGCGTGCTGATCCTCGGCCGCTACGTCGAAGAGCGGCAGAAGGGGCTCCCGGCCCGGGAGGCCACCGATCGGGCCGCGGCGCGCACGGGCCGAGCCTTCTTCACCAGCGCCGCGACCACGATCGGTGGATTCGCGGTGTTGATCGGGTCCGCGCTGCCGTTGCTGCGCGACTTCGGGATCATCGTCACGATGAACGTCGCGGTCGCGTTGCTGGCGGCGTTGATCGTGATGCCACCGCTGATGGTCTGGGCGGACGAGCGGGGATGGCTGGCGACGAGCGAGGCGCCCGGCAGCGTGCGCCTCGCGGTCGCCACGAACGGTGGACACATGGTCTCGGGAGTGATCGGCGGCCTGATCCTGGTTGCCGTCGGCCTGGGGCTGCTGTTGGCGGCCGACACGGACTCGGGCGAGGCCCAGGACGCCTCCTATGAAGCGGTTGCACTGCCGCCGACACCGACGCCGGTGCCGACACCGACGCCGACACCGACACCGGAACCCGACGAGGGCGAAGAGCCGCCGCCCGGCATCGACGTCTCACAGTTCGGGACCGAACGTCCCGCCGGGCTGATCGACGGGACCCTGTTCGATCTCCTGGTCGGCGTCGACGTCGACCCGCAGCAGGCCGTCTGCACCGCAGAGACGCTGTTGTCCCGGGTCAGCGAGTCGGACCTGTTGGCTTCGGGAATCGCGACGTTCAGCGACGAGGCGATCGTGCCGGTCGTGCAGGCAGGCCTCGACTGCGGGCTCGACCAGGCGCAGATCGACGCGGCGGTCGCCGTCGCTCGAGGCGAGTAGCCCCCGGCCGACGTCGCCGTAGCGGATCTGTTGCCAGGCGACCCCGCCTCCGATCGGGCCGGCACCGAAGCGGTCGACCGGGAGTGCGGTTTCTAGACGGGGATCCAAATTTGGACTAGCGTCTGATACATGGCAGGAGCCGACCACCATCGGCGACAGCGCGACCGCATCCTCACCGCCGCCCGCCCGCTGTTCGCCCAACGGGGCTTCGACAACGTCACCGTCGCGGACATCGCGGAGGCGGCGGGGACCTCGCGAGCGACGGTGTTCAATCAGTTCGGCTCCAAGGCCGGTCTCGTCGAGGCCACATTGGCCGGGGTGATGTCGTTCTACGAGTCGATGGTCGACCAGGCGCTCGACAGCGATGAGACCACCGGCAACCTGATCGTGGAGCTGTTCCGGCAGATGGGGGCGGGCATCAAGCTCGACCGCGACTACTTCCGCGGCATCTTCCGTGAGGTCGCTCGGCTCCAGGTCGGCATGAACGAGGGTGACGCGGGGCAGGTCGCTCTGGCCCGCGCCCGGCGGAGCCTGGAACAGCTCTTCGAGCGCGGGATCGTCCGCGGCGACGTCGACGGGCGCCATGCGCCCGCGATGCTGGCGCTCTCGGTGAACGCCCTGTCGAACGCCACGATCACCGAATGGCTCTACGACGGGAGCGGCTCCGACCTCGAGGAGCTGATGGTTGACGCGGCGGGCGTCATCGTCGCCGCGATCGAAGTGCGGTCGTGATGGCGGCCGTCGATCTCCACCGGGTCGGCGCCGAGCCCGATCCGTACCGACGCTACGAGGAGCTCCGTGAGAACGGCCCCGTCGTCTGGGACCCGGTCCACGACGAGTGGGTCGTCCTGGGCCACTCCTTGGCGCGCCGGGTGCTGGCCGACCCCGCGACCTTCGACTCCCGCGCGGTGGCCGCCCGCATCGTCGGTGACGCCGCTGCCCACGACGGCGTGTCCAGCGTCGTGCCGATCATCGGTCTCGACGGCCCGGATCACGCCCGGCTCAGGCGCATCGTGTCGCGAGCGTTCACCCCTCGGCGCGTGGGCGAGCTCAGGGGCTTCGTCGAGGCCGCCCTCGACCCGATGCTGACCCGCCTGCTCGACGCAGGTGGAGGCGACATCCAACGCGACGTCTTCGACCGACTCCCCGCCATGGTGATCGCCCAGCTCATCGGCGTCGGCGAAGGTGACCACGACAGTCTCGTCCGTTGGGCCCGCGCCATGGTGCTCGGGGTCTTCGGCGACCCGACCGAGGCCGATCAGCGGGAGATCGACGCGGCCCTGGTGGAGATGACCGCCTGGATGGACCGCAACCTGGTCGACCGAGAGCTTCGCGGTGCGAGCGATGTCTTCTCCCTGCTCACGCGGGCCGAGTACGGCGACGAGCACCTGACCGAGGTGGAGCTCCGGGTCTTCCTGTTCACCCTCCTCGTGGCCGGGAGCTTCACGACCTCGTACCTGCTCGGGAACGGCCTGCTGGTCCTGGCTGCGCACGCCGACCAGCTCGCCGGTCTGCGGGCCTGCCCCGACTCGACCGCCGCATTCGTCGAGGAGGTGCTCCGTTACGACTCCCCCGCTCAGGTGGTGCAGCGATCCGCCGTGAACGACACCGAGCTCGCCGGTGTCCCGATCGCGGCCGACGCCACCGTCAGCGTGATCGTCGGTGCGGCAAATCGAGATCCGGACGCGTTCGCCGACCCTCATCGATTCGACCCCGACCGCGATGGTCCCCCACACCTCGGCTTCGGCCACGGGCCTCACTTCTGCCTCGGCGCCGGCCTGGCCCGCTTGGAGGCCGAGGTCACGTTCCGCGAGCTCGCGGCCCGCATCGGGACCATCGACCTCGTCGGACCCGTCACTCGCTCGCCCACCCCCATGTTCCGCGGCCCCACATCGCTCCCGGTGGCGGTATCGGGCCAGGCGACGACGCCGCTCCAGCCGAGCGTCCGTCGTGCCCGGGGCGGGACTTGAACCCGCACTCCCCGAAGGGAAAGGGATTTTGAGTCCCCCGCGTCTGCCAATTCCGCCACCCGGGCCGGTGGCCACTCACGCAGGAGTGGGCGTGCGAAGCCTATCCGTCCCCGAAGCCGCCCTGGCGGCCCATGGTCTCGGACTCGGCACGGGCGCGCGCCCCCTGGCGCGAATCCGCGCCGGTGCCACCCCCGGAGCGACGACCGCCGTGGCGATGGCTCCGCGAGATCCGCCGCACTTCGCGCCGATGTCGGAGGCGTTCCATGATCGTCCGGAACATGAGGACGACGGTACCAGCGCGGCGGCCGAGGCCCCGCGCGGCGGCTTTTCTCGCACGTGGGCGCTCCAACACCTAGATTTCCCGCATGTCCGCTCCACGGCGGTTGTTCCGTCGACTCGTGCGAACTGCCCTGATCTCGGTCGCCATCGCCGTCGTCCGTGATCGCCTCATCGCCGCCAACCGGGCCACCTACGGCCCGGGACCCCTCGACCGGTCCTGACCCGATCGGGAACGGCGCCGAGGACCGCCCGACCCACCCGGTGACATGCGCCACAGAATGCAACCTGCCGACCACACTGATGGTCGAAACGGAAACGCCCGGCGATCTCGTCCTGGCGCGTCCGTCCAGCCCATGACCTCCGTTCTCCTCCAGTCCCGCGCCCGAGAGGTAGTGACCACACGATGATCGTCTTCATGTATCCCGGCCAGGGTTCACAGAAATCCGGCATGGGTGAGGCCTGGGTCGACCACCCCTCGTGGGAACTCGTCGTGGACGCGGCCGAGACCTCGGGACGAGATCTGGAGAACCTGCTGCTGCGGGCCGACGACGACGAGCTCAAGGAGACGCGCAACGCCCAGCTCGCGACGTTCCTGACGTCGATGGTCGTGTACGACGCCGTCCAGCGCATCGGCGTCGAGGCCGCCGCACACGCCGGCCACTCGCTCGGCGAGTACTCGGCCCTCACCGCGTCGGGTGCACTGGACTTCGACGATGCCGTCCGGCTCGTCTACGAGCGGGGCGAAGCCATGCAGGTCTGCGCGGAGGCGCAGGAGGGCACGATGGCCGCGATCATCGGCCTGGACGACAACAAGGTCGAGAGTGCCTGCCACAGAATCGACGACGACGTCTGGGTCGCGAACTACAACGCGCCGGGTCAGGTCGTGATCGCCGGGTCGCCCGACGCGGTTGCCGCCGCCGGCGACGTGGCCAAGGAGTTGGGCGCCAAGCGAGCGATGTCGCTGCCGGTCTCGGGCGCATTCCACACGCCGTTCATGGGCCCGGCCCGCGATCGCCTGCGCAAGGCGATCGACCAGGTCGACTTCCGCGATCCGGACCACCCGGTGTACGCCAACGTCGATGCCATCGGCCACGGCTCGGCCGCCGACTGGCCGGCACTGTTGTCGTCTCAGCTCACCAGCCCGGTGAGGTGGCGCCAAACGCTCAACGAGCTCGAGTCCCAGGGATTCACCACCTTCGTCGAGCTGGGACCCGGCACGGTCCTGACGGGGACCGTGAAGCGCACCGCGAAGGGTGCCGCCAACCTGAAGGTGAACACGCCCGCGGACATCGATGCCCTCCTGGAGTCGGTGTCGGGTCAGCCCAGCAGTGGCGGTGCCTCCGCACTCGAGGGCGAGACGCTCTTCGCCACCGAACGCCTGGTCGTCTCGCCCTGCGCCGGTGTCTTCACCGCCGTCGAGAACGAGGAACCCGGCACGATCATCGAGGCCGGCCGCCTGCTCGGCCACGTGAACGGCATCGAGGTCCGGAGCGCCTTTGCCGGCGAACTCCAGGGCTTCCTCGCCGTCGAGGGCGAGCGAGTGACCGCCAGCCAGCCGATCGCCTGGCTGCGAACCCGAGGCTGAGACCCATGAAGAAGCACGACACCCCGATGCGTGGGGCCCGGATCACCGGCTACGGCACCGCCTTGCCCGAGAAGATCCTGACCAACGCCGACCTGGAGGAGATGGTCGACACGACCGACGAGTGGATCGTCGAGCGGTCGGGCATCAGGGAACGTCGCATCGGTGGCAGCACCAGCGGCCTCGCCATCGAAGCAGCGCAGAAGGCCATGGCGATGGCCGACGTGGGGCCCGAAGAGATCGACATGTTGATCCTGGCGACCACCACGCCCGACGACCAGGTGCCCGGCACCGCCCCCACCGTGCAGAACGAACTCGGGCTGCGGTGTGGCGCGACCGACATGAATGCCGCGTGCTCCGGCTTCGTCTACGGCCTGGTGACCGCACACGGCCTCATCGGCGCCGGGTGCGACAAGGTGCTGCTGATCGGCTCGGAGACCCTCAGCCGGATCACCGACTACACCGACCGCGGCACCTGCATCCTGTTCGGCGACGGTGCCGGCGCGGTCGTGCTCGAGGCCACGGAGGGGCCCGGTCAGCTGCTCGGCTGGGATCTCGGCAGCGTCGGCAGCCTGCGCCACATTCTCTACGCCGAGATCGGCGAGCCCATGAAGATGGAGGGCAAGGAGGTCTTCCGTCAGGCGGTGAAGGCCATGGTCGGCTCGGCCGAGGCGGCCATCGAACGGGCCGGCGTCGACGCGCAGGACATCAAGCTGGTCGTGCCCCACCAGGCGAACATCCGCATCATCGACAGCGCGATGAGGAAGCTGGGTCTCCCCGCCGAACGCGCGGCCTCGGTTCTCGAGTGGACGGGCAACACGTCGTCCGCGTCGATTCCGCTGGCGCTCGCGGACGCCCTCGACGACGGCCGGGTCGACGATGGTGACCTCGTGCTGCTCGTGGGCTTCGGCGCCGGCATGACCTCCGCCAGCGCCGTCCTGCGCTGGGGTGCGCGGTGAGCGACGCCCGAGTCGCACTCGTCACGGGCGGCAACCGAGGCATCGGCCTCGCCGTCGCCCGACGCCTGGCCGACCTCGGCTACCGCGTGGCGGTCACCTACCGATCGGCGCCGCCCGAGGACGACCGCCTCCTGGCCGTCCAGTGCGACGTCACCGACGAGTCCGACGTCGACAGCGCGTTCTCCCAGATCGAGGAGCAGCTCGGTCCGGTCGAGGTCCTCGTCTCCAACGCGGGCATCACCAAGGACGGCCTCGTCCTGCGGATGTCCGAGGACGACTTCACCTCGGTCATCGACGCCAACCTCACCTCGGGCTACCGCGTCGCCAAGCGGGCGGTGAAGGGGATGATGAAGGGCCGTTGGGGCCGCATGGTCTTCGTGTCCTCCGTCGTCGGCCTCGGCGGCCAGGCCGGACAGGCGAACTACGCCGCGTCCAAGGCCGGCCTCGTCGGCCTCTCGCGATCGCTGGCCAAGGAGTTCGCGAGCCGCAACATCACCGTGAACATCGTGGCTCCAGGCCCGGTCCAGACCGATATGATCGACGCCCTCACTGACGACCAGAAGGAAGGCATCCTGAGCGTCGTTCCGCTGGGACGCTTCGCTCAGCCCGATGAAATCGCCGCCTCGGTCGCCTTCCTGGCGTCCGAGGACGCCGGCTTCATCACCGGTGCCATCCTTCCCGTCGACGGCGGGCTCGCCATGGGTTCGTGATCACCCGATCCCGCACCCACCTTCCACCAAGGAGACAGAAATACCGTGAGTGACGAACAGTTCGCCCGCTTCCAGAAGTGCGCCGTCGAGGTGCTCTCGGTCGAGGAGGCCCAGGTGACGAAGGAAGCCTCCTTCGCCGACGACCTGGACGCCGACAGCCTCGACCTGGTCGAGCTGGTGATGGCGCTCGAGGAAGAGTTCGACGTCACCGTCGAAGAGGAAGAGCTCGAGGGCATCGAGACCGTCGGTGCCGCGTTCGACCTCGTGGTCGGCAAGCTCTGATGCGGCGCGTCGCCGTCACCGGCGTTGGCGTCGTTGCCAACTGCGGCATCGGCAAGGACGCGTTCTGGGACGGGCTCCTTGCGGGACCCCCGGAGCACGGTTTCGACGTGGTCGACTTCGACCCGACGCCGTTCTTCGAGAACCCCAAGGAGGCCCGTCGGACCGACAAGTTCACCCACTTCGCTCTCGCCGCCGCACACGAGGCGCTCGAGCAGGCGGGTGAACTCGTCGCCGACCCCGCCAAGATCGGCGTGTGGGTCGGTACCGGCGTCGGCGGCATCGAGACCCTCGAGGCTCAGATCGAGAACTTCCTCGAGAAGGGCCCGCGTCGGGTCTCGCCGTTCCTGGTGCCGATGATGATGGCCAACGCCGGGCCGGCCGCCATCTCGATGAAGTACGGCTTCCAGGGCCCCTGCGAGAACACCGTGACGGCGTGTGCCGCCGGGACACACTCGATCGGCCGTGGCGCCGACCTGATCCGTCTCGGCAAGTGCGACGTGGTGATCTCCGGAGCCTCCGAAGCCGCGAAGAGCCCGGTGGCAAAGCAGGGGTTCATCAACATGACGGCGACGTCCGGCGAGGGGATCTCTCGGCCGTTCGACGTCGACCGCGACGGCTTCATGCACAGCGAGGGCGCGGGCATCCTGGTCCTCGAGGACTGGGACATGGCGGTCGAGCGAGGAGCGACGATCATCGCCGAGGTGCTGGGGTCGGGTTCCACCGCCGACGCGCATCACATCACCGCTCCCTCCCCCGGCGGCTCGGGCGCGGTGCGGTCGATGGAACTGGCGATGGAGGACGCCGGCATCACGGCGGCCGACGTGGCCAGCATCAACGCGCACGGCACTTCGACGCCGCTGAACGACGCCGCCGAGGCCGAAGCGGTCTCGAAGGTCTTCGGATCTGCGGGACCACCGATGACCTCCACCAAGGGTTTCACGGGCCACTCGCTGGGCGCTGCCGGTGCCATCGAGGCGGTCGCCGTCGTGCTGTCGATGCAGCACCAGCTCATCCCGCCCACGCACGGCTACACGACGCCGGACCCGGAGATGCCGGAGATCAACCTCGTCACCGGCGAACCGCAACCCTGGACACCCGGCCCGACGCTGTCCAACAGCTTCGGCTTCGGCGGCCACAACGGGACACTCGTCCTCGGCCCTGGCGCCTGATCCGTCCGCCCCACCGGGGTGGCGACGAAGACGAGATCCCCGATCCCGCCGAATCGACGCGTGGTAGCTTGCGTCCATGAGGGGCGGAACTCAGGCGGGGCGGGTACTCGCCGTGGTGGCACTACTCGCGACGATCTTCGTCACGCTCCCCGCGAACGCACAGGACGAGCCCGATGACGTCGAGGAGATCTGCATCCGCGTCCGCGGGCGGGTCACCAGCGACCTGACGACCGGCGAGCTCAGCGGGCGCCTCGGCCCCCGCGGCTCCCGCTACCCGCTCACCGGAGCGACCAGCGACAACGGCGACGGCACCTTCACCCAGCGGTACGTCCTGGACGTCGGCCCGTTCCTGACGGTCAGGGAGACGCCGACCGGCTCCTTCCCGCTTCGCGGCGGCGCCACCCTCTTCCTCTCGTTGGCCGAGGTCACCGGCGGGGCGACCTCGGGCACCCTCGCCTACGTCGGACGCATCAACCGCGCCGGCACGACCGCCCGCTACGAGATCTTCGGCCGCGTGTGCGGGTGGGGACCCGACGTCGTCCTCACCAACGGCGCCGTGCACACCGTCGCGGGAAGCGTCGAACAGGCCGTCGCCATCCAGGACGACAGGATCATCGCGGTCGGCTCGGACGCCGCCATTCTGAGCACGTTCATCGCCGGCTCGACCCCCGACGTGATCGACGTCGGCGGGCGTGCGGTCATCCCGGCCTTCGTCGACGCTCACAGCCACCTCTATCAGGACGAACTGATGGAGCCGACGCCGATCGGGGTCGAGGACCGACTGTTCCGCAACGGCGTGACCACGATCGGGGAACCGACCGCGCTGACGGCCACGATCGCGGACCTGCGGCGATGGGAGTCGGCGGGACTCCTCCGCATCAGGACCCGGCTGTGGATCGCCTACAACACCTGTTGGGGTGAGATCCAGAGCGGCGCGCCCCACCTCGCGTCGTCGATCGATCGCGACCCGGGCGCACTGTGGTCGGTCCTCGGCACGAAGATCTTCGCCGACGGGGGGTCGTGCGGCCCCACCCCGGCGATCAGCTTCCCGTACCTCCCGGGGCCCGACCTGAACCCGGGCGGCCCCCAGGGCGACCTGTACCTCGACGTCGACGAGTTGGAGGCGGCGATCGCCGGAGCCGATGCGCCGGGGCACCAGGTCGTCGTCCACGCCATCGGCGACGTCGGAGTCGAGACGGCACTGGGGGCGCTCGCGCAAGTGATCGGCGACTCCGGCAATCCGAACAGGCATCGCATCGAGCACAACGTCCTGGTGCGACCCGAACTGATCCAAACCTACGTCGATCACGACATCGGCGCGGTCATCTTCGGCGAGTACTTCGCGTGTCGGCACAACATCGGCGGCTGGTGGGGCCAGCATCTCGACCCGACGCAGTTCGACTGGTTGTATCCGTGGCGCGACATGGTCGACGCGGGGGTCCGCATCGGATGGCAGGCCGACTATCCGACGTTCACCGAGAACACCCTCCACCAGTGGTGGTCGCTGGTGACCATCGGTGAGGGCGAGGGCGAGATCTACGACGAGGACGGTGTGCTCGTCGATCGGGGCCCGTGCCTGGTGCCCGAGCTCCGGTCGCACGGGCTCAGCCTCGGTGAGGCGCTCGAGGCGATGACGCTGGGGTCCGCCCGCCAACTCCACCTGGACACCGAGGTCGGCTCGATCGAGGTCGGCAAGGCGGCCGACCTGGTGATCTTGAGCAACGATCCCTTCTCGACGGGTGAGAACACGTTGCTCGACGCCTCGGTGCTGTGGACGATGACCCGCGGCGAGGTCGTCCACGACACCGGCGGGTTGTGACGCCGCCCTAGGCCATCACGAACATCAACTCGGCCGCACAGGCGACCTCGCCGCCGACGCTCGCGGTGCCGGTGGCCTTCCCGGCGCGAGCCGACATGCGCACGACCTCGAGTCGGAGGTCCAGGCGGTCCCCCGGCAGGACCTGGCGGCGGAATCGTGCCTTGTCGAGGCCGCCGAACAGCGGGAGCTTGTCCTTGTAGTCGTCGTCGAGGAGGACGACGTACGCACCGAGCTGGGCGATCGCCTCGGCCTGCAGGACGCCCGGGAGGGTGGGCCTGCCAGGGAAGTGCCCGGCGAAGAAGGCCTCGTCTCCGGTGAGCTGCCAGTACCCCTCGGCCCACTGACCAGCCTCCATGCCGGTGACCTCGGTCAGGAACAGGAAAGGATCTCGGTGCGGGATCACGTCGGCGGGAGTGGGAAAGTCGGGCATCGCGGCACCCTACTGCGCCTCCGGGGGCCGCGAGATCGGGCTCGAAAACGGCGAAGGGGACCGCCGCGAGGCGGTCCCCTTCGGTGCTCTCAGAGCTCGTTGATCAGGTCGAGGCCTTCGCAGCAGCCTTCAGCTTGGAACCGGCGCTCACCTTCATGGCGTTGGCGCCGGGCACCTGGATGGCCTCACCGGTCTGCGGGTTCCGACCGGTCCGCGGGTTGCGGTAGGTGCGCTCGAAGCTCACGAAGCCAGTGATCGTGATCTTGTCGCCCTTGCCGGCAACCTCTTCGGTCACCACGTCTTCCAGCGCCTTCAGCACGGCGTCTGCATCTGTCTTGCTCACACCGGCCTTGGCGGCGAGGGCATCGACGAGTTCGGACTTGTTCATGGGTTTCCTCCTGGTCCCGAGATCGGGAATGTGTGCTGCCTCTCGAGCAGCGGCCCTGGGGTCGTCCTCGAGACAAGAGCCAAATTACACCGGTGTAGTGACGAAACCCCGTCAATCAGCCGAATTCGCGTAGTTGGAACTACAGGACAACCCTTGCGGTCAGACCGACGCCCGGGGTCCGAAGCGCTGCAACGAGGCGCGGACCTCGAGCAGGAAACGCAGGTGCGTGGCGCAGTTCTCGCACACCACGATGTGGCCGGTGACGCGGTCGACGTCGTCGGCACCGAGTTCGTCGTCGGCGTAGGCGTCGAGTCGCCGCATTGCCCAGCGATGTTCCAACCAGCTCACGACTCCTAAACCCGAGATAAAGCCCGCCCTATTCCGTACATCTCCCCCTGCCCAACTAGTCTCTCGCCGTGGCCGAGCAGGAGACCGAGGAGCGCGACGAAGCCGCGGCGAAGGCCCGCTTCGACGAGTACGTGCTCCCCGAGGTGGACGTGATGTACCGGGTGGCGATGTCGCTGACCCGCAACAGCGCGGACGCAGAGGACCTCGTCCAGGACGCACTGTTGCGCGCCTATCGGGCGATCCATCGCTTCGACGGCAGGTACCCGCGCGCCTGGCTGCTCACCATCCTCCGCAACGCCCAGGTCAACCGGGTTCGGCGCAAGCGCCCGGAACTGCTGCGCGACCCCGACACCACGATGGAACGGGTGGCCGACACCAGCGACGGTGGCCGAACGGCGGAAGAACTCGTGGTCGACATGGGTTTCGATGCCGAGGTCGAGAAGGCCTTCGAAGGACTTCCGGACAAGTTCCGGGAGGTCGTCGTCATGGTCGACATCGACGGGCTCTCCTACCAGGAGGCCGCGGATCGCATCGGGGTTCCGGTCGGCACGATCATGAGTCGCCTCCACCGGGCCCGGAAGCGCATCAAGAAGCAGCTCGAGGCAGCGGGCCTCGGACCCAGGGAGAGCTCATGAGGCTGAAGCGACGCTTCTGGCGCCGAAACAACGCCGAACTGAACTGCAAAGAGGTCGGTCAGGTTCTCCAGGCCTACCTCGACGGCGAACTGGAAGACGCCGACGCGCCCCTGGTCGCCGCCCACCTCGAGGACTGCCGCCTCTGTGGGCTGGAGTCCGCGTCCTACGAGCGGATCAAGGCTGCGTTGGCGCAGCCGATGCCCGAGGGTGCCGACCCCGAAGCCATCGACCGCCTCCGCAGCTTCGGCCAAGGCCTCACCGGCGACTGACCGCCACACCGGCCCACCGAGACGATCCCTCGGTGCCAGGCACGAGAAGGAACACGGCGTTCAGCCGGCGATGGCCGTTTCGGGAAAGAACCGGGCCCAGCTGAACCAGAACGTGTCGAGGTGGGTCACGGCGTCGAGCTGGGTCCCCTCGAGATCGCCTGATGTCGCCGTACCGAAGATCGACCAGCGGCTGCCGGTCTGATCGTCGAGGATCCCCTCGCCGTCGCGGCTGAACG
>JBCCFK010000087.1:0-14942 GCA_039029775.1 Actinomycetota bacterium | reverse complement strand
GTGGGGGATCATGACGCACCTCGGCGGGTCGACCGATCCGGCGAACCCCGGGCCCGGCGACGTGTGGGCCGACCGTCACCCGGTCGTGCTCCCGGAGTGACGCGTAGAGTGGAATCTGTGAACCCCAATGCGCGCGTTTTTGGGTTCACAGATTCCACTCCGAGGGGGACCGGGCCATGACACTGGCGATCGATCAGGGCGCAACGGACGTCGAGCTGCTCGAGCAGACGATCGGGGAGAACCTGGAGGCGACCGTGGCCCGCCATCCCGACCGCGAGGCTTTCGTGGTCGTCCATCAGGGCATCCGTCAGACCTGGACCGAGTTCGACGAGACCGTGAACCGGGTCGCCAAGGGACTGTTGGCACGGGGGATCCGGAAGGGCGACCGCGTCGGCATGTGGTCGCCGAACTTCGCCGAGTGGACGTACATCCAGTACGCGACCGCCAAGATCGGGGCGATCCAGGTCAACGTCAACCCGGCGTATCGCACGAGCGAGCTGGAGTACGCACTGCGCCAGTCGGGTTGTCGGATGTTGGTGACCAGGACCGAGTACCTGACCTCCGCGTATCGCGACATGGTCGAAGAGGTTCGACTGAACCTGCCCGACCTCGAGACGGTGGTGTACTTCGACACCGATGACTGGGCGGACCTGCTGGCGGCCGGAGCGTCGGTGTCCGACGAGGACCTGGCCGCTCGCGCCGCCACGCTCGACGCCAACGACCCGATCAACATCCAGTACACGTCGGGGACCACCGGCTTTCCCAAGGGAGCCACCCTCAGCCACCGCAGCATCCTGAACGACGCGTTGCTGTGCGGCCGGGCCCAGGCGTTCACGCACGAGGAGCGGCTCTGTATCCCGGTGCCCTTCTACCACTGCTTCGGGATGGTCATGGGCAACCTGGCGTGCTCGGTCTACGGCGCCACCATGGTGATCCCGTGCCCGACCTTCGACCCCGGCGCGGTTCTGCACACCGTCGAGGACGAGCGCTGCACGGTCCTCTACGGGGTGCCCACGATGTTCGTTGCCGAGCTGGGCCACGACGACCTCGAGTCTCTCGACCTCACCTCGCTGCGGACCGGCATCATGGCGGGGTCACCGTGTCCGATCGAGGTGATGCGGAACGTCATCGACAAGATGAACATGTCCGAGGTGACCATCGCCTACGGCCAGACCGAGACGTCGCCGGTGTCCACCCAGACCATCACCACCGACTCGGTCGAGCACCGAGTCACCACCGTCGGGCGGGTTCTTCCCCACGTCGAATCCAAGATCGTCGACCCCGACACCGGTGAGACCGTGCAGCGCAATGAGGACGGCGAGTACTGCACGCGGGGGTTCCACGTGATGCTCGGGTACTGGAACGAGCCCGAGAAGACCGCCGACGCCATCGACGCAGATGGCTGGATGCACTCCGGCGACCTGGCCACGATGGACGACGACGGCTACGTCAACATCGTGGGGCGGATCAAGGACATGATCATCCGGGGTGGCGAGAACATCTATCCACGCGAGATCGAGGAGTTCCTCTACACCCATCCCGCGATCGCCGACGCTCAGGTGATCGGCGTGCCCGACACCAAGTACGGCGAGGAGATCATGGCGTGGGTGCAGCTGGCGCCCGGCGCCGAGCTCGCCGAGGACGACCTCAAGGACTTCTGCCGAGGCAAGATCGCCCACTTCAAGGTCCCGCGCTACATCCACTTCACCAGCGAGTTCCCGATGACGGTCACCGGGAAGGTCCGAAAGGTCGAGATGCGCGAGAAGTCCATCGCCGATCTGGGGCTCCACGACGCCGCGTCGACGGAGACGGCGTAGCGACCTAGGACCCGATGATCGGAACCTCGGCACAGCGGCTGCGGAGGACGTCGGTGAACCGTTCGACGGCCGGCCGTTGCCGACCGCGCAGAGGCGACGACACCGCGAACCACGGGCCCGGCGTCTCCGAGATGGTGAACACCCGGCGGGGGGTGTAGCCCTCGAGGTCGACGATCTCGACCTCGAGGGGGTCATAGGAGGAGCGGAAGACCAGGTCGTCGACCAGCAGCCGAGGGCCGCGCAGGCGGAACAGCCCGAGCTCGTCGCTGCCGAGCGCGAGCAGCCAGTCGAAGTGGCCCCCGAGGCTCAGATGGGGTCCGTCGGCGTCCTCGCACATCACGCGAGTCGCCGGACTGTGGACCACCCAGAGCGTCTCCGGGACGTCGTCGAGGTCCATCAGTCGACGTGCGGTGTGGCGGAACTCGGCCATGCGCTCATCCTGGGCCACCGGCAGGGGTCCGGCCAACGGACCTAGGTCCCGCCGGGGTGGGGGTAGCCCCACCATCAGGACGCCTGGTCGCTCCATGTCGATCGAGCATCCGGTGTCCGACGATCGGGTCATGCAGAGCACACTCCATCCATCGGCGCCAGCGCCGACCATCGTCCACCCCCGC
Source organism: Actinomycetota bacterium (assembly GCA_039029775.1). Classification (GTDB taxonomy): domain Bacteria; phylum Actinomycetota; class Acidimicrobiia; order Acidimicrobiales; family UBA8592; genus JBCCFK01. Next base: position 12,511 of record JBCCFK010000087.1, on the reverse strand, counting down.
GCCGTCGCCCCGGCGACCATCATGGCCGCCCGCGACCTGACCCGGGTCTGGGGTCGCGGCGACGCCGCTCAGACCGCCGTGGATCGCGTCGACCTCGACCTCCGCCAAGGCGAGATCGTCGCCATCGTCGGGCCGTCGGGAAGCGGCAAGTCAACGCTGGGTTCGATGCTGGCGGGCATCGATCGGCCCACGGCGGGGTCGATCGTCGCCGACGGCGAGCGCCTCGACCGACTTCGCGACGATGCCCTCGCCCGCTGGCGCGCCAGCAACGTCGGCATCGTCTTCCAGGACTTCCATCTCCTGCCCACGTTGACCGCGTCGGAGAACGTCGAACTGGCGCTCAAGCTGTCGGGTCGACGTCGCGGCCGGCGCCGCATCGCTCGAGACCACTTGGCCGCCGTTGGCCTCGGCGCTCGCGTCGACCGCCTGCCCTCTCAACTCTCCGGGGGCGAGCAGCAGCGCGTGGGGATCGCTCGGGCACTGGCCGTCGAACCACGACTGCTCGTCGCCGACGAACCGACCGGCAGTCTCGACCAGGCGACCGGCAGAGCGGTCTTCGAACTGCTGTTGTCGGCCCGCGAGACCGGGACGACCATCGTGTTCATCACCCACGACCTCGATCTGGCCGACGCGGCCGACCGGGTCGTCCAGATGGTCGACGGTCGCATCGCGACCCAGTGGATGGGGGGCCTCCGATGATGGGCCTGCTTCGCACCATGCGGCGGGCTCCGGCCCGCCTGCTGGCCTCGGTCGTGGCGATCGCCCTGGCCGTCGGCGCCATCGGCGTCTTCGCCGTCCCCGGCGTCGCCGCCGGCACGCTCCGCGACCTGGCCGCCGACGACCGGCTCGCACACGTCGCCGTCGACGTGACCGGCGACGTTGACGTCGCCGACCTCGACCTGCCGGGCGTCGACGCGTTCGAGCTCCGCGACGTCGGCATCGTCGACACCGCCGACCACGACCAGCTCCGGATCGTGGGCGTCAGCGCCGAGGATCAGCAGATCAACCTGCTCCGGCCCGTCGAAGGCCGCCTCCCCGGCGCGGGTGAGGCCGTGGTCTCCGACGGTGTCGCCGCGATCGGAGACACGGTCGCCGTCAACGGGGTCGATCTGGCCGTCGTCGGGGTCGGGACGACGGCGTGGTGGTCCTTCTCCGACACCGTCTACACGGCGCCCGAGACCGCCTCGACCCTCGTCGGCGGTGACAGCACGAGGCTGTTGCTCCGCCACGCGGACCCCACCGAGGACAACCTCGACGCAACGGTCGCGGCGCTGCGGGCCCAGCTCGGGCCGGCGGCGTTCGCGGACTTCCCGGAGGTCGTGCCCGACGGGACTCACCCGATCGAGGAGGACCTCGTGCAGATCAGCACCATGATCGGTCTCCTCGGCGTGGTCGCCGGGATCGTGGCCCTCACGCTGCTCGCGACGACGTCGTCGACCCTCATCACGGAGCGCACACGAGAGGTCGCGGTCATGCGGGCTCTCGGCTCGCGCCGTCGTCCACTCCGCCGCCGGCTCCGCCGACTGGCGCTGGGCGTCGCCGCCGCCGGCCTGATCGTCGGCATCCCGCTGGGCCTGGTCGTGGCCAACCTCGTCGCTCGCATGGTGCTCGAGCGCTTCGTCGGGGTCACCCCCGACATCGGCTGGTCGCCGGTCGTCGCCGGGGCCAGTGCCGTGTTCGCCATCGGTGGGGCCTGGCTGGTCTCGGGACGGGCCGCTCGACGCGTCACCAAACTGCCGCTGGCCGAGGCCCTGCGAGACCGCATGGGCGACGCTTGGGGCCGCCGCCTGGGCGACCGCCTGGCGTCTCGACTGCGCCTCGGTGGCCTGTTCGAACGCCTGGCCATCCGCAACACCCTGCGTCGCCGCGCTCGGTCGGCCTCGACCGTCGTGCAGGTGGCCGCAGGTGTGGGTTCGGTGATCGTGGTCGCCAGCCTCGCCACCTCGGTCACGGCGTTCAACGGCGCCGAGCTCGAGCCTTGGCAGTGGGAGACTCGCTCGATCGCCCATGCGCCGGGCCTGCCCATGGAACTGGACGAGGCCGACGCGCTCGGCGAGCCGGCCATCCGGGTCTGGGGAGAGGTCGGCGACTGGGATGTCGAGGTGCATGGTCTCGACCCCGCCACCGCCATGATCGACCGGACCGTCGAGGCCGGCCGGTGGCTCGACGTCGGACCCGGCGTCGTCGTGTCCCAGGGCTTCGCCGACCATCAGGGCCTCACCACGGGCGACCGCATCGGGGTCGAACTCGCCACCGGCACCGTCGACTACGAGATCGTCGGCCTGCACCGCTCGCGGGCCCGTGACGTCTACGTCGGCCGGGACGTCTTGGCGGCCGACCTCGGTCGGAGTGGGTTCGTCAACGCCGTCTACAGCGCGGCCGACACACCGCCCGACCTGGGCCTGGCCGCCGACACCAGCTCGGTGGCGGAGATGAGTGCCGAAGATCAGGCCGCTCGGGACGCCATCGTGGGCATCTTCATGGCGATCGGCGGCATCGTGGCCGGCGTCACGGTTCTGGGCGTCATGTCACTCGTGGCGGTGAGCCTGCACGAGCGCCGGCACGAGACCGCCACGCTGGTCGCGATCGGTGGTCGGCGCGCCGACGTGCGTCGAAGCCTCGTCACCGAACTCCTCCCGCTCGGCGCCCTCGGTGCGGCATTGGGTGTGGTCGCCGGTTGGGGTGGTGCGGTGGGGATCATCGCCGGGTTCGAGGCCTCGAGTGCCGTCGACATCGGGACCGACTTCGCCGAGGGTGCGGTGGGTCCGGCGGTCGCCGGCGGGCTCGCCGTCCTCGTCCTGGTCGCCCTGGCGGCCGCTCGGCAGGCGACGCGGGTGCCGGCCGCCGTCGTCCTCCGCGGCTCGGCGTGACCCCCATGGTCTGGGAGACTCTCCACGTGGACGCACGGCTCGACCCCGCACCGCAGGAGCGGACGATCGGCCAGGTCGCCCGCTGGTGGTTCGGTCCGATGTCGGCGAGAGAGCCATGGGTGGCGACCGGCTACCTCCTGGCCTCGGCATTCGTGGCCGTCGGCTGGTTCGCCGTGGCGGCCGTCGTCGTGGCGCTGGCGATCCCGCTGACGATCCTGGTCGCCGGCATACCCGTCGTCGTCGGCCTGCTCGCCGCGTTGGTCAAACTCGGCTCGTTCGACCGACGCCGGGCCGGCTGGCTCGGGGCGGACATCCAGGCGCCGGAGATGGTCGCCGGGCGCTCGTGGGTGGCCTGGCGAGACCGATTCGGCGACCCGGTCAGGTGGCGGGCGCTGGCCTACTTCGCGTCGGCGGTCTTCGTGTTCTGGATCCTGTTCGCCCTCGCCGTCGTCGGTTGGGCCGGATCGTTGTACCTGGTGACCTTCCCGATCTGGGGCTGGGCGATCGGTGCGGGACCCCTCGGGATGGTCGTCTCGGTGCTCGCCGGCGTCGTGCTCGCCGGTGTCGGGCCGCGGGCCGCTTTGCTGTTCGGGCGCCTCGGCGTGTCGTACACGCGGTCCCTGCTGGGTCGCGATGAGGTGGCGGTCATGCAGGAACGGGTGGATCAGCTGTCGGCGAACCGGGACGAGATCCTGTCCGCCGTCGCCACCGAGCGTCGTCGCATCGAGCGCAATCTCCACGACGGCGTGCAGCAGCACCTCGTCGCCATGGGGATCGACCTCGGGTTGGCGGCCAACAAGATCGAGTCGGATCCGGCGGCTGCCGCCGAACTGCTGCGCTCGGCGACGGAGAAGAACCGGGCGAGCATCGGAGAGCTGCGGACCATCGGGCGGGGCCTGCACCCCGCGGTTCTCGACGACCGCGGCCTCGATGCCGCGCTGTCCGCCGTCGTCGCGGGCAGCCCCGTCCCGATCGAGCTGTCGGTGGAGGCCGGGCTGGAGCTGCCCATCGAGACCGCCGAAACCGCGTACTTCGTCGTGTCGGAGGCCATCGCCAACATGCTGAAGCACGCGAAGGCCAGGACCGGGTCGGTCCGGATCCACGACGAGGACCAGGTCCTCCACATCCGGGTCCACGACGACGGTCGCGGGGGTGCAGACCCCGACGGTGGCACGGGCCTCGCCGGCATCGCCGCGCGAGTCCGGGGCGCCGACGGCACGTTTGCGGTCACGTCGCCGAAGGGTGGGCCGACGGTGATCGACGTCAGGATCCCGCATGGCTGACGGGGTCATCTCGGTGGTGGTCGCCGACGACTCCGTGCTGTTGCGCGACGGTGTCGTCCGGCTGCTCGAGGAGTCGGGGTTCGAGGTCCTCGCCGCAGTGGCCGATGCCGAGGCCCTGGAGGTCGCCCTGTCCGAGCTCGAGCCGGACCTGGTGATCGTCGACGTGCGGATGCCGCCGTCGTTCACCGACGAAGGGATCCAGGCGGCGCTCAGGATCAGGGAGCGCCGTCCCGATCAAGCGATCGTGGTCCTGTCGCAGTACGTCGAGGAGCGCTATGCAGCCGACCTGCTGGCCGACCAGGGCGCGGGGATCGGCTACCTGCTCAAGGACCGCGTCGTCGACATCGCCGAGTTCGTCCGGGCGCTTCGGCGCGTCGCCGGCGGTGGCAGTGCGATCGACGCCGAGGTCGTCGGTCAGATCCTCGGTCGGAGCCGACGCACGAACGAGCTCGATCGGCTGACACCACGCGAGCGCGACGTGCTCGGCGCGATGGCGGAGGGGCTGTCCAACGCCGGCATCGCGGACAAGTTCGTCATCTCCCTCGGAGCTGTCGAGAAGCACATCGGGAACGTGTTCACCAAGCTCGACCTCGAGCCGGTCGACACCGCGCATCGCCGCGTGCTGGCCGTCCTGGCGTTCCTCGACGAGCGCGGCTGAGGCTCTCAGCCCAGCAGCGCGGCGACCGCCTCGCCGTGACGGACGCGGTACTCGTTGACGTAGGCCTCGTGGTTGTCCGAGAGCTCGGCCGGGTCGTACACGTAGTTGACGAGCATGCCGTGGCTCTCCGCGAGACCCTTCGCCGAGACGTCGCCCGCCCAGTTGATCCGTTCGAGGCGCGCGCCGTTCCGCAGGTGGAACCGAGCCACCGGGTCGAGCGGCTGGACCCTCCGCTTCTCTCGAACGAGGTAGGTCGCGCACGAGGCCAGGAGCTCGTCGCGGGCCTCGTCGACCAGGTCGGCCGCGTCGAGCACCGCTTCGCGCGTCGAGGGGGTCAGTGCGCCGCCCGTGTCGCGAACCCAGCGCACGTAGCCGGGCACGGGCGACAGGGTGGAGAACGTGGTCAACGCGTCGAGTTCGTGATGCAGTTCGTCGGTGACGCGTTTGATGAGGAAGTTGCCCAGCGGGATGCCGGTCAGACCGGTCTGGCAGTTGGTGATCGAGTAGAAGATCGCGGTGTCCCAGTCGCCGCCCAACGCCGGGTCCGGCACGTCGGGGTGGAGCAGCGTCTGGATCGACGAGGCCAGGCCGTGGGTGAGGGCGACCTCGACGAAGATCAGCGGCTCACCGGGCAAGCTCGGGTGGAAGAAGCCGTAGCAACGGCGATCGTGTTCGAGGCGGCGCTGGAGGTCGGACCAGCCCTGGATCTCGTGGACCGCCTCGTACTCGATGAGCTTCTCCAGGACCGCCGCCGGGGTCTCCCAGGAGATCCGTTGCAGCGTGAGGAAGCCCCGGTTGAACCACGAGCGCATCAGGTCGGCCAGGTCCGAGTCCACCGGGGCGAGGTCGGTGTCGTCGCGGGCTGCGGCGAGGCAGTCCGTGCGCATGGTCAGCAGACACTGGATCCCGCCCTCGGCGGTGTTGACCGCTCTCAGGAGCGGGATGCGGGCGGACTCGGTCGCGGCCCCCAGGGCCTTCGCCGCGGAGGGTCCCGGTGCGGCCTGATAGGCGGCCACCGCGGCGTCGATGTCGGCGGGGTCGGGAGAGAACTCGTCGAGCAGGAAACCGAAGAACGCCGTTCGTTCGTCGGGCTCGAGGAGCCCGTATCGGCGGACCACCTGTTCGGCGAGGCTCGTGGAAGAGGCCTCGCCCCGCATCCGCAGGAGGGCCCGGCAGGTCTCCTCGAGGACGCGGAGCTGGGCCGACACCGGGTCAGTACGTGGGGTCGATCGGGGTGGTGGGCGCGAGGCCGGCGCCTTCGATCAGTTCGGCCACCTCGAGGCACAGCAGTTCGGACCAGCGCGGCCCGTTCACCAGGACGCCGACGGGGAGGCCGTCGACGAGCCCGACGGGGACCGCCGCCGACGGGAATGCGAGCACGTTCGCCGGCATGACCGGGCGGGCACCGTCGACCAGGGCCGCGAGTGCGCTGTCGACGTCCACCGCGTCGGCGCCGTGCTCGAACGGGAGCTGGGCCCACGTGGGAGTGACCACCACGTCCCATTCGGCGTAGAAGGCGTCCCAGGTCCGCATGAGCGCCTGGCGGTTCATCCAGGCGGCGCCGATGGCCTCGAAGCTGGGGGGATCCTCGATCTGGGAGGCCATCTGCAGGAAGGCCGCAGCCTCCGGGGACACGATGGGCTCGAGCAGCGGGAGCCCCAACGTGATGTCGGAGACGACCAGCGTGCGCCAGCAGTCGACGACCGCGTCATAGGACGGAGGCGTGACCTCCTCCACGATGCACCCCGCCGCTTCGAGGGCACGCCCCGCGGCACGGGTGAGATCGGCGACCCGGGGATCGGTCGCTCCGCCTGGCGGTTCTGCACAGACGGCCACCCGCCGGACGCCGTCGGCCGGAGCCGTGAGTGGGACCGGCGCCGACTGCGGGTCGCGGACGTGCATGCCCGACAGCGCCGTGAGGCCGATCCGCACGTCGTCGACCGTCCGCGCCATCGGGCCCTGGACGGCGAGGAGCTGCATCGTGATGGAGCCGTCCGGGGCCGGGTAGGTGTCCGCGCCCGGCACCCGTCCGGTCGTCGGCTTGATCGATGCGATGCCGTTGCAGGTCGCCGGGTTGCGCAACGACCCGCCGAGGTCGTTGCCCAGCCCGATCGGCGACATGCCGCTGGCCAGCGCCGAGCCCTCGCCGCCGGAGCTCCCACCCGCGGTGTGATTCGGCTCCCACGGTGTTCGGGTGAGGCCGTGGAGCGCGTTGTCCGTGTGGATCCGCAGGCCCATGTCCGGGAGGTTGGTCCGGCCGATCGGCACGGCGCCGGCGGCCTTCATCCGCTCGACGACCGGCGCATCCTGCGGTGCGATCGCGTCCTTGAGCGCCACGAGGCCGTGCGTGGTCGGCAGACCGGCGACGTCGATGTTCTCCTTGATGGTGAACGGCACCCCGCCGAGGGGGCCGAGGTCGTCGCCGGCCGCGATCGCGGCGTCGGCGGCTGCGGCGCCGGCCCGGGCCTCGTCCGCCATCACGTGCACGATGGCGTTGAGCCTCCCGTTGACCGCGTCGATCCGCTCGAGGTGGGCCTCGACCACCTCGCTCGACGTCGTCTCACCAGTGCGGATCATCCCGGCCAGCTCGCCGGCGTCCCGTCGCCAAAGTTCGGTCATCGCGCCTCCCGCGTCGGGGCCCGACACTACCGGTCAGATGCGCTCGAAGTTCCAGCTGGTCGGCTCGTCGCCGTCGTAGGGCATCGTGCCGTGGAAGGCCCGCGGGTCCTGGTCGAACACGAGCGGCACGAAGTGCCGGTCGCCGGCCCACATCGGCAGGTCCGCGGCCGCGCGTTCCGCCTCGTCCTCCGAGCAGGCGGCGAGCAGCCGTGATCGGTCGATCCACTCGAGCGAACCCTCGTCGTTCGACGCCGGGGGGCTCCCGTCCCAGCGATCGCACAGGAAGATGAAGCCCAGCCACTGCTCGCGCTTCGGCCCGAAGTTCGTCCAGGTGATCGTGCCTCGGAGCGAGATCGACCGCAGGTCGACCGACGCCTCCTCGTGGATCTCCCGGCGCAGACCGGCGACGACGTCCTCGTCTGGCTCGAGCTTTCCGCCGAGGCCGTTGACCTTGCCGTAGTGGTCGTCGTCGGGACGCGCGTCGCGACGGATCATCAACACGACGTCCCGCTCGCGGTCGAACAGGTAGGCGAGCGTTCCCACGATGGGTGTGAAGCGCACGCCGCTGGTCTATCGCACCGGCTCGGCCTCGGGCGTCACCGGCCGGTCGAGGCGGCCGCCGCAGTGTGGGCAGTGCGTCAGGGAGGCTGGCGCCACGCCCTCATCAGCCGGGGTCCCGCGGGCAGCGACACGGGCCCCCACCAGGACCACGATCGTCGCGGCCGCGAAGATCACGGCCGAGACCCCATATGCCCGCACCGAGCCTTCGTCCTCACGAACGATCGAGGTCACGATCATCCCGCCGATCACCGCGGCGGCGATCTGTGCTGTCCACTGCGCGGTGCGCCAGGCGTCGATCAGGCGGGGGAGGGCCAACAGGCCGATCGCGGTCGCGGCGAGGCCGAGCGTCGCCAACACGCCGACCAGCTTCCAGTACGGCTCGACCTCCTGGACCGGCTCTGCCCAGATGCCCGTCACCGTCATCGCCGCCGCGCCGAGCGCAGGCACGGCGGCCGCCCATGGCAGCCAACCGGGGCGCGCTCGTTCGATGGTCGCGGCGTTGGCCGCCACCACGAGGCTGCCGGCGGAGATGACCGAGGAGGTCCCGAGGACCTGCCAGCGGGCGTCGCCGGACCCGACGCCGAGGATGGCACCGATGGCGATCGCCGCATTCGCGGCGATCAGCACCAGGAAGACCTGTCGCGCTCGCAGCGCCCCGGTCGGGTTCATGCATCGATTGTCACCGGTGTCCGGGCCGCCGCCGAGGGACGAAAGCCCCGATACGTTGTCGTCTCATGAGCGACCCCGTCATCGAACAGCTCGACGCCCTCGGTGGCGACTACGAGCTGGTCCCATGCGATCCCGCCCTGGCGGACACGGCCCGCTTCTGCGAGGCCTACGGCTACGCGATGGAGGACTCGGCCAATGCGATTCTCATCGTCGGCAAGAGCGACCCGCCGGCCTACGTGATGTGCCTGGCATTGGCCGACAGCCGCCTCGACGTCAACAAGGTGGTGCGGAAGCGGCTGGGGGTTCGCAAGTGCTCGTTCGCGTCCGCGGACGAGACCGTCGAGCTCACCGACATGCAGATCGGCGGGGTCACGCCCTTCGGGACGTCGACGCCCCTGCCGCTGTGGATCGACGCCCGGGTGATGCAGCGCGAACGCGTGATCATCGGTGGCGGGACCCGCGATCGCAAGCTCCTGGTCCCTCCGGCCACACTCGCGCTCCACCCCGGAGTGGAAATCATCGACGGGCTCGCCAGGGAAGTGCCGCCGCCGGAGTGACACAATGGAGCCACGGTCGGCACACAGGGGGATGACCATGGCCACCGAGATGAAGCGTTCGTTCTGCCGGATCTGTCACGCTGCCTGTCCGATCGACGTCGAGATGGAAGCCGGCCGCGTCATCAAGATCCACGGGGTGGAGGACGACCCGCTGTTCGAGGGCTACACCTGCATCAAGGGTCGCCAGCTCCCCGACCAGATCCACCATCCCGACCGACTCCGGCATCCGCTGAAGCGCATGCCCGACGGGCACTACGAGGAGATCTCGTCGGAGCAGGCGATGGACGAGATCGCCGAGCGGATGAAGGCCATCCTCGACGAGCACGGCGGTCGCGCCATCGCCACCTACACCGGCACCGGCGGGTATCAGAATGCGCCGTCGGACCCGGTGGCCCGCGCCTTCCACAAGGCGATCGACTCGCTGAGTTACTACACGTCGGTCACCATCGATCAGCCGATGAAGCGGACGGCCACCATGCGCATCGGGGCCTGGGAGGCCGGTCCGCAGAACTTCACCGAACTCGATGTCCTCCTGGCCATCGGATACAACCCGATGGTCTCCTCCTTCGCCCCCTTCGGAGGCCTGCAGGGCACGAATCCGTTCACCACGCTGCGGCGGCTCAAGGACCGCGGCATGAAGGTGATCGTGATCGACCCCCGCAAGACCGAGCTGGCAACGCAGGCCGATCTCCACCTCCAGGTGACCCCTGGCGAGGACCCGACGCTGCTGGCCGCGCTCCTCAACGTGATCCTCGCCGAGGGTCTCCACGACCAGGAGTTCTGCGAGCAGTGGGTGGCGCCCGGACATCTCGAGGCGCTGGCCGACGCGGTCTCGGAGTTCACGCCGGACTACGCGGCCGCCCGCTGCGGGGTCGACGCGGACGACATCGTCGCGGGGGCCCGCATGTTCGCCGAGGCCGGCAAGGCCCATGCAGGCACGGGCACGGGTCCGTCGATGTCACCGCACCCCAGCCTGATGGAGCACCTGGTCATCTCGCTCAACGTCGTGACCGGACGGTTCCTGAGGGAAGGCGAGAAGGGCGAGTCCGTCAGCGTCCTGCAGCCCGATTCACCGAGGCGGGCACAGGTGCTGGGTCCGTTCGACCCGCTGCGCGGTCCGGAGAGCCGATTCCGCGGTCTTCGCGGCTACGGCGGCGAGATGCCGTGCACCACCCTCGCCCAGGAGATCGTCGAGCCGGGCGCCGAACAGGTCCGCTGCCTGATCTCCAACGGCGGCAACCCGGTCGCGGCGTGGCCCGATCAGAAGCGCAGCCTGGAGGCGATGGAGGCTCTCGAACTGCTCGTGGTCATCGACCACCGGATGACCCAGACCGCGGTCTTCGCGGACTACATCATCCCACCCCGCCTGAGCCTCGAGCGCGCCGACGTCCCGCCGTTCATGGACCGCTGGTTCCGTCAGCCCTACGCCTGCTACACCCCGGCGGTCGTGGAGCCGACCGGCGACGTGATGAACGACTGGGAGGTGTACTGGGAGGTCGCCGAGCGCCTCGGTGTGGAGCTCCAGCTGCCCGGAGGACCGATCCCGAGCGGTGGCGAGCGGCCGACCGACGACGACGTCCTGGATCTGATCTATGCCCACTCGCGGGTCCCGTTCGGCACGATCCGCGAGCGCACCGGACAGGTCCTGCTGGAAGAGCAGCCGATCACCGAGCCCGCCGATCCCGACAGCTCCGGGTCGTTCCACATCGGGCTCGAGGATCACATGGACGAACTCCGCCAGGTCCGCACGCAGCAGTCCGGCGCCGAGCGGATGGCCGGGTACGACCCCGACGTCCACACGTTCCGGCTGATCAGCCGGCGGCTCAAGACACATCTCAACTCGCTCGGCGGCGAGCTGCCCGGGCTGAACCGCAAGAATCCGACCAACTACGCCTACATGAATCCCGACGACATGGACGACCTCGGTCTGGTCGACGAGGACCTCGTTCAGATCACGTCGCCGCGGGCGACCCTCACCGGCGTCGCCAAGCGGTCACCCGACCTTCGCCGCGGGGTCATCTCCATGGCGCACTCCTGGGGGGCCGCCGGGCTGACCGACGAGAAGGTCCGAGACGTGGGGGCGCCCACCAATCGGCTGATCGACGTCGAGGACGGCTTCGACCCGATCACCGGTCAGGCGATCCAGAGCGCGATCCCCGTGGCGGTCGAGAAGGTGCTCGAGGACGCCCTCGTCTGAGAGCTCGCAGCGCACTCACTCGACGAAGGTGATCGTGATGGTCTGCGGCGTGCCGGCCTGGCCGCGCCCCCGGGTCGCGCCGTAGGGCGTGGCCGTGATCTCGTAGGTGCCGGGTTCGGGGCTCCAGTCGAAGTACTGCCCGGCCGGGTTGTCGCCGAACAGCGCGAACGGCACGACGTTCTCGAGCCGGTGGTCTTCGTCTTCGTTCAGACCGAACCGCACGCTCGCCACGTCCGTGGAGGTCGTCGCCCGAACGTTGAGCGTGGTCCCGAGTCGGGCGAGTGAGAGCTCCATGCCGTCCTCGAGTTCGACGATGTCCACATCGGCCGCGCTGTCGATCAACACGAACCCGGTGACCTCGAGGATGCCGTCGGGGGTCGGCGTCGCGGTCGGGGGAGTGGTGGGGGTCGGGGACGGGCTGGGCGTGGCGGTGGGCCCGGGTGTCGGGGTCGCCAGGGGTGTCGCGGTGGGCGTCGGCGTCGGTTCCGGCGGTGTCGGGGTCGCCGCGGGGGTGGGTGTCGGCGCCCCGCCGTCGATCACCGTGATCGTGACCGACGACGGCGGGCCGCTGGCCCCGGACGCTCCGCCGCCGGCGTACGGCGTCGCCGTGATCCGGTAGGTCCCCGGAGGCGGCGACCATCCGAAGTACTGGCCCGCCGGGTTGTCGCCGAAGAGCGCATACGGTGGCACGTTCTCGATGCGGTGGCGGCCGTCGCCGTTGAGACCGAACAGCACGCTGGCGACCGCGCCGGACACATCCGCTCGAACGTTGAGTTGCGCGTCGACCGACGAGAGGTCGATCACCGCGCCATCGGTCAGCGGTCCGATGTCGGTGTCGGTGTCCGCGTCGACGAGCACGAAGCCCGTGACGGCGATGTCGGTCGGTGTCGGGGTCGCCGTCGCGGTCGGTGTCGGCGTGGGCGTCGGGGTGGGCCCGCCGGGAGTCGCGGGGGCGGGCGGGGTGGGGGGCGCCGTCGCGGTCGGGGTCGGCTGGGGCGTCGGGTGGGGCCCGCCGGGGGACGGGGTGGCGGTCGGGGTCGGCGTCGGTCCCGCCGGCCCTGCCGCCACCACGAGTGCCGGCCAGGACTGGGCGGCAC
>JBCCFK010000086.1:0-15013 GCA_039029775.1 Actinomycetota bacterium | reverse complement strand
GGCTGATCGCCGGGTTCGCTGTCGGGGATGTTGAGGGTGCCGCTCGACCCGACGGGAACCGGCTTCTCGAGGATCGGCTCGTCTCGCCGCGGCGGCCTGATACCGAGGAAGAACTGCCGGAAGATCTCGTCGTAGAGCGGGAGATGCTCGCGGCGGTGGACCAGGGTGGCCCGGCCCGACCAGAAGACGTCCTCCTGGTCGCCGGGATTCAGCGTGGCCACCGCCGAACAGAAGGCGAGGACGTCGTCGGACCCCACCGGCAGGCCCTCGTCGCGGAGGGCGTGGCCGAAGGCGACGAGGCGATCGACGATGTCCGACGCCGCGGCGTCAGCCATCGGCGACCACGCGGTCCAGCTCGGCCTCGACGAGCTCGACGTCGTCGCGGTCCTTGATGACCGCGCCCAAGGTGTCCGCGGCCGCCTGGCGGTCGAGCTCCTGGACGTCGACCACGCCGAGAGCGTCGACCCAATCGATGGTCTCGGCGACACCCGGTGGCTTGGCCAGGTCGAGGTCTCGGAGGCGGTGGACGGCCTGGACCACCTTGGCGGCGAGCGCGTCGGCGACACCGGGGATACGGAGCCGGACGATCTCGAGCTCCTCCTCCAGGCTCGGATAGCCGATCCAGTGATACAGGCAGCGTCGCTTGAGTGCGTCGTGCAGCTCACGCGTGCGGTTGGACGTCAGCACGACGGTCGGCCGCGACGTCGCGGCCACGGTCCCGACCTCGGGGATGGTGATCTGGAAGTCCGAGAGGAGCTCCAACAGGAACGCCTCGAACTCGTCGTCGGCTCGGTCGATCTCGTCGACGAGGAGGACCGCGTTCCCGCCCGCCCGGATGGCCTTGAGGAGCGGTCGCTCGAGGAGGAACTCCTCGGCATAGAGACCGCTGACCGTTGTGGCGTCGGCGAGTTCCTGCTCGGACAACGCACGGACGTGCAGCATCTGTCGGGCATAGTCCCACTCGTACAGGGCCTGGTAGGTGTCGATGCCCTCGTAGCACTGGAGTCGGATGAGCTCGCGGCCCTGGATCGCCGCGAGGCACTTGGCCAACTCGGTCTTGCCGACGCCGACCTCACCCTCGAGCAGGATCGGTCGGCCGAGCTGGAGCCCGATGTGCGCTGCGGTGGCGAGCCCGCGGTCGGCCAGATAGCCGACAGATCGCAGTGCGTCCTGCAGCTCCGGGACCGTCGCGGGCGGTGCGGCAGCAGCGTCGGTCACGGGAAGTCGGCCGCGCTCAGTCCGAGGGCGGCCCGAGGACCAGGTCCCGGATCGACCCGCCGTCCGCGTCGAGCTTGCCCTCGCGCTCGAGGAGCTGCTTCCACGAGGTCGCGAGATCCTCGCCCTCCTCGGCGATGCCGTCGAAGGTGAAGTCCCGAGCGTTGCGGCAGACCTTGGTGGGACTGCAGTCGGCGTCGAGTGCGACGTCGGCGGAGGTGTCCCAGACGTCGCGGAGCTCGTCTGCGCCGTCGGTGGTGGTACCAGGGTCGCCGGGATTCATGAAGATCGAGTGTAGCGGCCGATTCGTGGTCGCTCTCAGGCGACCGGGGCCCCATTCTGAACGGCGATCATCTCGGCCACCACCGAGACCGCGACCTCCTCGGGGCTCTTCGCTCCGATGTCGATCCCCGCGGGACCGCGCAACCGGCCGAGGTCGGTGACGCCCCGATACGCCAGCCAGTCGACGCGTGCTTCCTGCAGCGACCGAGGCCCGATCGAGCCCAGGTAGCCGACGCCGGACGCCAGCGCGGCCTGCAGCACCCTTCCGACGGCCTCGGTGTCGTGGCCCATCACCACGACACCATCGATCGGCGACAGGCCCGCCACCAGGCCGATCGCGGTCTCGGGGCCGGCGCTGGTCTCGACGTTCCACCCCATGAACGCACCTGCGCCGCCGATCGCCGCGGCCATCGGCCCACCGCCGAGGACGACGAGTGTGGGGCGGGGTCGCCACGCCGCGATGGTGGACTCGTCCACCTCCGCCGACAGCCGGGATTCGACGACACGGTCAGCGTCGAGGGTCGCCGCCACGATGACCGGGCCGCGGGCGAGCAGGTGATCCCAGAGTGCTTCGGGGAGGACGTCGGCCGGTCCGCAGAAGACCCGGAGGCGCGTACCCGGTTCGACGCCGATCAGTTGCGCCTCGAGGTCGTTCAGCTCGATCGAGAGGATCCTGCCCGCGGTCGGTTTCGACGACGCGACCTCGACCAGTCGGCTGTCCAGCGCACCGCCGAGCAGGGAACCGAGCCTGCCGCCGCCCGGCGTGATCCCGACCGCGTCGGCGGGGTCGAAACGTGGGGTCAACTCGGGATCGAGATTCCAGGCGACGTCCACGCGGGTATCGCTCCTCAGACAGGCGGCCACGCTCATCGCAATCCCGTACACGGGGCCCATCGTAGTGAGACCCTGCCGTCGCCGAGCGGGCCACGGCAGGCGCCTCGATCGGTACGCCGGCACGTCGTCGTCGCAGCGGGCCGCAGCCTCGGCCCGGCCCGCTGGCCCTGTCTCAGGGGTTGTTCGGTTGACACGCGTGTGTCATGCGAGTCGGCACGGATTGGTCTGGTCGATCCCGGTGCCGGTTCGTCATGGTTCGACGATGCGTTCTGACTGCCACCGCCCGCCCGTCCGACCCGCGCGTCCCGTGGGAGTGCCTTCGGCGGGCATCTCCTTCTTCACGAGGTCACGAATGCCCGTCGTCTGGGCACGCGGCCATCAGCCGCCGAGGACCGCCAGGGCGACCTCCCCCAGGAGCCCGATCCGCTCGGTGTTGTGACCATTGGCCGGCAGGTTGACGGTCAGACCGTCGATGCCGGTGTCCATGACCGTCCGCAGGCGTTCACCGACGGTGTCCGGGTCTCCGTAGACGAGGAGGCCCTCGGCCATCTCGATGATCTCGTCGGGCCAGTTCTTCGCCGCTCCCATCGCGCGGAGCTCGGCCTCGGCCTCCTCCATCGTCGGCGCGACGAGCACCATCTGCAGTGACGTCACGGCGATCTCGGAGCGGTCGCGACCGAGGCGGTCGCAGTGTGCTGCGAGGGCGTCGAGCTTGCGTGGGATCTCCTCGACGGTGGCCCCGGCGAGGTTCGACTCGTTGGCGTATTGGGCCACCATCCGGAGGGTCTTCTTCTCTCCGCTGCCCCCGATCATCACGGGGATGTCCGAGATCGGAGCCGGCGAGTTGATCGCGTCCTTCACGCGGTAGTGCTTGCCGTCGAGGCTGACGGGTTCCGCACGCAGCATCGGCAGGATGATCTGGAGTGCCTCCTCCAGCTTCTCGAAGCGATCGGTGAAGGTCCCGAACTCGTAGCCGAGCGAGTCGTGCTCCAGCTCGAACCAGCCGGCGCCGATGCCGAGTGTCGCCCGGCCGTTGGAGACGTGGTCGAGCGCGGTGATGGTCTTCGCGAGGAGCGTGGGGTGCCGGTAGGTGTTGCCGGTGACCAACGACGAGAGGCGCACCTTCTCGGTGTGCTGCGCGATGGCCGACAACAGCGTGTAGCACTCGTACATCGGCTCGTCCGGCGCGCCGAGCAACGGCAGTTGGTAGAAGTGGTCCATCACGAACACCCGGTCGAAGCCGGCGTCCTCGGCGGCCTTCGCCTGCTCGACCACGTTGTCGAAGATGTCGGGCGCGGCGATGCCGGGGAGGGTGAAGTTGGGGATCTGGTAACCGAGGCGGGTCATCGGGGGCTCCTGGGACGAGGGGGGCGGACAAGAACCTGACATCTCTCGATGAATCTGTCAGGTGGGGAAAACCTGACACATTGGCTCCGATGTGTCAACGTGGTCCTCGTGGCGACTCCCACCCAGGCTCCCGAGGCCGCCGCCAGTCGCGGCGACACTCGACGAATCTCGATCTGCGCGGCTGCCGTCGAGCAGTTCATGACCCACGGCTACGCAGCGACGTCGATGGCCAAGATCGCTGCGGCAGCGGGTGTGTCTCGACCGGCGCTGTACCAGTACTTCACCGACAAGGACGACATCTTCGCCAGCGCGTTCGCGAGCGTGTTCGAGGAACGCGTGGACGCAGGGATCGCCGCCTTGGAAGCCGGCGGCGCCGATGTCCTCGCGGCGGTCGACGGGCTGCTCCAGCGCTACGAGGGCGACCTGTGGGAGCTGACCGCGGCCTCCGCACACAACGAGGAGCTCATCGCCGCGAAGAGTCAGGCGGTCGCCGCCGCCGTGGCCGTCGAGGTCGACCGGCTGTGGGCGGCGGTCGCGTCGTGGCTCGCGACTCGTCGGCCGGGCTCGAGCGCCGCCACGAAGGATCTGCGGCGCGGCTGGTTGGACGTCCTCCGCTGGTCGCCCGTCGGAATGCGAGGCGATCGCCCGTCGGTGGCCGAGTACCGCGCCCGTCTCGCCGCCCTGGCCCGCACCGTGGCAGCCGACATCACGGCCGCGACCGCCTGAGGGCGGTCCGTCGGGCCGAGGGCTAGGGTCGCCTCGATGACCCAGGACGCCGTGGCCGCCGACGAAGCGGCTCCTTCGAACGCGCTGCGTGTCAGGTCGTTCCGATATCTGTGGCTGAACAGCATCTCGTTCGCGCTGGTCATGAACGCGACCCGCTTCGTCTACGGCTGGGTGGTGCTCGACGGGCTGAACCGGTCCGAGTCCGAACAGGGCCTGGTCGTGTTCCTCCTGGGCATACCGACCCTCGTGCTCGTGCTGCCGGCGGGCGTGTGGGCCGACCGCCTGGACCGCCGTTGGCTGCTGCTCGGGACCCAGGGTGGTGGCGCCGTCGTGCTCTTCGCAACGGCGGTCCTCATCGGACAGGGCGAACTCTCGATGGCCATGATCGTCGTGTCGGCGCTCGCGCTGGGTTCGATCCTCGCGATCGGTTCGCCGGTTCGGTCCTCGCTCATCCCCGAGTTGCTGCCGAGGGAGCTCCTCTACAGCGGCATCGCCCTCAACGCGCTCGCCATGACCGGCTCCATGGTGGTCGGTGCGGTGGTGGCGCAGATCGTGGGCGACGCGTTCGGTTTCGACGGCGTCTTCGCCTACCTCGGCGTCCTGATGGTGCTGGGCGTCGCCGCGATCCAGCGGATGGACACGCCTCCTCGCCACGAGAGCACCGGCGCCGTGACGATGCGGGCGGCGGTCCGCGAGGGCCTGAGCTTCGTGGCGCGCGACCCGGCACTGCGAACCCTGTTCGGCCTGCTGGCCCTTGCGGGGATGGTGATGAACGCCCTGATGTTCGTCACCGTGCAGGCGTTCGTGAAGGAGGACCTGGGCCGTGACGCCGGCGACGCGGCTCCGCTGTTCGGGCTCATCGGGGTCGGCCTCGCCGTCGGCTCCACCATCGTGATGCGACGGGGCAACATGCCCAACAAGGGGACGGTCTTCCTGCGGGCGATGACCTGCGGCACCTTCATCCTGGCGTTGATGGGGCGGACCACCGCGTTCTGGCAGATCGCCACGCTGTGCCTCTTCATGGGCGTCGCCGGGGGCTTCTTCATCAACATGAACCAGGGTCTGATCCAGTCGAACACGCCGGCGCACCTGATGGGCCGGGTTATGGGACTGTTCGCGCTGGTTCAGGCCGGACTGACGCCGATCGGCGCGCTCGCGTTCGGCGTGTTGGCCGACGCCATCGGGCCGGGCGACACCATCACCTGGGCGGCGGGCGGGGCCTTCGTGGTCACCGTTGCGACCTACGCGAGGGCGAAGGCCATCCACCAGATCGCCTGATCCGGGCCCTCGGCGCACCCGATCCGTCGGGCTCGTTCCGTATTGCGGAACATCGCCGTATTGTGGAACGGACCAAAAGATGTCAGAGTGAGCGGGTTCCGCCACCTGCTGCCCTGGAGCTGCGATGAGTTTCCCGTCCGACCTCGAGATCGCGAAGGCCGCGAACCTTCGACCGCTCGACGAGATCGCCGCCGCCGCCGGCATCCCGGCCGAGTACCTGGAGCCGTACGGCAAGGGCACGGCGAAGATCGACCTCGCCGCGATCGAGGCCATGGCCGATCGGCCGAAGGCCAAGTACGTCGTCGTGTCGGCCATCACACCGACGCCGCTCGGCGAGGGCAAGACCACCACCACGGTCGGCCTCGGCCAGGCGTTCCAGCACATCGGCAGGTCGGCCACGATCGCCATCCGGCAGCCTTCGATGGGACCGACCTTCGGCATCAAGGGCGGCGCCGCCGGCGGTGGCTACAGCCAGGTCGTCCCGATGGAGCTCTTCAACCTCCACCTCTCCGGCGACATGCACGCTGTGACCGCGGCCCACAACATGTGCGCCGCCCTGCTCGACGCGCACCTGTTCCACGGCAACGAGCTCGGCCTGGACCTGCACAACATCACGTGGCGCCGCGTGCTCGACGTGAACGACCGGGCCCTCCGCAACATCACCATCGGGCTGGGTGGCCGCCTCGACGGCGTGCCGCGAGAGAGCGGCTTCGACATCACCGCCGCCTCCGAGGTCATGGCCACGCTGGCGCTCGCCACGTCATTGCAGGACCTTCGCGAGCGGCTGGGTCGCATCGTCGTCGGCTACACCAAGGCCGGGACACCGGTCACCGCCGAGGACCTGCAGGTTGCCGGCTCGATGGCCGTCATCCTGATGGAGGCGATCAAGCCCAACCTGATGCAGACCCTCGAGGGCACGCCGGCGCTGGTGCACACCGGCCCCTTCGGCAACATCGCCACGGGCAACAGCTCGATCGTCGCCGACCGGATCGGCATCCACACGAGCGACTTCCTGCTCACCGAGGCCGGCTTCGGCGCCGACATGGGTGCCGAGCGCTTCTTCAACATCAAGTGCCGCTACTCGGGCATCGCCCCTGATGCCGCCGTGCTGGTCGCCACCGTGCGCGGGCTCAAGGCCCACAGCGGCAATCACCGGATCGTCGCCGGCAAGCCGTTGCCCGAGGCCCTCCTCGCCGAGAACCCGGACGAGGTGCACATGGGTGGCGACAATCTGCGCAAGCAGCTCGAGAACATGCAGGTCCACGGGGTCACGCCCGTCGTCGCCATCAACGTCTTCCCGGGCGACCACGACGCCGACATCGCGGCCATCAAGGAGATCGCCGAGGAGTACGGCGCCCGGGCTGCGGTCACCACCCATTTCGCCGACGGCGGCAAGGGTGCGGCCGAGCTCGCGACGGCCGTGGCCGAGGCCGCCGAGGAGGAGAGCAACTTCGAGGTGCTCTACCCCGACGACGCGTCGCTCAAGGACAAGATCCACGCGGTCGCCACCAAGGTCTACGGCGCCGACGACGTCGAGTACTCGGCCCAGGCCGACAAGCAGCTCAAGACCTACACCGATGCCGGCTTCGGCAACCTGCCCGTCTGCATCGCCAAGACCCACCTGTCGATCTCGTCGGACCCCAAGCTCAAGGGTGCGCCGACCGGTTGGACGCTGCCGGTCCGCGAGGTCCGTGCCTCCGTGGGTGCCGGCTTCATCTACCCGCTGTGCGGCGACATGCGCACGATGCCCGGCCTCGGAAAGATGCCGGCTGCCATGGGGATCGACATCGACGACAACGGCGAGATCGTCGGACTGAGCTGAGGATCGAGGAGCACCACGATGGGCATCTTCCGCAAGAAGACCGACACCACCGAGTCCGACGCCGCACGCGAGCATCGCCTGGGGCTCATCGACGGCCTGACCTTCGAGGTCGTGCCGATGAAGAGCCTCACGGGCGCCATCGAGCATCTGCCTGCCGGCTGCGAGGTCTCGGTCACCTGCTCGCCGGCGAAGGGCATCGCCGAGACGCAACGGATCACCGAGGATCTCGTCGAGCAGGGCTATCTCGCCATTCCCCACATCTCGGCTCGGATGGTGCGGGATCGGGCGCACGTCACCGAGCTCGCGGGCTGGTTCCGCGGCATGGGCATCGACCGCATCTTCATCGTCGGCGGGGACCACGAGGAGCCCGGTGACTATCCCGGCGCCGTCGAGTTCCTCCGCGACCTGTTGGACACCGATCACGGGCTGCAGACGATCGGCGTGACGGCCTACCCCGACGGCCATGCCTTCCTCTCCGACGACATCGTCCGCAACGCGCTCGCCGACAAGGAGCAGCTGACGCGCTCCGCCGGCGTGGAGGCGTACTGCAGCACGCAGATGTGCTTCGACCCGACCACGATCGCGAAGTGGATGCGCCAGGTGCGCGAGCAGGGCATCGAGATGCCGATCCACCTCGGCATCTCGGGCGTCGTCGACAAGACCAAGCTCCTCACCATGGGTGCTCGGCTCGGCATCGGACAGAGCCTGAGCTACCTCAAGAAGAACAAGGCTGCGGTTGCCAGGATGCTGACCGCCACCTCCTATGACCCCAACGATCTCCTCGTCCCGCTCAGCGAGGACATGCTGAACTTCGGCGTCGAGGGGCTCCACGTCTTCACGTTCAACCAGGTCGAGGCCACCAACGACTGGCGGACAGCGGTTCTCGCCGAGGGATAGAGCCGTCCTCACCGAGGGCTGAGGTCGTGCCGACCGTCGGCTGAGCTCGCCGGCGGGTCAGGCCGGGTCGACGACCCGGTGCAGCCAGATCGGATCCTGGACTCCCTTGACGAACACCGGTCCCACCGGCCGGAGGGTCGTCGCCGCGTGCACGTCGCCGCAGTTGGCGACCAGGGCCTCCGACACGAGCAGCTCCCCGGGGCCCGCGAGGTCGGCGACTCTGGCGCCGATGTTGATCGTCTGGCCGACCAGGTCGTCGCCCCGAGGCAGGGCTTCGCCGTGGTGCATGCCCATGCGGACCCCCAGGGGGAGATCACCCGTCGCTCTCGCGCGCTCGACGCTGCGCATGAGTTCGAGGGCGCAGGACAGGCCGGCGTCAGCCGTGTCGATCCAGATCATGAGACCGTCGCCCAACTCCTTCACCACCCTGGCGCCGGGGACGCTGGCGATGGCCTGACCCGCCAGGGCCGCCTGCAGGTCGAGGACCTCGAACGCTCTGGCGTCGCCGACGGCGTCGTTGAACTCGGTGAAGCCGACGAGGTCGGTGAACAGGATGGCGCCGAGGCAGGCGGCCTGGGTGTCGGTGGCGATCACCGGTTGCCGACCGTCACGCGGCCGCTGACCGCTCGGGCGTGCAGGACGCAGTCGCCGCCGACCGCGTCGTCCTCGTCGGTCCGACGTGGCGTGACGCCGCGCGGGTAGCGCACGACGATGCGCCCCGAGACGGTCTCGGCGTCGACGTCGGCCGCCTCGTCCAGGTCGACCTCGACCCGGCCGGAGACGCAGTGCGCACGGACGTCGCCGCGGACCCCCGACACGGTGATCCGACCGCTTCGGGTGACGATGTCGGCGGTCCCGCACTCGGTGATCTCCACCTTCCCGGAGTCCCCGCGAACCACACACTCGCCACGGCAGCCGTCGACCTCGACGCGTCCGCTCTCGGCCCTGATGTCGGCCGAGGTGACGTCGCTCACGATCACGCGTCCGGAGCGACTGACCGCCGACACGTGTCCGAGCGGACCCACCACGCCGACACCGCCGGACTCCGCGCCCACGACCACGTCGGACCCGAGCGGGACCCGGACCGTCAAGCGGCTGCTGCCGCCCTCGACGGTCACGTGGCGGTCGTCGTGGCGTTGCTCAGCTCGGCCCTGGACGCTCACGTCGGCACGATCTTCAGCGATCACCCGGACCGCGCCGGACGTGGATGCGATCCTGATCGAGAGTGGTTCGGTCGGGCCAGTGCTGGCAACCATCGATTCGACGGTACGAGCGACCTCGCGGGCGGGCAAGGAGATGTGGCACCTGTCGCACGCCGGCGCCGGCGCCCGGGACGTGGGTACGGCCTCGCTGCTAGCGTCGCCGACGTGTTGGTGTCGAGCATCGTCCGGCGGAACGCCGACCTGTGCCCGGATCGGGATGCGGTGGTCGAACCCGGGCGGCAGACGCAGAGTTGGGGTGCGCTCGAGGAGCGCACCAACCGACTCGCCCGGGCACTGCGCGACCTCGGAGTCGACCACGGCGACCGGCTCGGCGTCCTGGCGCCGAACTGCGCCGAACACCTCGAGCTCTTCTTCGCGGAGGCCAAGTCCGGCATCGTCGGAGCGCCGATGAACATCCGGCTGACCCACGACGATCTCGCCTCGTACTGCCGGTACGTCGAACCGGCGACGATCGTGGTGCACGCGTCGCTGGCCGATGCCGCTCGGGCTCTCGCTGCGGACGTGCCGGGCATCGGGCCGGTCATCGGCTTCGGTGGCGACCACGGATTCGACGTCGACCTCGACGAGGCCATCTCGGCGCAGGAGCCCACCGATCCGGGCTTCGCCGTGTCCGACACCGACGTGTATCAGTTGGCGGCGACCAGCGGCACCACCGGCGTGTCCAAGGCCGTCGCCCTCACGCATCGGAACTGCTGGGCGGCGATCTGCTGCTACCTGGCCGACATGCCGATCGGCGAGGCCGAGACCGTTCTGCAGAACATCCCCTTCTTCTTCAATCCCGGGGGCCCAGCGCACATCCATCCGGCGTTGGTGAAAGGCGGTCGCACGGTGGTGCTCCCCGGGTTCGATCCCGGAGCGTTCTGCCAGGCCGTCACCGACCACGGCGTCAACCACACGATCCTCGTCCCGACGATGGTGACCATGGTGCTGGACCATCCCGCGTCCGCCGAGACCGACTTCTCGACGCTGCGATCGGTGATCAGCGGTGGCAGTCCCGTGACCCGCGATCTGCTTGTCCGTGCACGCGACATCATGGGCGACGTCTTCTTCCCGCACTACGGCATGGCCGAGAGCTACTCGTCCGGCCTGGTGCTGCGTCGGCACCACCAGCACACCGACGGCCCCGACCACCTCGTACGGCGGCTCGGCTCGGCGGGCCACCCGCACGTACTCGTGGAGGTCCGCGTCGTCGGCCCCGACGGCGACGTGCCGCGGGACAACACCAGCGAGGGTGAGATCTGGCTCCGGGGCGACACCGTCGCCGACGAGTACTTCCGGATGCCGGAGGAGACCGCGGCCGCACACGAGGGGGACTGGTTCAAGACCGGCGACCTCGGCGTCGTCGACGACGAGGGGTTCATCACCATCGTGGGTCGGGCCAAGGACGTGATCATCACCGGCGGGATCAACGTGCACGGGCGTGAGGTGGAGGAGGTGGTCCTGCGCCATCCGGCGATCGCCGCGGCCGCCGTCATCGGCGTACCCCACCCCACCTGGGGCGAGCAGATCCACGCCGTGGTGGTCGCCGCACCCGACTCGGAAGTCGACGAAGCCGACCTGTTGGCCTTCTGCGCCGATCAGCTCGCCGACTACAAGCGCCCGCGTGGCGTGA
Organism: Actinomycetota bacterium; assembly: GCA_039029775.1. Classification (GTDB taxonomy): domain Bacteria; phylum Actinomycetota; class Acidimicrobiia; order Acidimicrobiales; family UBA8592; genus JBCCFK01. The sequence continues at coordinate 3,777 of JBCCFK010000086.1, read as the reverse complement.
CGCTGGTCGACGAACTGCCGATGACCGCCACCGGCAAGGTCCGCAAGAACGAGCTCCGAGCCCGCTTCGGCGACTGACCCGCATGACCCTTCCGGACGAAGACCAGGCCGACCTCATCGCTGCCGCCGTCGAGGCCGCCGACCTGCGGCCGCTCGTCCTGGCGCTGTTCCATCACACCGGCGACGACCGGTGGCTGCGCGAACCGTTCCTGCCTCGCCGCGATGTCCGCCTCATCGCCGATCCGGCCGCTGGATTCGAGCCGGCCGTTCAGGCGGAGATCAAGGCCGAGGCCCGACGCGTGTTCGCCGGCGGCGCCGCCCCGGTCGTCGACGACCCGGGACGGGACCGCTTCCACGAGATGATCAACATCTTCCTCGGCGAGCAGGTTCCCGAGGAGTACGTCCAGCTGATGCGCGAGGACATGGGCTTCGAGGACGGCGATGCCCGGTGGGGCGACGCCGTCGCTCCAGCGGACTGCCCCGACGTCGTGATCGTCGGCACGGGGGTGTTCGGGCTCTGCCTGGCCGCGAAGCTCGACGCGCTCGGTGTTCCGTTCACGATGCTCGACCGCAACACCGAGGTCGGCGGGACCTGGCTCAACAACCGATATCCGGGCTGCGGCGTCGACACGCCCAACCACTTCTACTCGTACTCGTTCGCCCCGAACCCCGGCTGGCGTCACTACTTCTCGCCGCGCGACGAACTCCAGGCCTATGTCGAGCAGTGTGCGACGGACTTCGGCGTCCGCGATCGCATCCGGTTCGGTCGGCGCCTCACCGCTGCTCGCTGGAACGAGAGCCTCCGTCGATGGAAGCTCACCGCAGAGCTCGTCGACGGCTCCTCCGAGGAGTTCGACGCACGCGTGCTCGTGGCGGCCACCGGCCACTTCGACCAGCCCGTCAACGTGGCGTTCGCCGGCCTCGAGGACTTCGGCGGCGAGGTGCACCACACCGCGCAGTGGCCGACGGGCGTCGAGCTCGCCGGCAGGCGCGTCGGGGTCATCGGCACCGGTGCGTCGGCGATGCAGGTCGTGCCCACCGTCGCCGGCGATGTCTCGGCGCTGACGATCTTCCAGCGGACGGCCCAGTGGGCCCGACCTGTGCCGGAGTACGACGCTCCCGTCGACCCGGCCGGCCAATGGCTGTTCGAGCACGTGCCGCACTACGCCAGGTGGTACCGGTTCGGTCTCTTCTGGCGCTACGGCGACGGTCTCCTGCGATTCCTCAGGAAGGACCCGGAGTGGCCCCATCCGGACCGGGCTCTCAACCGCACCAACGACCGGCACCGCCAGGAGATGACCGAGTTCATCGAGGAGTCGCTCGCCTCGAAGCCGGAGCTGATCCCGCACTGCGTGCCCGACTACCCGCCGTTCGGCAAGCGCATCCTGATCGACAACGGTGGTTCGAGACGCTCTGCGAACCCCATGTCGACCTCGTCACCTCGTCGATCGAGCGGTTCGAGCCCGATTGCGTCAGAACGATCGATGGGCGGCTGCACGAACTCGACGTCGTGGTCATGGCGACCGGGTTCGACGTCACCAACCTCGCCGCTCGAATCGACGTCGTGGGGCGTGACGGGGCACGGCTGGCCGACGACTGGGCCGACGACGACCCCACCGCCTATCTCGGGATGACCGTGCCCGGGTTCCCCAACTTCTTCGTGATGTACGGGCCCAACACCAATGTGGGCCACGGTGGCAGCGGGATGTGGCTGGCCGAGAATCAGGCGCGGTACGTCTCGTCAGCGGTGGTGGCGATGGCCGAAGCGGGCGCCGAGGCGATCGAGGTCAGACCCGAGCGCAGGGCGGACTACACCGACGAGATCGACCGACTGCACGACGACCTCGTGTGGACCCATCCAGGCGTCAGCACGTACTACCGGACCGCCGGTGGGAAGGTTCGCTCACCGATGCCGTTCCGCCTCGTCGACTACTGGGCCCGCACCCACGATGCGGACCTGGGCGACTTCATCGTCGCGGGCCGCAGGGCCGACTAGTCGAGCAGGGCGTCCTCGCGCACCGCCTGGCCCTCGGCGTACTCGTGATGGATCGGCAGGGTGCGTCCGAAGAGTTGCTCGGTCCGCACCAGCCCGCCGATGAGCCCGTCCTCCAGCGTGTAGGCGAAGACCGCCGCGTGCCGCGGCTTGGAGTCGGCTCCGACCCTGGTGACCTCGTGCAGTGAATACCGACCCTGGAAGATCTGCATGTCGCCCGGACTGAGGTCGAGGGTGGTGACCGGCCCGTCGTCGCCCAACATCACGTCCGCCGCGGCATCGGCGTTCTCGTCGTCACGGGACCGGATGTGGGGTGCGTACCGGAACAGGCCGCCTTCGTCCGCCTCGTCCAACAGCACGGTGACGGCGAAGTCGTTGTTGTCGTAGTGCCAGCTGAACTGCTGGCCCGGGTTCAACACATTGATCGTCAGGCAGGCCAACGGGTCGCTGTAGCAGTGGAGCGCGGGGATCTCGAGGCAGTCGGCCACGAACGCGAGCAGCGGTTCCCACCGGTACATCGCATCGATCGGAGAGTGAGCGGGGAAGGCGTCGCCGGGTGTGAACCCCGAGGACCGCTCGATGAAGATGTTGCCAGGGTGATGGTCCGGCAGCGACGGATCGGGCTCGGTCCCGAAGTACGCGTTGATCTTCATCTCCGAGTAGTGGGTGGCGGGCTTGATGGCGTGCGACTCGGCCGACATCGCGACCAGGGCCTCGGGTCGGACGAGGTCCTTCACCACGGCGCAGCCGTCGGACCGCAAGGAGGCCCGGGCCTCGTCGCGCGCGGCCACGTAGCCCGCGGTGCCGGGCCGGTCGAGCGGGTAGCGCTCCAAATCGAGGATGTCGGTCATCGCCCAGACGTCGGTGGTCATCACGTCCTCACTTCTCCCAGTGGGGCACCCAGTCCCCGTCGAGCCGGAACGACAGGCCCGCGTCGTCTTCGATGCGCTTGGCCACGTGCAGCTCACCCTCGTCGCTGCCATAGCGCGCCGCCGCGTCGGCGAACGCGCCGTGCGCCGCGTCCGTCACGACCAGGTCCGCACCGACCTCGGCCTGCAGCTCCCCGACCAGGCCGAGGTCCTTCAGGCACAGGTCGAGGGTGAACGACGGGTCGTAGTGGCCCGCGAAGATCGACGGGGCGTCGTGGCGGGCGACGAAGGAGTCGCCGACGCTCTCCTTGATCGCCTCCCAGAGCACGTCGAGTTCCACGCCATTGGCCATGCCGAGGGCGAAACCCTCGCCGATCGCGGCGGCATGGATGAACCACAGCTGGTTCGTGACCAGCTTCACGACGTTGCCGGTCCCGAGAGGCCCACAGGTGATGACCGTGCCCAGGTTGTCCAGGATCGGGAGCGCTCTCGCGCACGGCTCGGTTTCGCCCCCGAGGAAGAGGGTCATCGTGGCGTTGCGGGCTCCGTCGACCGCCCCGGTGACAGGGCAGTCGACGACGGCCACGTCGTCGGGCGCCTCGGCCGCGAGCGCCTTCACCAGCGGAATGCGATTCGTCGTGAGGTCGATCCACATGCTGCCGGGCCGCAGCGCGGCCAGCGCGCCGGCGTCGCGCATGACCGCGGCGACGTGGTCCGGCCGGGGTAGCGACGTCATGAAGACGTCGGCCACGCGGGCGGCTTCGGCCGCCGATGTCGCTGATGTCGCGCCGGCGTCGACCTGACGCCGAAGCGCCTCCTCGGACAGGTCGTAGGCCACGACCTCGTAGCCCGCGCCGACCAGGTTGGTGCACATGGGGCCGCCCATGGTGCCCAGGCCCACGAATCCGATCGTCGG
>JBCCFK010000085.1:0-15045 GCA_039029775.1 Actinomycetota bacterium | reverse complement strand
CTCCTGGGCGGTGAACCCGGGATCGGGAAGTCGACGCTGTTGTTGCAGCTGGCCGCCGCGTACAGCGGCCAGGGCCGGCGCGTGCTCTACGTCTCGGCCGAGGAGTCGGCTGCGCAGCTGCGGCGGCGGGCGGATCGGCTCGAGCTCGATCTGGACGACGTCTGGGTCCAGGCCGAGACGTCGCTGCCGGCGATCCTCGACGACGTCAAACGCCTGCAGCCCGAGCTCTTGCTGGTCGACTCGATCCAGACGGTGTCGACACCGACCGTCGCATCGGTGCCCGGCTCGGTGACCCAGGTCCGCGAATGCGCCCAGGCCCTGCTCGACGTCGCCAAGCAGTCGTCGATCGCCACGGTGCTCGTCGGACACGTGACGAAGGAGGGGACGTTGGCCGGTCCGCGCACCCTCGAGCATCTCGTCGACACCGTGGTGGCCTTCGAGGGCGATCGGCATCAGCGTCTCCGGTTCCTGCGGGCGGTGAAGCACCGGTTCGGGCCGACGGGCGAACCCGGCGTGGTGGAGATGACGGCGCAGGGACTGGTCGCCGTGCCCGACCCCAGCGGTCTGTTCCTGGCGGACCGGCACGAGGGGGCGACCGGGTCGGCCGTCGTGCCCGTCCTCGACGGTCACCGTCCGTTGCTCGTCGAGCTGCAGGCGCTCATCGTCGAGTCGCGGGCCGCCAGTCCCCGGCGTGCAGCACAGGGGATCGACACCAACCGGGTGTCCCTCCTGCTGGCCATGCTCGAACGGCGCTGTGACCTGCGAGTTCTCGGGAGCGAGGCGTACGTCTCGGTGGTCGGCGGTGTGCGCGTCACCGAGCCCGGTGCCGACCTCGCCGTGGCGATGGCGGTGGCGTCCTCGGTCACCGATCAGCCGATCCCTGACGACCTGGTCGTCTGTGGCGAGGTCGGCCTCGCCGGTGAGCTGCGCCAGCCGCCGCAGCTGGATCGTCGGCTCGACGAGGCGGCTCGCCTCGGGTTCAAACGGGCGATCGTGCCGGCGTCGGTCGACAACGTCGCTGCGCACATCGAGTTGCTCCGGGCGCAGCACGTCGGTCAGGCCATGGGTCTCGCCGGGCTCGGCGGCACCCTGCGAGCGGCCTGATCAGGCGTCGAGGCGCTGGACCGTGGCCCGCGATTGCTCGCGCAGTTCGGCGCCGGGCACGGCCCACGACCACGAATAGGTGAGCGTCGGCGTCGCACCCTCGAGCGTGATGCCGATCTCGATCCGGAAGTCGTCGGACCCCGCGTGGTTCGAGAACACACCCGGTCGGGCCTCGGGGAGCACGGCCAGGCCGGGCAGCTCCTGGCACAGCACCGTGAGCACCGAGCCGCCGTCCATCGCCGGGGCGAGCAGCGTCTGCTCTCGGTGCTTGTGCTCGGGGCCGTCCCACGCCTCGTAGGCGATGGTGCAGCCGAGCCGATCGATGCTCGTTCCCACCTCGATCCGGGCGGTGAACGGTCCACTCTCGGGCCCGTCGCCGGTTCCGACGTAGACCCCCGGCTGCTCCCGCAGCCTCGCCAGCAGCGACGAACTCACTCGACCCTCAGCGAGCGCGGATCTCGAGCTGTTGGCGGTTGGTGATGACGTAGGTGCGGTCGAGCTGCTCGAGCCAGCCGAGCTTGATGAACGAGGCGATCGCCTTGTTCACGCGCTCACGTGACGCTCCCACCATGCCCGCGAGCTCCTCCTGGGTGATGGGCAACTCGAACCGATCGGACTCGCCGGCCAACTCCAGGAGGCGCTTGGCCGTTCGGCCCGTCACGTCGAGGAAGACCGAGTCAGCGAGTGCCAGGTCCATGTTGCGGAGCCGCAAGGCGAGCATGTCGACGACGCGCCACAGGAGGGCCGGGCTCTCCTGGTACAGATTGCGCACCGGCTCGTAGGGCACGATCACGACCTCGGAGGGTTCGAGCGCCCGAGCGCCCGCCGAGCGCCCACGCTTGTCGAACAACGGCATCTCGCCGAAGAGGTCGCCGGGCTCCATCAGGGCGACGACCGACTCGCGTCCGTCGGGGGAGCGGTTGCTGATGGCGATGCGACCGCCGACCACGATGTAGAGATCGTGCGGCTCATCGCCCTCGAGGAACAGGACGTCACCACGCCGCAGTTGCCGGAGCTCGGACGCGGCGGCGATCGGGGAGATCTCGGCGTCCTCGAGGTCGGCGAACAGGTCGGCGGATGCGATGAGACTGGTATCGACCATGGTGATGCCTGAGAATAGTCCGGTGACCTCGCAGGGAGCCGATGTCTGGACCATCGTCGTGGCCGCGGGCTCGGGTCGCCGGTTCGGGGCCGACAAGCTGAGCGTGGCGATCGACGGCGATCGGACCGTGTTGGACGTGTCGGTCGAGACGGCGTTGCAGGCGAGTTCGGGTGTGGTCGTGGTCCTGCGCGCCGATGACCCGCTGCTGCATGCCCCGCCCGCCGAGGGGCTGACCTTCGTGGCCGGCGGTGACAGCCGATCCGAGTCGGCACGCAACGGGTTGGCGGTCGTCCCCGAGACCGCCGATGTGATCCTGATCCACGACGCAGCGCGCCCCCTCGCCGGTCTGGACGTCTACGAGCGCGTGATCTCGGCTGTTCGCGGCGGCGCGGCCGCGGTCGTTCCCGCGGTGCCGGTCGTGGACACGATCCGCACCACCGAAGGCGATGTGGTGGACCGCGACCGTCTGCGAGCGGTGCAGACACCGCAGGGGTTCGCCGCCGGACCGTTGCGCGAGGCGCATGCCCGAGGTGGCGACGCCACCGACGACGCCGCGCTCGTGGCGGCCCTCGGTCACGACGTGGTGGTGGTCGATGGTGATCTCCGTAGCCTCAAGGTCACCCGCCCGGTGGACATCGCGTTCGTCCGGGCGTTGCTGGAGGACCCTGAGGCATGAGCATGCGAGTTGGCCACGGGTTCGACTCCCATCCGTTCGGCGACGACCCTGAACGCCCCATGGTGCTCGGCGGGGTCGTCATCGAGTCCGATCGGTGTCTGGTCGGTCACTCCGACGCTGACGTGATCGCGCATGCGTGCGCCGACGCCCTGCTCGGCCCGTCCGGGCTGGGCGACATCGGATCGTGGTTCCCCGACGACGACCCCGCGTACGCGGGCGCGGACAGCATCGACCTTCTCGCCGAGGTCGTCGCCGCGGTGGCCGATTCCGGCTGGCGCGCGGTCAACATCGACTGCTCGATCGTCGCCGAGGCGCCGAAGCTGGCACCGCACCGCGAGGAGATGCAGAAGCGGCTGACGGCGACGGTCGGGGCTCCGGTGACGATCAAGGGCAAGCGCCCCGAAGGCCTCGGGGAGATCGACGGCATCGCCTGCTGGGCGGTGGCCTTGTTGGAGGAACGATGAGCGGACGACGACGACCCCAGAATCGGCGCCGCCAGGGCGGCCGCCCGCCGGCGGGCCGCGGCCAACGCGGGACCACGCCGCGCCGTGGTGGAGGAGATCAGCGATCCGATCGCCCCAGGGGCCCGGGCGGCGACCACATCGAGGGGCGGCATGCGGTGCGAGAGCTGTTGCTCGCAGGCACTCGCAAGACCCGCGAGGTGATATTCGCGTCGGATCTGGACCCGGCCCCGATCCTCGACGAGATCGTCCAACTCGCCGACGAGTCCCGGGTGGAGCTGCGCGAGGTGCCGCGGGGCAAGTTCGAGGCCATGGCCAAGACCGACGCGCCGCAGGGTGTCATGGCGTTCGCGCAACCGCTGACGGACCACGCTCTCGACGACCTGGTGAGCCGACGCGATGGCCGCCCGCCGTTCCTGCTGGTGCTCGACGGGATCACGGATCCAGGCAATCTCGGCGCTCTGCTCAGGACCGGAGAGTGCGCCGGGGTCACCGGTGTCGTCCTGCCGCGGCATCGCTCGGCCCGGATCACGCCGACGGTGACGAAGTCCGCGGCCGGGGCCATCGAACATCTGCCGATGGCGACCGTCAGCGGTATCCCGAAGGCGTTGGGCGAGCTCGCCGACGCCGGGGTCTGGTCGGTGGGGCTCGACGTGGCGGCCGACACCGACGTCTACGACATGAAGGTCGCCGACGGACCGGTCGCGCTGGTCATGGGCGCCGAGGGCCGGGGACTGTCGCGCCTGGCCAGGGAGCGCTGCGACCTCGTGGTGACGATCCCCCTGCGCGGTGTCCTCGATTCGCTGAACGTGGCGGCCGCCACGGCCGTGGCCTGCTTCGAGGTGGCCCATCGCCGAGCGGGCTGAAGCCGTCGCCGGTCGCGGTCCGATCGACTCAGGCCGACGGCCCCAGCGCCGATGTGACTCCTAGGATTCGTCCTGCGGTGGCAGGCACACGATCGGGTCGGGATACATGCATCGGATGGATTGGCGAGTTGCGACGGTGGCGGCCTGCGTCGCGGTCGGGTTGGTCGTGGCCGCGTTCCTGGTCTTCGACGGGGACGACGAAGGGCAGGTCGTGCAGGCCCAGGAGGTCGCAGCGCAGGACGCCGCGGCCCAGGACGCCGACACCGAGCCGTCCGGGGCCGAGGATCAGGACGCTGACACCGAGCCGTCCGCGGACGAGGATCAGGACGCCGACGCCGCGGAGCCGACCGCGACGCCCGTGCCCGGCTCCGCCGCGGAGCCGACCGCCACGTCGGCCTCCACCGCATCACCCACGCCGGACGCCGGCGACGACGAGCAGGCCCAGGGGGTCGTCCACCCGATTCCCGGCGAGGGGTGCGTCGTGTTCATCCACGGCGCCGGTTGGTCGGGCGCCCCCTACACCGAGGACGGGGGCGACACGACCTTCATCTGGCCGTACTCGGGCAACGACGAGTTCCCGCACTTCTGGCTCTACGACGGCCCGTACCTGAGCTACGGCGACGACGACACGGCCTACGACGCCGCCGTCGCCAACATCCGCGACAGCATCGACGCCAACAACTGTGGTCCGGTGATGATCACGGGCGCCTCCAACGGAGGGGCCTTCCTGGCCAAGATGTACTGCCGGGGCGAGGACTTCAGTGGCCGCCTCTGGGCGGTGCACGTCGACGACCCCGTGCCCGACGCCGGTGTCCTGAACTGCAACCCCAGTTCCACCGTCGTCCGCACGATGTTCACGCACAGCACCCAGCTCGTCGACGAAGCGGCGGAGCTCCCGGGCGGCATCTGCTCGGCGACGACGTCGATGTACGGCAGCTGGTACTGCGAAGACGATCGTGCGCTGACGCTCGACGAGTACGAGGCGGCGATCGGCGAGACCTCGATCCTCAGCCGTGCGGAGCACAGCGGCCGGGCGTCGGCCGAGACGGACTTCTGGCAGTTCGTGACGCCGTGGTTCCACGAGTACGACCCGGACCGGTTCAGCGCCATCCCCAACTGAGGCGGCGAGGCCTGCGAGGTGCCAGCGAGACCTGGCGGAGCCAGGGAGAAGGCAGTGGGTGCACTTCTCGTCGGTTGCTTGTGAGGCGTCGAGCCGGGTATCGGGATCGAACCGATGACATCTTCTTTACAAGAGAAGTGCTCTACCAACTGAGCTAACCCGGCGAGAACCCAAGTGTACGAGCGTGGTCGGTTTGCAAGCACCGCATTGCGGTGTCAGAGCAAGGTTCGCTCTGACCCGGATCCTGTCTTCTCCCGTCCCGAGGGAGCCACCGGCGGCGGCGACCGGACATGGGCGTCCGCATCCGGACAAGCGTCGGGATGCGGGAGAACGGGGAAATGCTTGAACTGGCGCGCGCGGTCGGCAACGCTCTATCTCCGTGCCGTTGAGTGAGCGCCAGCAGGCGATCCTGGATTTCGAACGAACCTGGTGGCAATTGGAGGGTTCGAAGGAGGCCGCCATCCGTGAGCGGTTCGCGCTCTCGACGACGCGCTACTACCAGCTGCTCAACGAGCTTCTAGACTCTTCGGAGGCCGCGGAGTACGACCCCCTCGTGGTCCGTCGTCTCCAACGGCTTCGTGCCCGCCGTCGTCGGGCACGTTTCGGAGCGTCGGCCACCAACCCGCCGGCGCGATGACGATCGGCCGACAGGCCGGCGACAGGAGTTCGACATGACCAGCCCAGCGACCCGGGAGCCGCAGCGATGAACGCGGCCACACGTGGGGTCATCCTCGCCATCGCGGCCGTGATCATCGGTGTGATCGTGCTCGGCCAGGGGTTCGACGACCAGTCGCCGACGCTGACCACCGCGTCGACGTCCGGCGACGACGGCAGCCAGGCGGCCTCGGGCGACGGAGACGCCGACGACAGTGGCGCGTCCGCCGACGACAGCGGAGCGTCCGCCGACGACGGCAGCGACGACTCCGGCGCGTCGGCCGACGACAGCGGCGCGGTGTCCGACGACGGCGCGGGCGACGGCAGCGATGACTCCGGTGTTTCCGCCGACGATTCGGGCGCCGCCGACGGCAGCGGGGACGACAGTGCCGACACGCCGAGCATCCTCCACCCACCCGCGGAGGTCCGGGTCCTCGTCGCCAACGGAACGACGGTCGCGGGTGCAGCCGGCCGAACCGCGGACGAGCTGCAGACCAACCGCGGCTACAACGGCCTGACACCCACGAACACCATCAGTGGCGTCAGTGTCGAGTCGTCGGCGATCTACTACGCCGCCGGTTACGAGCTCGATGCCCGGCAGATCGCGCAGATCCTCAACGCGGCGCCTGAGGCGGTCGCTCCGATGCCGAGCGACCCGCCGGTCGGCGACCTCGCCGAGGCCCATGTGCTCGTGGTGCTCGGTCCCGATCTCGTCTCCGGCTGAGGCGGCCGGCGTCACGCCGGAGTCGACGTGCGGGTTCTGATCGCGCCGGACAAGTTCAAGGGCACCGCAACCGCCACCGAAGTGGCCGACGCCATCGCGTCGGTTCTCGGATCCGCCGGACACGAAACGGTCACCCAACCGCTGGCCGACGGCGGCGATGGGACCCTCGAGGCGTTCGGCGGTGCCAACCGCACCTCGACGGTCACCGGTCCGCTCGGCGACCCGATCGACGCGGAGTGGCGATATGGATCCGGTCGGACCGCGGTCATCGAGATGGCCCGGGCCTCGGGTCTCGCAGCGGTTGGCGGGGCCGAGAACAACGACGCCGTCGCCGCCACCACCGCCGGGACCGGTGAGCTGATCGTGCAGGCGATCGAGCGCGGTGCGCGCCACGTCATCGTCGGCGTCGGCGGGTCCGCCACGACCGACGGCGGGCTCGGCGCCCTCGAGGCGATGCACCCGCTCCAGCGATTGCGCGAGATCGAGATCGAGGTGGCGTGTGACGTGACCACCCGGTTCGTCGACGCGGCAGCCGTGTTCGGGCCGCAGAAGGGCGCCACCCCGGCGCAGGTCGAGTTGTTGACTCGGCGCCTCGAGCGGCTGGCGCAGGTGTATCGGCAGGAGCGCGGCGTCGATGTGACCGGTCTGGATCGTGCCGGCGCCGCCGGTGGGTTGGCGGGAGGGCTGGCCTCGGTCGGTGCCCGGCTGGTCGACGGGTTCGGCCTCGTCGCCGAGGCCGTCGGCCTGGACGAGTCGATCGCGGACGTCGACCTGGTGATCACCGGTGAGGGGCAGCTGGATGCCACCTCGTTCGACGGAAAGGTCGTCGGCGGGGTGCTCGACCTCGCCCGCGAGGTCGGTGTCCCGGTGATCGCCGTCGTCGGTCGGGTCGCCGCCGGTCTCGAGTCCTCCATCCCGGTCGTGAGCCTCGTCGATGTCGCGGGCGAGGAACGGGCGCTGGCTTCGCCCGTTGCGGCCATCACGGACGCTGCGGAGCGGATTCTGGACGTCGCCGAAGCGGCCACGTCACCGCCCGCTGGGCTGTAGCTGCGCCGCGACCGCGTGCGATCATGACCAACCGATCCGGAGATGGAGGTCTGCGATGGCTGACCAGATCGAGGTGCGAGGCATCCGCGCCGTCGGCGTGATCGGGGTGCTCCCCGAGGAGAAGGAGCGGGCTCAGCCGTTCGAGGTCGACCTCGTCATCGACTGCGATCTGGCCGAAGCCGGTGCCACCGACGACCTGAACGCGACGGTCCACTACGGCCTCGCCGCGGATCGCGCCGTGGCGGTGATCACCGGCGAGACGCACGAGCTGCTGGAACGCGTGGCCCAACGCATCGCCGACGAGGTCCTCCAGATGGACCGGGTCGAGGCCGTGGAGATCACGGTGCGCAAGCTCCGGCCCCCGGTGGAGTTCGACGCCGACTACACGGCGGTGCGGATCCGCCGCCCCTGAGCGGGGCTCAGTCGTCCTCGGCCGCGTCCTCGTCGTCGACGGTCGACCCGCCGCCCGGTCGGAGGTGCGCGGCGATCGTGGTCATCGCCTCCTCCGAGTACTCGAGGTTCGAGGGGCGGCCCCGATCCCAGTCGGCCGTCGTGTACCGGTCCATCCGGTCCAGGATCCGGGCGACGACGACGTCGATGTCGACCGGGACGCGATGGTCCGCCTCACGGCCGAGCATGTGCGCGTCGAGTTCGGCCAGGGTCCGAGCGATCTCGGCGCGGGCCTCGACCGCCGCGTCGCTCCCTCCGTTCGGGAGCCGGCGAGGCACGCCGCCGAAGAACGCGTAGAGCTGTTGGGTTCGCGGGGGCATCGTCGTCCTCCGATGCTCAGTCGTCGTCCTCGTCCTCGTCGTCGAGTTCGAAGGCCCTGAGTTCGGCCAGGATCTCGGCGAGGGCGGTGCGGGCAGCGTCGAGGTACGAGGGATTCCCGCGGGCCCAGTCGGCCGAGGTGAATCGGTCGAGGCGGTCGGCGACGGTGGTCGACATCTCCTCGATGTCGACCGGGACCCGGAGATCCGGTTCACGGCCGAGCGTGATCGCGTTCACCGTGGCCAACTGTCTCTCGATGGAGCGGCGGGCTGCGACCTGCTCCTCGTCGTTCCCGCTCGGCACGCGCCGCGGGAGTCCCCGGTAGAAGGCGACGAGGTCCATGGGCCGGATGGTGCCGAGCCGGAGACTGGCGATGAACGACGCTCGATCCATGACCCGAGTCTGCCGTCCCGACGCGGGCAGTGCCACGACGGCGTCAGCCGCCGATGCCCAACTCGGTCCGGCGCTCGAGGATGAAGTCGGGCACGTGGGTCCGCCCGTAGTCGAACCCGACCCGGAGCAGGATGTCGAGCAGTTCGAGCCGGCCACCGTCGAACTTCCACGGCAGGGCCATGTAGATCGGCATCCCGAAGACGCGAAGTCGATCGAGCTGGGAGTACACGGACTCCTGGTACTTCCGCCGGTCCTCCCAGTCCCAGTCCGCCGGGCCGAAACCGGTGCCCGGGTCGACGATCAGCTGCGACTCGGCCACCCCGCCCGCGGTCACTCGGGCGAGCGTCTGCTCGAACCACGGGAGCATCGTCTCGAGCGGGTCACCCTCGACGAAGCTCATCGCCTTCGGATCGACTCCCGACAGGAACGGGAGAACGACCGGCACGCCGCGGTCGGCCGCGAGTTCCACCATCTCGGGGTTCTGGAGCCCATCGGCGGCGTTCATGAAGTTGGCGCCGGCATCGAGCGCCTTCGCCATGATCTCGGGCTGCCAGGTGTCGACGCTGAGCTCGACGCCCATCGCCGCGATCGCCTGGACCTTGCCGTCGAGGCGACCCCACTCCTGGTCGAGATCGACACGGTCTGCGAACGGAGTGGACCCCGCGCCACCCAGGTCGATCCCGACGCAGCCCTGTTCGACGAGCAGTTCCGCCCGGGCGATGGCGTCCTCGACGGTGAGCGCGATCGAGAACTCGGCCAACGAGTCGGGGGAGGCGTTGATCACGCCGTGGAGCTTCATGTCCGTGTTTTATCGGCCCGGCTCGCCGGCCGCGATGGCGTGTGGCCGGTCTTCTGCCGGCTCCCAGCCCGGACGGTTCCACAGCCGTGCGAGCCGCGTGCGCCAGGAGGTGTCACGCCGCAGGTCCCTGGCGAGCAGCCGCAGCTGTGAGAACTGGACGTCGATCGGGTTCGAGGACTCGATCTGCGTGGTCAGCCCGTATTCGGGGCGGTTGGTCTCCGGCTGGAACGTGCCGAACAGCCGATCCCAGACGATCAGGATCCCGCCGTAGTTGACGTCCAGGTAGTGCTCGTCGGCGCCGTGGTGCGCTCGGTGATGGGACGGGGTGTTGAAGATCGCCTCGAACCACCGTGGCATCGTGCGGACGAGTTCGGTGTGGATCCAGGTCTGGTACCCGACGACCAGAGCGGTGGCCGCGAGCACCAACGTGGGGGAGAAGCCGAGCACGATCAACGGGGTGCTGTACACGAAGGTCAGCAAGCCATCGAAGAACCCGAGCCGGAGGCTGGTGGTCTGGTCGAACTGCTCGGAGCTGTGATGCACCGAGTGGTACAGGTCCCACGGCAACCGGTGCTCGTGTTCGAAGCGGTGCTCCCAGTAGTAGATGAAGTCCGCCAGGACGACGGCGAGCACGGCCGTCCCCACGTTGGTCGGGATCGACCATGGGGTGACGTCGGAGATCCAGTCGAACAGGCCGACCCAGATGACGATGCCGATCGCGGCGCCCGCGACGAGGAAGAGCACCGAGCTGGCGTTCGCCAACATCTCCTTGACTCGCGCCCAGTCCAGGTCTCGACGGCGGCGAAGCCAGATGAGTTCGGCGATGAGGATGGGGACGAAGAGGACTTCGAGGATGTCGGTCAGGTTCTGGAGCGAGTCGGCCATGAAGCCAATATAGGAGTGACTCCGAAAAAGGGCGTCAGTCTCAAGTATGATGTTGCTACCATCTTTTGGGTGACATCGCTCCGAGAACGAAATCGTCGCCGGGCCATGCGCGAGACCCAGCGCGCAGCCCTGGCCATGTTCGAGGCCCGCGGATTCGACGACGTCACCGTCGCCGAGATCGCCGCCGATGTCGGCATCGCGGCCTCGACGATCTATCGCCACTTCGAGACGAAGGAGGCGATCGTGCTGTGGGACGAGCACGACGACGGCATCGACGAGGGACTCGCCCGAGAGCTGGGCCACCAACCGCCGTTCGCCGCCATGCGCGCCGCGTTCGTGGCCGATCTCGGCGCTCGGTACGACGAGGACCTCGACTTCCAGCTCCGGCGCGTTCGGTACATCTACGAGACCGAACAGCTCCATGCGGCGTCGGTCGAGACCGAGTACCGCCAGACGCTCGACCTCGCCGATGCCCTGGAGCCGCTCCTGTCGGAGCGCGATCGGGGCAACGGCCCGCTGCTCGCCGGCGCGGCGATGCTGGCGCTCGACGTCGCCTTCGATCGCTGGCAGGCGTCCCGCGCCGCCAGGCCGCTGGGCGAAATCATCGGCGAGGCGTTCGACACCCTCGAGCGGCTCGGCTCCATCCGATGACGTTGCGACAACTGATCTCTCGATTCCGCTGGCGCGTCGGCGCGACCGTCACGCTCGTGCTCGTCGAGGCGGCGATCGAGTTGCTCTTCCCGCTCTTCATCGGCCTCGCCATCAACGACCTGCTCGACGACAGCTACGCCGGGGTGTTCTGGCTCGCCGGCCTGGGCGTCGTCGCTCTCGCGGTCGGCAGCGCGAGGCGCTTCTACGACACCCGGGCGTACGCGGGAATCTACGAGGCGATCGCACCCGAGCTGGTCGCACGCGAGCACGCACGCGACACCGAGACCTCCAAGATCGCGGCGCGGACGACGCTCGCCGGCGAGTTCGTCGAGTTCCTGGAGAACTCGATGCCCGAGATCGTCTCGGCGACCATCGGGACCGTCGGAATGCTCGTCATCATCGCCGGGCTGGACATCAACGTCTTCTTCGCCTGCCTCGGGCTTCTGGCGCTGATGGCGGTCACCTACTGGGCGAGCGCGGGTCACAACCTGGCGTTGAACCGCGGCTACAACGACGAGCTCGAGCGGCAGGTGACCACGATCGACTCCCGCCAGCCTGAGATGATCGGCGGTCACTTCCGGGCGCTGATGCGCTGGAACAAGAAGCTCTCCGACCTCGAAACCCTCAACTACGTCGTCGTCTGGGTGGGCGTGATCGCGCTGCTGACCTACGCACCCATCCAGGTCATCGAGCCTGGCGAGACCGAGTACGGCTTCGCCTTCTCGACCATCCTCTACGTGTTCCAGTACGTCGACGCCCTGGTGGCACTGCCCTTGTTCATCCAGCAGCTGATCCGGCTGAGGGAGATCTCCACCCGGTTGGCGACAGACGAGATCGTCGACGTCGAATCCTGACGCCCGGCAGTGCGTGTTGGGATCGCACGGCCCCGATGCCTACAATCCCGACCATGGCAGTCACCATTCGCGTCCCCACCACACTCCGCACCCTCACCGCTGGTGCGTCCGAGGTCGAGGCCGAGGCCGGCACGGTCCAGGCAGTGCTCGCCGAACTCGAGGGGAAGCACCCGGGGTTCGCCGAACGACTGCTCGACGAGGAGGGCAAGCTCCGCCGATTCGTCAACGTCTTCGTCTCCGACGACGACGTCCGCTTCATGGAGGGCCTCGACACCCAGGTCCCCGAAGGCGAGACCCTCAGCATCGTCCCCGCAGTCGCAGGCGGTTAGCTCTCCAGGACCTCTCTCCGGTTCGGGCGACACCGCATCCCGTCGTGCCTGAGGCGGACCCGCGGCTCTAGACCTCCGCCTCGACGACTGCGGCGAGGCGCGCGAGCGTCGCCTCCATGTTGGCCACGTTGTGAGCGGCGCGGTCGCTGACTCCGTCGGGGTCCGTGTCGTGATTGAGGAACTCGTCGGGGCGCATGTCCTCCCAGCTCTGCGTGACTCGGGTTCCGCCATCGGTCGGCTCGAAGTCGTAGTGCCAGTTCGCGAAATGGAAGTCGGTCTCGCCGAACAGGGCCTTGAAGTGGAAGCTGACGCCCGGCTCCGCTGCCGAGATCTCGGCATGGGTGCTCCACTCGAGACCGTTGGCGGCGCGGTTGTGACCGTCGAACCGTGCGCCAACGATCGCTTCGCTGTGGCCTTCCTGCCACTCGCAGGTGTGGCACTCCGGCGACCATTCACCCATCCGCGTGATGTCGGCGACCGCGGCCCAGACGGTCAAGGGATCCGCAGCGATCTGGCGACTGACCGACGCGTTCTTGACGATGTCCATCGGGCGACCGTAGCCAGCGATTGGCCCGGCCTCAACGGGTCCGCGGCGCCTCCCGTCTCGGCGGTGGAACCGTTCCCCGGAGTGCCGACGGGGCACACGCCTCGGTCCGGCGATCGGGCACGGTCCCGGTGCTGAGCGTTTCCCTCGCCAATGCAGCGGGGAACTAGCTTTCCCGTCATGGCGACTGCTGCCACAGACCTGGGTCGAGGGGACCTCCTCGGGTCGCCATTGGACCTACCGTGCGGGCTACGGCTCCAGAATCGTCTGGCGAAGGCCGCAATGTCCGACTCGCTCGGCGACGGAGCGGGCCAGCCGACCGATGATCAGATCGAGTTGTACCGGCGGTGGGCGCAGGCCGGGTTGGGGTTGTCGATCATCGGTGAGGTGCAAGTCGATCCTCGATATCCCGAGAAGCCCGGCAATCTCGTGCTGGGGGCAGACCGGGACCGGCCGCGGTTCGAGCGTCTCGCTCGAGCAGGAGGCGAGGCCGGCTCACAGCTGTGGCCTCAACTCGGGCACGCGGGTGCGCTGGCACACGGTCCGATCTCTCGGCCTGTCGGGCCATCCGCGCTGAACGTCGACGGGTTGGCCTGTGCAGAGCTCTCGTTGGGGGAGATCGAGGCTTTGCCGCGCTTGTATGCCGACGCCGCTGTCCGTGCGAGGTCCGACGGCTTTCCCGGGGTCGAGGTCCACGCGGGCCATGGCTTCTTGTTGAGCCAGTTCCTGTCTCCGCTGTTCAATCGACGGACCGACGGCTACGGCGGCTCGATCGAGGCCCGATGCCGGATCGTCCTCGAGATCGTGCGCCAGATCCGCGCAGACGTCGGCCCCGAGTTCGCGATCGGTGTGAAAGTCAACTCGACCGACCAGATCGAGGGCGGCCTCACCGAGGCTGACAGCCTGGTCGCCATCGAGTTGCTCGCCAACGAGTCGATCGACCTCATCGACATCAGCGGCGGCACCTACTTCCCCGGCGCTCCGTCAAGTTCCGACCGGGCGCCGGCCGGGCCGTACTTCGTCGAGTTCGCTCAGCGTGTCCGGCAGACGGTTGCGACTCCGGTCATGGTGACCGGCGGCTTCAAGACTCGACGAGAAGCCAGCCATGCTCTGGCACGGGGCGCCGCCGACCTCGTCGGCGTGGCCCGGGCACTCGTGATGGACCCAGAACTCCCATCACACTGGCTGGGACCCGATCCGACAGACCCGCACTTCCCCCGCTTCGCCTCCTCGGTCCCGGGCGGGGTCACGGCCTGGTACACCATGCGGCTGACCGACGTCGCTCGCGGCCACGAGAACCAACCCGACCGCTCGCTCGAGGACGCCGTCGACGAGTACGAAGCCCGCGATGACCAGCGGGTCCCGGCGTGGCAGGCGTCGTTCGGTTCGACGTGACCCGTGGCTCGGCGCCTCCGGCGCAGCCGCATCGGTGCAAGTGCGCCGATTGCGGTTCCAGGAGCGGCTCGGCGCCTCCTGCGCAGCCGCATCGGGAGCGAGGCCGCTTCGCGGCCGACCGAACGGGGCCTCGGGCTTCCCGAAAAAGGCGGATGGCCGGTTCCGAAGAACCGACCACTTGTCCACCCGAACGAATCCGGGTGCCGCCAAGGGGGGAGACGCAGCATCCATCGGGTGACCCCGGGGGGTTGTGAGGTTTTGGCGCGAGAAATCTCTGAGTAGGGTTTTGGCAGTCTCTGGTCGAGAGTGCCAATCTGCCCAGTCGGGTGGCCTCCACAGCCCGGAGTACCGCTCCAATTCCCGACGACTGTCACCTCAGGGAGGGACAACTCGACATGGCAAAGACCATCTCGTTCGACGAAGAGGCCCGGCGTGGTCTCGAGGCGGGCATGAACCAGCTCGCCGACGCTGTTCGCGTCACGCTCGGCCCGAAGGGCCGAAATGTCGTGCTCGACAAGAAGTGGGGCGCCCCCACGATCACCAACGACGGTGTCTCCATCGCCAAGGAGATCGAGCTCGAGGATCCGTACGAGAAGATCGGCGCCGAGCTCGTCAAGGAAGTCGCCAAGAAGACCGACGACGTCGCCGGTGACGGCACCACCACCGCCACCGT
>JBCCFK010000084.1:0-15056 GCA_039029775.1 Actinomycetota bacterium | reverse complement strand
GGGTCGATGTCGCCCAGGAGTGAGAGGCGGAACTGCAGTACCTCGGCTCGGACGACCCCGGCCAGGACCGCCGGGTCCGAGGCAGCGAACGCCTCTGCGTCGGCGAAGTCCTGCGCCTCGAACAGGGTGATGCCGTAGCCGCTGCCGTCGGAGCGGACGCCCGGCCCGGCGAGGAAGATGCGCCCCGCCTCGACGTTGGCCCGAAGGTGGGCGTAGTGCGTCTCCATCGTCGCTGCCTCCTCGGGCGTGGGGCCCTCGGTCAACATCTCCGGACGCGTCGGTTCGATGCGATACAGGAACAGCTGTCGGTCGCTCACGTGGTCAGTCTCGCGTGGCAGTCGCGGCCTCGTCAGCCGGTCGCGACGACGGCCGGCGGTGGGGTGGTCTCGCCGATGACGAGGATCAACCAGGCGACGATCACTGCGCAGATGCCCGCCAACGCCAGCGCGGCCGCACCCAGATCGCCCACCGCCCCGACGGCCCCCACGATCAGCGGGCCGAGAATTCGGCCGCCGTCCTGGATGGCGCCGATGCCCGCGAGGAACGGGCCCGGTGCATCGGCCGGCGCGAGATCGCTGCCGAGCGTCAGCATGGTTCCGGCGCTCATCCCGTTGCCGATGCCGATCACGGCACCACCGATCACGACCATCGCAGCCGACTCCGCCAGTCCCACGAGGGTCAGGCCCGCAGCGATCAGGGCCACCGACGGCACGATCGCGTAGAGGCGGCCGAACCGGTCCATCAGCCAGCCGGCGACGGGGAAGAGCAAGGCGTCGGCGCCGGTGCTCACCGTGACGACGGCCCCGATCTCGGTTGGCGACAGGCCCAGCTCGTCACCGATCAGCGGCACGACGACGAATCGGCCCTCCCGGACCGTCATCATGAGCATCGGGACGACGCCGGCCACGAGCAGGAGACGCCAGTGTCGGCGCACACCTTCGACGAGCCCCGCCGTGGTTCGGGCGACCGCCGAGTCGCGTACCGGGGGGTCGGCGGCGCGCAGCGTCGGGGGGAGGCCGACCAGGCTCAGCGCTCCGGCGACGGCGAAACAGGCGGTGAAGCCGAACGCGTCGACCAGGACGCCGCCGAGCAGTGGGCCGATCAGCAGCCCGATGCGGAACGACCCGCCGATCAGCGACATCGCCCGACCGCGGACGCCGTCCTCCACGCGACGGGTGACGTAGGTCTGGCGTGACAGCCGCATGGCCCCGTTGGCCGCACCGGTCGTGATTCGCAGTGCCAGGAGGGCGATCACGCTCGTCGTCAGCCCGACCGCCGCGGTCGACGCCGCCGTCAGCACGAGCGCCCAGACCACGACCGAGCGCTCTTCGAAGCGGGCCAGCAGGCTCCCGGCGGGCAGTGCGCCCGCAGCGGCGCCGATGCCGATGCCGGCGAGCACGACCGAGGTCTGGCCGAGGCTCAAGCCCTCCTCGGAGAGATACAGCGGCAGCACCGGGACGAGCATTCCGAGCGCCAGCGTGTTCGCGACCACGGGTACGTACACCGGCAGCACCAGGCGGCGGAGGACGTCACGGGCACGGGTCACCGGAGCGACCGTACCGGTCGCACGACGACGGGCGAGCGACTACCAGACCGCTGCGGGGTCCAGATCGAAGACCTCGCGCATGCGCCCGCGCAGCGCGGCGAAGTCCGCGGACCGGTTGCGGCGCCGGTCCTGGGCCGGGACGCTGATCGCTGCCCAGTCGGTCGGTCCGAGCCGATCGTCGACAGCCGCCTGCCACGCATCCAGGCGCGACGACAGCGGGGCCGCGGCGATTCCCGCAGCCACGGCCTCGTCCTCGCCGTCGGAGCCCTCGAACATGCCGAGCGCCAGGCCGGCGAACCGATCCTTCGCCTCCTCGAGTCGGTTGCGGGCGTCGGTGTCGGGCAGCAGGGCGTCGAGCAGCGAGTCCGCGTGACGGCGATGGAACACCTCCTCCCGCTCGGCCAGGACCGATGCGTCGGCGAGCGCCGTCAGGGACGACCCGGCGACGAGCTCCCACCTGTGCATCTCGGCGAGGTCGTACATCCAGTGGCGCATCAGGGCGTCGGCCCAGTCGTCGCCGGCGCGTTCCACCAGCCAACAGGAGCGGTATTCGTCGTCAGGGCGGAAGAACGCCAGCTCGTCGATGGCTGCGTCGTCGTCGCCCGCGACGAGGGCGTAGAGCATCGCCGCATGGCCCAGTTCGTCCTGGCCGATGCTGGCGAAGGCCAGGTCCTCCTCGAGGAACGGCGTCACCCCGATCCACTCGGTGTGCTGCTGCCCCATCAGGTGTTCGTCGTCGGCGAACGCCAGGATGAACTCGCGCACGCCGGGGGTGATCTCGGTCATGACTGCTCCTGTGCGTCGTCGGACGAGGATGCGGACTCGCGCAGGGATCGTCGCCGCTCGGCGACGGCCTTGCCGTCGTGATGGCGGTGGGGCTTGTCCGCGTTCGGGCTGATGAACGCCGGGTCCTCCTCGAGGATGTGATCTCGGCGGACGAGCCAGAGGTGGTCGCCTTCGCCCCGCCGGACGTAGGCCTCGCGCGCGAGCAGGAGCGCGAGCTCGTCGGTGGCCGCATCGAGGGCTCCGGCGTGGCGGAACTCGTCCTTGCCCTCCTTCTTGAGGAAGACCTCGTAGGTCGCAGTCACGAGCGCATCACCTCCACGGTCTCCGAGCAGGCCGGGCACCGGTGCACGGCGCGGCAGCGGCTGGGGCCGAACAGGGACTCCTGCACGGTGTCACCACCGCAACGAGGGCACGGTGCCGGCTTGGCGCCGAGCTGCACCGACACGGTGAAGTCGCGCGCCATGGCCGCCCTTGCGTCGGCGCTGACGCGGTCGACGGTCCAGGCGGGGGCGCGGAGCCATTCGACGTCGACGGTCGTGACCCCCTCGACCGCCTGGACGGCAGCCGTCACCTGCTCGGCGATGAGGCCGAGCGCAGGGCAGCCGCTGAAGGTGGGAACGAGACCGATGCAGGCGGAGCCGTCAGCGATCTCGAGCACCTCGAGGAGACCCAGGTCCACGATGGAGATCCCCGGGTACTCCGGGTCGTCGACGCTGGCCACGGCTTCGTGGACGGCGAGGGTGAGCGTGGGGTCAGACACCGGCCGGCACCCGATCGAGCGCGGAGCGAACCCACCGGGTTCGCTCCCAGTTGTCCTTCGCCTCCGCGATCCGCCGAGCCGAATCCGGCCCACCCTGGCGCATGGTGCGCTTCAGGGGCTCCCAGTCGATCTCGCCGACGATCCACTTGCCGGCTGCGTCGTCGTAGCGGAGGTCCGGGTCGGGGATCGTGAAGCCGTAGCTCTGGAGGAGCGGCACGAACTTCTGGATCCAGCGGTCGCGCAGGACCTCGTTGCGTTCGGACTTGATGTGCCATCGCAAGAGGACGTCGTTGGGCTTGGAGTCCGGACCGAACAGCTGCATGGCAGGCAACCACCAGCGGTTGAGGGACTCCTGGAAGAGGTCTCGCTGGGTGCGCGTGCCCTCGGCGATCCGCATCATGCGGTCCTCGCCGAGGCGCATGTGGAAGCCCTCTTCGGAGATGATGCGCTTGAGGATGCGGCGGTAGGGGCCATAGGAGCAGTTCTTGAACACGGCCTGCTGACTGGCCAGTGCCGCGGCATCGACCAGGAACGCGATGGCGACCTGATCGCCCCACGTGACCGCCTGGTAGTGGAAGACGTTGTGGAAGCGGCTCTTGCCGGCGAAGAGGTCCTCGAGCATCTCCTCGCGCGTCTTGATGCCCATGTCCGCTGCGACCATGTAGAGGAGGTGCCCGTGGCCGATCTCGTCCTGGGTCTTCGCCAGCACGGACATCTTGTGGCGCAGGCCCGGCGTGCGGGGGATCCAGTCGCGTTCGGTCAGGCCGCCCATCAGCTCGCTGTTGGCGTGCATCTCGATGAACTGGAAGACCGCCTGGCGATAGGGGTCCGGCATGTCGTCGTCGACTTCGACGATGCCGCCGTCGTCCAAAAACGCCTCGAACTCGTCCATCGACTGCCATGTGCGCGTCATGGGCCACCTCTCTCGTGTGGAGTACATGATACAGAAATCTCCACTGTAAGGGCAAGTGTTGTATCATGTCGTCGTGCGTGTGATCGACCACCTCGTCGCGGCCTACGAGGCCGATCCCCGGTCCAGCGCTCGTGTCCTGCTGACGACGATCTTCGGTGACGCCCTCGTGCCGCGCTCCCAGGAGGCGCCCGTCCAGGCGCTGGCGGCGCTGATGACCCCGACCGGCGCCAACGAGCGGCTGGTGCGGACCTCGCTCCAACGACTCGCCACCGACGGGCTCGTCACCGCCGAGCGTCGCGGTCGGCGGAGCTTCTATCGAGTGGCGCCCGATGCCGCCGGGACGTTCGCCGACGCCGACGCTCGCATCTACGCCGGAGGGCGGGTCGAGTGGGACGGGGAGTGGACCGTCGCCGTGATCGACCCCGACGCCGACGACCGCGACATGCTCCGAACCGAGCTCCGCTGGCTCGGTCTCGGTGCAGTCAGCCCGGGCGTCCACGTGTCGCCGACCGTCGGCATCGCCACCGTCGAGGCCGCCCTTGCTCGGCACGCCAACCCGCTGGTGCTCCTCACCCGAGGACCGTCGGCACCCGGGGTGACCTCGGGAGATGCCGCGCTCCTCGCCGCGGTCGACCCCTTCGGCGACGCCGATGCCGCACTCCGGGCCCACATCGAACGCTTCGCGCCGGTCGCCGCCGTCGACGATGCCGAACCGGCCGATGCGTTCGTCGTACGGTCGCTGCTCATCGACTCGTGGCGACGGATCGTGCTGCGCACACCGGACGTACCGGCCGAACTCGTCCCAGACTCCTGGCCCGGCCACGACGCCCTCGAGATCACCGCCACGATCTACCGCTCCATGGCCGAAACGAGCGAGGCCCATCTCGACGCCCACCTCGGCCCGGCCGAGGTTGACCACTCCACACGCTTCGCCGTCTGAGCCCTCACCCCGGTGTCAGAGCACGACGGCACGTGGATCGTGTTGCGGTCGCGTCGGAGCCCTCGTGCCCTGACACCGCAGCGAGCCGATCCGGCGCCGGGCGGAGCAGCCTCCTACCCTGGCCCGCATGACCGGCCTGCAGTTCGACCCCGACGCGCTCCGAGACAAGTACCGCTCCGAGCGCGACAAGCGACTGCGATCCGACGGCAACGACCAATACATCGAGGTCGCCGGCTCGTTCGCGCACTACGTCGAGGACCCCTACGTCGACTCCGACGGCACACGCGAGCCGTTGACCGACGAGGTCGACGTGGTCGTGATCGGTGGTGGCTTCGGCGGCCTCCTCGCCGGCGCCAGGCTGCGCGAGGCCGGTGTCGAGAGCATTCGCCTCATCGAGAAGGGCGGTGATGTCGGTGGGACCTGGTACTGGAATCGCTACCCCGGTGCGATGTGCGACGTCGAGTCCTACATCTACATGCCGCTGCTCGAGGAGACCGGGTACGTCCCGACCGAGAAGTACGTGCACGCCGCGGAGATCCTGGCCCACAGCCGCACGATCGCCGAGCACTACCGGCTGTACGACAACGCCTGCTTCCAGACCGAGGTGACCGAGCTCCGCTGGGACGATGCGGCCCGGGTGTGGATCGTCGTTACCAGTCGGGACGACGCGATCCGAGCCCGATTCGTGATCATGTCGAGCGGCCCGCTCCACCGCCCCAAGCTGCCGGGCATCGAGGGCATCCACGACTTCGGCGGACACTCCTTTCACACCAGCCGGTGGGACTACGAGTACACCGGCGGTTCGCCCGACGGCGGGCTCGATCGGATCGCCGACAAGCGCATCGGCGTGATCGGCACGGGGGCCACGGCAGTGCAGGCCGTGCCGCATCTCGCCGAGGGCGCGGAGCAGCTGATCGTCTTCCAGCGCACCCCGTCGAGCATCGACGTCCGCGACAACCGGCCGACGGACCCGGCGTGGGCCGAGGCCCTCGAGCCCGGGTGGCACCGGCGACGCATGGAGAACTTCAACAACCTCGTGACGGGACGCTTCGAGTCCGAGGACCTCGTCGACGACGGCTGGACCGACATCATCGGCACCTTCGTCCGCATGGCCATGGGAGCCGAGGGTGGCGATCTCTCACCGGAGGGCATCGCCCGCACGATGGAGTTGGCCGACTTCGAGAAGATGGAGCAGATCCGTGCCCGCGTCGATCAGGTGGTCGGCGACGACACCACCGCCGAGGCGCTCAAGCCCTGGTACCGCCAGTTCTGCAAGCGGCCCTGCTTCCACGACGAGTACCTCCAGGCGTTCAACCGGCCGAATGTCGAGCTGGTCGACACCGACGGCAAGGGCGTCGATCGCATCACCGAATCAGGGATCGTCGCCAACGGCCTCGAGTACGAGCTCGACTGCATCGTCTACGCCACGGGTTTCGAGGTCGGGACGGGCTACGTGCGGCGCTCCGGCTGCGAGGTCATCGGTCGGGACGGTCTCAAGCTCAGCGACAAGTGGGCGGACGGCGTGTCGACGCTGCACGGGATGCACACCAACGGTTTCCCGAACGTGTTCTTCGTCAGCCACGTCCAGGGCGGCTTCTGCGTGAACTATCCACACATGCTCGACGAGTTGAGCGGGCATCAGGCGCACATCATCGCCCACGCCCTCGACGCCGGGATCGCTCGGGTCGAGACAACCCAGGAGGCCGAGGATGCCTGGGTGCAGACGATCATCGACACCGCCCAGAACCGCCGGGCATTCCTGGAGGACTGCACGCCCGGGTACTACAACAACGAGGGCCAGCTCGAGGGGCGAGCCGCCAGCCAGGGGAGCTACGGCCATGGCCCGACCCCGTTCTTCGAGCTGCTCGCCGCCTGGCGGGAGACCGGCGACTTCGAGGGCCTCGAGCTCGAGACGACCTAGCCGGCGAAGATCGGCTCGGGTCGGCCCTGCACGCCGACGTCGATCGCCAGGGTGTCGCCGGGCGTGAACCCGTCCTTGCCGGGCGCCGAGGGGACCGTGCCGCCGGCACCGATCGTGGTGACGTAGAGGGTCGAGAGGTCGCTTCCGCCGAAGGCGGGCATCGACGGCTTCTCGACCGGGAGCTCGATCCGGCGGTCGACACGCCCGTCGGGCGTCACCCGGATGACCGCCCAGCCGTAGACCGAGGCCGACCAGTAGCAGCCATCGGCGTCCACGCAGGCGCCGTCGGGCTTGCCGTCGAGGTCGGCGTAGTCGAGGAACGTCCGTTCGTTGCGGCGGGCGCCGGTCTCGACGTCGAGGTCCCAGACGAGGACACGGAGGGTGGGCGTGTCGGCGAAGTACATCAGGCCGCGTTCGGCGTCGAAGCCGAGACCGTTGGTGACCCCGATCCCCGTGCGGAGCTCCTCGACCGTCCCGTCGGCGCTGACGCGGTGGAGGATGCCACTGGTGATCCCCGCCTTGGTGTCCTCGTACATCGAGCCGACGACGTAGCGCCCGACCGGGTCGCACTTGCCGTCGTTGAGTCGGTTGCCGGTCCCCGCCGGCTCGAGGGCGATCCACGGCTCGAGCGACCCCGACGCCCAATCGAGCCACACCAGCTCGTGTTCCATCGCGACCAGGAGACGGCCCGTCGTCTGCGACAGCACGAACGATCCAGGCCGGCCCGGCAGCTCCCGCACCTCCTCGGCACCCGACGACGGATCGTGGCGGTGGATGCGCTTCCCGTCGATGTCGGCCCAGTAGAGGGCTTGTTCCCCGCCGCTCCACACCGGCCCCTCGCCGAGCTCGGCGGCATGCTCGCTCACCCGTTCGATCGTCGTCATGGCTCTCCCGCAGGTCTCGCTCGTTGACACCCTGAGTACGTATTCATACCCTGCCACAGTCGGCGCCGTCACAGGAGGGGGACCAGCGCAGATGGAAGGCTTCGATCCCAAGTTCGAGGATCCGCCCGCGTTCATCCTCGGGATCACCCACGAGATCTGGGAGGGCCGCGGCGTCGAGACGTTGCACGACTACTACTCGCCGCAGATCCCGGTGCGTTCCCCCGATGGTGTCGTGATCGGCAACGAGGCGGTGATCGACGCCACGTGGGCGACCCTGGCCGAGTTCCCCGATCGCCAGCTGCTCGGTGAGGACGTCATCTGGAGCGACGACGGCCAGGGCGGCTTCTTGTCCTCGCACCGGATCCTGTCGACGGCGACCCACGGGTCCGACGGGATCTACGGCGCTGCGACCGGAACCAAGCTCGCCTACCGCGTCATCGCCGACTGTGCGGCGCGCCAGAACGTGATCTACGACGAGTGGCTGATCCGAGATCAGGGCGCGATCGTCCGGCAGCTCGGTATCGACCCCAAGGCGTTCGCCGCTGCGCAGATCGACGCAGAAGGCGGCCCTGAGCAGGCACGACACCCGTTCTCGCCCGAGCACGACGTCGTGGGGCCCTACCGGGGGACCGGGAACGACCACGCCGTCGGCAGACGCTACGAGGAGGGGCTCGCGCTGGTCGCCGGCGGCGACGCCGCCGCCGTCGAGCGGACCTACGATCGCGCTGCGCACCTCGAGATACCGGGCGGAGGGTCGGCCCACGGATGGGCGGGCGCAGCGTCGTTCTGGTCCGGGCTCGCGGCGAGCTTCCCCGAGGCCACGTTCACGGCCCATCACCGCATCGGACGCGACGACCCCGGACTCGGCGAACGGGCGGCGATCCGGTGGTCCCTCGACGGGGTGCACGCTGGCCGCGGTCGCTTCGGCGAACCGAGCGGCGCGTCCGTGCACGTCATGGGCATCAGCCATGCCGAGTTCGGGCCCGCGGGCCTGCGCCGCGAGTGGGTGCTCTTCGACGACACCGCGGTCTGGAAGCAGATCCTGCTCGCCACCGGCTGAGCGGGCGCGGTCGCGATCCGCCGTGGTCCCTTGACATTGATGAATACGTATTCATAGATTGTCGGCAATGAGGAGGGGGAAGCGCGTGCAGTCGCGCGTGACGTCGGTCGACGTCGCGGCCGAGTCCGGGGTGTCCCAGGCCACGGTCGCGCGCGTGTTCTCGTCGCCGCACCTGGTGTCGCCGACGACCCGGGCGAAGGTCGAGGCCGTCGCGCAGCGGCTCGGGTACGTCCCCAACGCCATCGCTCGCAGCCTGAAGTCACAGCGCACCACCATCAGCGGTGCGGTGGTGCCCGCCTACGGCGAGTACTGGCAGAGCGTCCTCACACAGTTCTCACGGCAGCTCGCCGAGCAGGGTCAACAACTCCTGCTGTTCAGCTTCGCCGACTCCGACGACGTCGATCGCGCCCTCGCAGCGGTCGCCCAGTACCGGCTCGACGGGCTGATCCTGGCGTCGGCCACCATCGGCACCGATCAGCTCACTCGCAGCGCCGACCGCGAGGTGCCGGTCGTGGCGTTCAACCAGCCGGCTGCGTCCGGCCTGGTGCCGTCGGTGTCGGTCGACAACGAGCTCGGCGCGGCCCAGCTCGCGGAGCACCTGGTCGAGATCGGCTGTCGGACCGTCACCTACGTCGGCGGTGTCTCGTCGGCGTCGACCGATCGACTCCGCTACCAGGGCGCCACCCGCACCCTGGCCGATGCGGGCATCGCCCTGCCGTACGTCGAGGCGGGTGCCTACACCTACGAGGCGGGCTACAAGGCGGCCGGCCACTTCGCCGACGGCGACACGCTGCCCGACGCCGTGATGGTCGGGTCCGACGAGGTCGCCTTCGGCTTCTTCGACGGGCTCCACCAGGCGGGCGTCAGCGTGCCCGACGACCTGCTCTTGACCGGGTTCGACGGGCTGCCCCAGGCCACGTGGGCCGGGTACGACCTGACGACGCTTGTCCAGACGACCGACGTGCTGGTGGCGAAGGCGATCGAGCTGCTGTCCGCCGATTCCGCAGCCCCGCCCGACAGCGTCGTCGTGCCCGGCACCATCCGCCACGGTCGCACCACGAGGAGGAGCGATGGCTGAGATCCTGAAGGACGCGACCGCAAAGGGGGCGCACGGCGCCGACCTCGAGCTCGCCGAGCGAGTGCGCGGCCTGATCAGCGACATCGAGACCCGCGGCGAGGAGGCCGTGCGCGAGATGTCGGCCACGTTCGACGACTGGTCGCCCGAGCGGTTCCGCCTCACGACCGAGCAGATCGAGGAGATCGTCGCCGGCGTCGACCCCGTGACCCGGGCGGACATCGAGTTCGCCCAGACCCAGATCCGGAACTTCGCGCAGGCTCAGCTCGACTCGCTCCACGACGTCGAGGTCGAGACCCTGCCCGGCGTCACGCTCGGGCACAAGAACATCCCGGTCAGCGCCGTCGGCGCCTACGTGCCGGGCGGCCGGTACCCGATGGTGGCCTCGGCCCACATGAGCGTGCTCACCGCCAAGGTCGCCGGCGTGCCACGGGTGGCCGCGTGCACGCCGCCGATCAACGGCGAGGTGCCGGCCGAGACCGTGACCGCGATGCATTTGGCGGGCGCCGACGAGATCTACCTCCTGGGCGGTGTGCAGGCCGTCGCGTCGCTCGCCCTGGGCACCGAGTTCGTCGATGCGGTCGACGTCCTCGTCGGGCCCGGCAACGCCTTCGTCGCCGAGGCGAAGCGCCAGCTCTACGGCCGGGTCGGGATCGACCTGCCGGCCGGACCGACCGAGACGCTCTTGTTGTGCGACGACACGGTCGACGGGGAGATCTGCGCCACGGATCTGTTGGGCCAGGCCGAGCATGGGCCGACATCGCCGGCGGTGCTGCTCACCACGTCGCGTCAGCTCGGCCTGGACACGATCGAAGAGGTCGCCCGTCAGCTCGAGACACTTCCGACCGCCGACATCGCGTCACAGGCGTGGGCCGACTACGGCCGCGTCATCGTCTGTGAGGACCATGCCGAGATGCTGGCGCTGGCCGACGAGCTCGCCTTCGAACACGTCCAGGTCATGACGTCGGACGACGACTACTTCCTCCAGCACATGACCAACTACGGCGCGCTGTTCCTCGGCCCGATGACGAACGTCTCCTACGGCGACAAGGTGATCGGCACCAACCACACGCTGCCCACGCAGGGCGCAGCCCGTTACACGGGCGGCCTCTGGGTCGGCAAGTTCATCAAGACCGTGACCTACCAGCGGGTGACCAACGCCGAGTCGAGCGCCATGATCGGCGAGTACTGCAGCCGTCTCTGCGCCATCGAGAACTTCGCCGGGCACCAGGCACAGGCCGACATCCGTGTTCGTCGCTACGGAGCATCTGCATGACGACCGCCGTGGTGACCGGGGGCAGCGGGGGCATCGGCTCCGCGATCGTGCGGCGGCTCGCAGCCGACGGCATGACCGTGGTCGTCGGGTACCGCTCGCGTGCCGATCGGGCCGAGGAGCTCGTCGCGGGGCTGCCTGGCAGCGGTCACCGCGCCGTCCGCATCGCCGTCGAGGATCCCGAGTCGGTTGCCGCGCTCGCCGCCGAGCTCGAGGCGGGCCCCGGGTCGCTGGAGGTCCTCGTGAACTGCGCGGGGGTGACCAGGCCGGTCGCCCACGACGACCTGGACGCGCTCGACGACGCCCTCATCGACGAGATCTTCACCACCAACTGGCGCGGTCCGTTCGCTGCGGTCCGCGCCCTGCGCGCCCTCCTCGACAAGTCCGGCCAGGGAGTGGTCGTCAACATCTCCTCGGTGGCCGCGGTGACCGGCCAGGGATCGAACGTCGCCTACTGCGCATCCAAGGCGGCGCTCGACAGCATGACGCGATCGCTCGGTCGGGCGCTGGCGCCGACGATCCGCGTGGTCTCCGTGTCGCCGGGATGGGTGCTCGGCGAGTACGCCGCCCGCATGCCCGCCGAGGTCATCGACACCCAGCGCGACGCAACGCCACTGCGCCGACTCGCCACGCCGGACGACGTCGCCGCCGCGGTCAGCGCCGTGATCCGGGATCTCCCGTTCACCACCGGTTCCGTCGTGCCCGTCGACGGCGGCCGCCCGCTGGGGGTCTCGTGACCGACCTCGTGATCGACGCCACAGAGCTCGCCCGCAGGGTGATCCCGCCCACCGCCTTCGTGGCGGACACCCAGGCGTTCGTGGACGTCCGCCTGCCGCAGTCGACGGGCAAGGCCAGCTACTCCTTCATCGGCGCCGGCGTCTCCCAGAACGCCGACACCGTCGTCAATCTGGTCGAGCCGCACGGCTTCTGCGTCGGGGCCGCGGCGATGCCCCACGGGGTCGTCAACAACCCCCACCTCCACTACACCGCCGAGGTGTTCCTCTGCACTCGGGGCCGCTGGCGCTTCGACATCGGAAGCGGCGGCGAACAGAGCCTCGAGCTGGGGCCCGGCGACGTCTTCTCGATCCCGACGTGGGTCTTCCGCGGCTTCGAGAACATCGGCGAGGACGACGGCTGGCTCTTCAGCGTGCTCGGCGGTGACGACACCGGCGGCATTCTCTGGGCACCCGAGGTGCTCCGCCAGGCCGCCGAGACCGGCCTCTATCTCGCCGCGGACCACTCGGTCCTCGACGCCGCCGACGGCCCGGTCGGAGAGGACGCATTGGCGCCCCTCGACGACGCGGAGCTCGTGGTCGACACCTACACCGACGCCGAGCTCGAGGCCCACGTCTCGCGTCCGCCCGACCTGGCATGGTCCGATCGCGCGCTGCTCGCCTCCGTCTTGGCCGACCACCGCGTTCGCCTGGCCCCGGTGATCGGGTTCGGACTCACCGAGGATCGGCGACACCGACCGCCGATCTCGCATCCCCACGGCTTCTCGCTGGAGTGGCTCGAGGTCGAACCCGGATCGTCCACGGGTCGCCACCGCTTCGAGGGCAACGCCGCGGCGTTCCTGACCGAAGGGTACTGGCACCTGCGCTTGAACGGCAGCGACGACGCCATCGCCACGGACCCGCCGGAAGGTTCGGTCGTGTCCCTGCCGGGTGGCGCATGGCGGGAGCTGGTCAACACCGGTGACCAGCCGGCCCGCGCCCTGATGGTGACGCCCGGAGACGCCCGGGTCCATGTTGAATGGGCGCCCGAGATCCTCACCGCTGCGGCCGACGCTGGTTGGGCCCGCGACGCCAGCGGCTACGTCGCGCCGCTCCGGCTTCTCGGCATCGGAGCTGACCGATGACCACACAGATCGCCCGAGGTCACCAGGCCTCGGAGTCGTGCAACACCCAAAATCCCAGGAGGGGAATGACCATGAGCACACGGACAAGCAGGTGGTGGCGATTGCTCGCCGTCCTGCTCGCCTTCACGCTCGTCGCTGCGGCCTGCGGTGGCGACGACGACGACGAGGGCGGCAGCGCGTCGGCCTCGGAGCCTGCCGAGGAGTCGAGCGCATCGGCCTCCGAGCCGGCCGACGAGTCCAGCGGTTCCGCATCGGAGCCTGCCGAGGAGATGGACGAGGACATGGACGAGGAGATGGACGAGGACATGGATGACATGTCCGGTGCCATCATCTCCGACGACTGCCCCATCCACGACCCGGCCGACGGCACAACCATCGACCTGATGGGTTGGGAGTTCCCGGTCACGGCCGAATACGCCAATGAGTTCGAAGACTGCAACGAGGGGTCGAACCTCACGGTCAACGTCCAGCTGCTGGCGTCCGACGCCGCTCAGGACCAGATCACCCTGGACCTCGGCACCGGCTCGCCCGAGTTCGAGATCGTCCACGTGACCAACTCGACCGTCGGCACCCACGCCGAGAACCTGGTCGACCTGGCCCCGTTCATCGAGATGTACCGCGACGAGTTCGGCCTCGACGACATTCCCGCAGCGATGTGGGAGGCCGGCACGGTCGACGGACGAGTGCTCGGTGTGCCGATCATCAGCAACACCATGCACTTCTTCTACAACCAGCGGATCCTGGACGAGAACGGCGTGACCCCACCGACCACCTTCGCCGAGGTCATCGAGGCGTGTGGCGTGCTGAGCGCCGCCGGTTTCGACGATCCGTTCAACATGAACTTCAGCGCCGGCTGGTCGAATGAGCTCGAGTTCAGCAGCATCATCAAGTCGCTCGGTGGCGACATCCTGAACGACGACAACACGCCGGCGTTCAACTCGCCCGAGGGCCTCGCCGCCGTCGAGCAGATGCTCGCTGTCCGCGACGCCTGCACCAGCAACGCCGGCCGGACCTTCAGCATCGATGACTCCGAGGCCGCCCTGCGCGCCGGTGAGCTGCCGATGGCGTCGATCTGGGCGTCGCGTGCGGCTGCCATGGACGACGAGGAAGTCTCACTGGTCGTCGGCGAGATCGCGTTCGCGCCCTCGCTGTTCACCGAGGCCGGCTCGCTGCGCAACGGTACGGCGTTCGTCGACCTGTACGCGATCCCGGCCGGCACGTCGGTCGACCCGGAGATCATCTTCCAGGTCCTGATGGCCGCCACCGACCTCGAGAGCCAGAACGCGGCCGCCGCCCACGCTGCGGTGTCGCGTCTCAGCGCCAGCAACGACGCCGGTCCGCGCAACAACGGTGCGCTCGCCACCAGCGTCGCCGAAGGCGTCGGCGCACGGTCCAAGAGCCCGGCGCTGCCGCTGGCTCAGGGTCCGCTGGGTGAAGAGCTCCTCGAAGTGCTCCAGAACGACGCCGACCCGGCGACCGCTCTGGCCAACGCCGAGGAGCGCTACATCGAAGAGGCGACTGCCGCCGGCTTCATCTAGAAACAACGTTGCACACTCCGATCGGGGTCGGCCTCCGGGCCGGCCCCGATCGAGGGTGGTTCCGTGCCACACCCGCACGGAGAGGGGGGATGGGTGAACAGAAGAACATTCGCCGGCTTCACCTGGCCGAGCGTGGTGATCATGAGCGTGCTCATGGTGTTCCCGTTGGTGACGACGGTCTTCCTGTCGTTCAATCGGATCTTCCTCCGCGACCTCTCGACCCGGGAGTGGATCGGGTTCGAGAACTACACCGACGTCCTGTCGGATCCGGACTTCTGGGCGGCTTTCCGGCTGACCCTGTTGTTCGTGGCGGTCGTGGTCCCGGGTGAACTGCTGGATTATATAGACAGCACACTATTATTAACTGGGCAATTGTACAATTCCATATCATATAAGAGACGTCTCAACGTGTTAACATCTGTAGGGACCGAAGGTTCCAAGGCAAAATCGGCAATAAAAGATAAAGCCACATTGCTTGAGGAACCAGGAAAGGATTTGTTTG
>JBCCFK010000083.1:0-15101 GCA_039029775.1 Actinomycetota bacterium | reverse complement strand
GGAGACGACGCCCACCGCGATCGCCCAAGCGTCCACCCACAGGTCCGAGCCCGAGCATGCCGACCGTCATCGCGGTGAGCGCGAGCCCGACCTCGCCCGCGCTCCACCCCCTCGCATCCAGAACGATCGGCACGATCAACAGCAGGCAGTACTGACCGAAGACGGTCGTCGACTGCGTCGTGAAGGCCCACTGAAAGGCGCTGCCCAGTCCGACCCGTGCGAGGTCCGAGGTGCCGGACCCCCGCTCGCGAGCACCTGCCACTCGGAGGACGTCACGAATCAGGACGAGGCTCACCAGGATGACCGGGATGTTGGCCAGGAAGATGCCCTGCCAGCCGACGAGCTCGGTCACGCCGCCCCCCACGATGGGCCCGGCCACGGTTCCGACCCCGAAGAACGAGCCCAGGATTCCGAAGTTGCGGCCCCGGTCCCGCTCCGGCGACAGCATCCGGAGCAGGGTCTCGACCACGGGGACGAAGGCGGCGCCGAGAGCGGCGTGGACCATGCGAGCGACGAACAGGAACGCGAAGTTCGGCGCCAGGGCCGCAACCACCGACATGGCGACGAAACCCGCGAGCGAGGTCGTGAGCAGTCGCCCCGAGCCGACTCGATCGGCCATGCGCCCCGCCAGGGGCTGACCGATCAGCATGACCCCGAGATAGAGGGTCACGAGCCACGATGCCGTTCCCTTGGACACATCCAGGTCATCGCCGATGTCGCCGAGGGCGACGATGATCATCGTCGAGTTCAGCGGGACCAGCGTCGCGACCAGGCCCAGCCCGATGACCTCACGGGTTTCGAGGAGGCGGTGGCCGTGCGTCACCGGGACAGTCTTGCCGAGCGGCCGAGCCTCATCCGATCCTGGTCACCTCACCGGCGGCACCGTCGACGCGGACCTGGTCTCCCGTGCACAGTCGTTCGGTTGCATCGATACACCCGACGACGCCGGGGAAGCCGCACTCCCGAGCGACGATCGCCGCATGCGAGATGAAGCTGCCGTGGTCGGTCACGATGGCCCCGATCAGGTGAATCATCGAGTTGAATGCCTCGCCGGTGGTCCGCGCCACCAACACCTCGCCCTCCTGGAACGCGAAGAGGTCGTCGAACTCCTCGATCACTCTGACCGTGCCCTCGTAGACGCCGGGGTTCACGGCGATGCCGACCACACGGTCGTCGTCGCCGGCCGCCTCCTCCATCTGGCCCAGGACTCCGTCGATGCCGAACCCGACCGCGCCCATCACCCGCGCCAGCGGAGGCGGAAGCTCGTCGAGGGGCGGCGGTTCCGGCGGAGGTGGCCCCAGGTACCGGGGCGCACCCTGGCGGACGCGCTCGGCGCGCGCCTCCGCTCGGGCTTCGAGCTCGGCGGCCGTCGGCGATTCCGACCCCGCCATGAGGCCGAGGACCTCGGCGGTCTGCATCTCGAAGACGTGGTCCGGTGCCGTCACAGCACCACGATCCCGCAGGCGGGATCCGACCTCGAGCAGGGCCCAGCGAAGGATGCCGAACGCCGACATGTCGCTGTAGAGGCCGCGCTCGTCTCGGAGCCGATACACGGCGCGAGCGTCTTCCAGCAGCTCGTCGAACAGAGCACGGTTCTCCTCGGCGACGCGCGCCCGCAGCGACGCTGCGAACTCGTCGGAGCGGGCCCTCGCCTCGTCCCGATCGACCTCGAGCCCTGCGACGAGGCGCCCGAGCACGATCTGTGGACACTCGGCGGTCGTCAAGGCGGTCACGTCGAAGCCGTCGACGAGGCGGAAGCCGACGGACTGGAGGTACTCGTCGACCTCGGGAACGGCCGCACGAACCGCCCGGAGGGTCTCGGCGGGGTCACCCCCGTGCGTCAGGAGGGTCGCGGCATCGGGGTCGGCCGCGAGCGCATCCACCGCCGGAGCGAGCTCCGGGGACACGACTCCGGACGCCGGCGAGTGTCCGTCGAATACGCCGAACATCGATCGCGGGTCCTCGCCGAGCCATGCTGCCGCGTGGAGCGCGAAGTCCGCCGGCGGGATGATCGCGGAGGCGTTGAACCTGTGGTGCTGGTACGCCATCGCCCGCAGGTGGTCGAAACATGCCTGCAGGTGCTCGGTGAGGGCTGCGTCGTCGAGCCCGGCGAGGTCGACGCCGGCGAGCTCACGATGACGCGAGACGGCGGAGGGCTTGAGATCCTCCTCCCACTCCCGCATCACGTCGTGCCAGATCTTCGACTCGAACGCGTCTGCGGCGACGCCGGCGCGCCGTCCGATCTCGGCTCCGATCTCCTCGGGCGCCATCGGACCGTCGGGACCCGGCACGTCGAACGGCTGGGGTTGCTGGTAGAGAAATCCGTTCACGATCCCGAACTGGAGCGTGTCGAGCAGCACGCCCCAGCGCGCGAAGGTCTCCGAGAACCCTCGCACGGCGCTCTCCGGATACAGCTCCTCGACCATGGGTGAGAAGCCGTGAGGAACGTGTGCCTCGTCCTGCTGCCAGGGCCCGGGGCCGGGTGGTTCGAACGTGGTGTCCGTCATGGTGATGTTTCCTTCCTTCCCCTCATGCCGCCGTGGCGATCGTGCATCTGTGGGGGTTGGGGGGAAACGGCTTCGGTCACTCACCAGGTGTGACGTGGGTCACGCGCGGACTACTGGTCGCGGCCCCAGGTCTCGGCAGCCTCCTTGAAGAACGCCGAGAGATCCTCGTCCTCGACCTCGAGGAGGGCGTCCACGAACGTGTGGACCCGCTGGCCGCCACCCTCGTTCCTGCCGAAGATGTTGACCTTCTTCGCGCCGGTCTGGAGGGCCTTCTGGATTCGCAGTCCGGTGTAGTAGTCCTCGTCCTTGACGACGTGGTGGAGGAACGTCATGACGTTCGCCATCGCCTCGGCCTGCTCGTCGTCGGACGGCTGGGTGTGGAGGAACATCTGGGTGGTCTTCGACGTGCCGGGCTCGCTGCCCGGGTACAGCTGGGAGACCATGTAGACCTTGCCGTTGGCGTCGAAGCTCGCGATCGAGACGTGCGGGAAGATGGTCCACACGCCACCGGTCATCACCTCGACCGGCCACTCGTCCTCGGGGAGGTCTTCGAGCTGTTCGAAGTGCCGGCCGGGGCCGGTGACCCGCTGGTGCGGGCCCCACGAGTCGTACAGGGCCTTGTTGCCGTAATCGGGTCCGAACGTGTTCCGGTGCAGCACCGGCAGGTGATACAGGTCGAGGTAGCCGTCGTAGGCCACCTTCCAGTTCGGGCCGGCGATCTCCTGGCGACCGGCCACATGACACTCGGCCAGGTCGAGGAACTCCAGCATCTCGCCGTAGCCGCACAGGAACGTGTCGATGTCGATGACCGGGTCGCCGGTGAGCCAGACCCACACGAGCCCGGCTCGTTCCGCGCAGGCGAGCCTCGTGAGACCGAGGCAGTCGCGGTCGATCTCACCGAAGTCGTCGGCGTCGAGGACCCCGACCAGGTCGCCCTTCGTGTCGTAGACCCACGCGTGGTACGGACAGGAGTGCCGCCTGGCGACACCTTCGCCCTCCTCGGTGACCACGGCGCCTCGGTGGCTGCACATGTTCACGAAGGCCCGAAGTTCACCGTCGCTGCCTCGCGACACGAGGATCGGCGTGTCCCCGATCCACAGCGAGCGATAGGCGCCGCTCTGGGTGAACTCGGACGACGCGCCGACGACGAGTGGCAGGCGACCGAAGACGCGATCCATCTCGAGCTTCCACCGGTCGGGCTCGAAGTAGTTCCCCACCGGCACTTCCAGGATCCCGGATGCCTGGTCCTGGGTACCGGCCTTGTTGTGCTCCACGCCCCGTCGGGCGATGCGGACCAATTGTTCACGGCTCATGGTTGATTACCCCCGCGTGCTCACTCCAGTGTCGCGGACTTCGGGCCCCGTGTCGCCCCGAGGGCGAGCTCGACTTCAGCCGACGGTCCCCAACAGCGCGACCGCACGCCCCCACGAGGTCGCCGTCGCATCCTCGTCGTAGGTGCCGAGCGGGTCCTCCTCGTTGGTGAACGCGTGACCGGTGCCCGGATAGACGTGAAAGGTGACGTCCTTGCCCATGCTGCGCAGTTCCTCGCCCAGCGCGGTGACCGCGTCGGGCGGAAAGAAGTCGTCGGTCTCGGCGAAGTGGCCTTCGACCTTTGCCGTCAGTCCCGACCAGTCCGGCCCGCCGTCGCCGAGCGGCGCACCGTAGAACGGCGCTGCGGCACTGACCCGGTCCCCCTCGAGCGCAGCGATCATCAGCGTCAGCATTCCGCCCATGCAGAAGCCCGTGACCCCGACGGTGGCGCTGGAGCACGCATCGGTGCCGAGGAGGTAGTCGATCGCGGCCGTCATGTCCTTGGCGGCCTGCTCCGGAGGCAACCCGGTCATGAGCTCACCGGCCTTGTCCATCTCGGTGTGCTCGGCGAACTCACCGTGATAGAGGTCCGGGGCCAGCGCGGTGAATCCCGCCTCGGCGAGGCGGTCGCAGACCGCCTTGATCTGGGGCACCAGTCCCCACCACTCCTGCAGCACGATCACACCGGCGCCGCTGCCCGACGCCGGCACTGCGAGGTAGCCCCCCGCGGTGTGCCCGTTCACCGGAAACTCGACCATTTCTCCCACGGGGTCCTCCTTCGCGCGTAGGTCGCTGAACCTAGCAGGGCGCTCGATGACACCTCGTTGACGCCCGATTCGTACGTTCCGGTGGACTTCGACGGACCCCAGGAGGTCGACGAGATGATGCAGCAGCGCGCGGGACGGGCCACGAGGTGGTTGGCGCTCCTGATGACATTCGGGCTGATCGCCGCCGCTTGTGGCGGCGACGACGACGATGCGACCGCGACGGCGGAGCCGGAACCGCAGGAACAGGCCGAGCAACCGGCAGAGGCCGAACCCACCGAGGAGCCGGCCGACGAGCCGGAACCGGAGCCCGAGCCCGACCCGACGGCGACCCCTGAACCCGAACCCGAGCCGACCGCGACCCCCGAACCCGAGCCGACGGCGACGCCGGAGCCCGAGCCGGTGCCGGGTGAGCTGGCCGACGCACTGGTCGCCGAGCTCGACATCACCCTCCCGCCGAGCACGACGTTCACGGTCTTCGAAGACGGCGACACGCCGACGATGGGCGGCATCGTCGACGGGCCACCCCCGCCGGGGCTGGCCGGGCTGGCCGCCGAGGGGGGCTGGGTGCTGCTCGCCCAGGAGTTCGGCAGCGAGTGGGGTGCGTGGTACCGCGACGGCATCTGCCTGATGATCGCTGCGGACTACCTCTCGCCGTCGGAGGCCTGGTACTGGATCTGGTACCAGGTCCAGGAGATCGGGCTCACCGAGGAAGAGTGCTCCGCGAGGTTCCCGGAGTTCCGGGAGATCTTCCAGAACGTCGAGCCGCCGAGGTCGTAAGCGGGAACCATGTCGGCCCCGTCCTGGCCTACTCAGGCGTGATGAGCGCCAGGACGGGGTCGATGATCTCGGTGCAGAACGGCGGTGGCATCTCGTGGCCCAGACCCTCGTACTCGAGGTAGGCGGCGTTCGGGAGGCGATCGGCGAGGAACCGCCCATGGGTGACATCGATGATCGGGTCCGCCGTGCCGTGGAGGACGAGCGCCGGCTGGGTGAGTGAGCCGAGTATCGGGACGAGCGAGTCGGATCGCATCACGGCGATGCCGTGGGCCGGTTCGGCGTACGCGGCGTGCGCCACCTCGTCCTCCGCCTCGCGCCGAACCCAGTCCGCGTCATAGGGGTACCGGGTTCCGACGTACAGCTGTGTGTCCTTCACGCGTCGGTCGATGCGCTCCTGGTCACTCTTGGGCGCCGGCTCGAAAGCGGCTTCGGCCATCGCGTCGAGGATGTGCTGCTGAGGCCCGGGCAGGCCGTGGTCCTGGGCGTCGGCGAATGCAGGCGTCGTGTAGATCAACGTCATCGACAGGACGCGGTCGGGGCTCGAGGCGGCGAGCTGCATGATGGTCATGCCGCCCATCGAGCGACCGAGCAGGTGGGCGCGGTCGATTCCCACACGGTCCATCACCGCCGCGACATCGTCGGCGAGGTCGGCGATGACGTAGCTCTGATCGGCGGGAATCCGACTGCTGCGACCGAGGTCGCGGTTGTCGAAGCGCACGACGCGGAAGCCGGCGTCGAGCAATGGGTCGATCAGCGCTCGGCACCACATCACCGAGGGCGACCCCGCGCCGTTCACGAACATCACCGGCGTCGCGGCGGGATCACCCTCGTCGAAGAAGAACAGCTCGACGTCGCCGTTGGTTGCCACACCGGTGCGCATCCGGGGACGGTACCAGTCCGACATCAACCGGCAGGAGGGCGACCACTACGTTGAGGCGATGACGGAGCGGCCGTGTCCGGTGTGTGCGGAGCCGGCCGACACCCGCGCCCGCTTCTGCTCGGCCTGTGGCGTCGACCTGGAAGCCCCGGTGCTCGTCGACCCGGTCGCCGAGACGATCGGGCCTGAGCCCGAGGACGAACATCGGGGCTTGACGAAGCTGTTCGTGCCGCTCGGCGTCGCCGCGGCGATCGGTCTGGCCGTGCTGTTCCTCGTGAGTGGTGGTGACGACGGCGACGACCCCGACGGCGACGCCGCGGAGGGCCTCGTCGAGGCGCCGACCGCGACGCCACTCCCGACCCCGACCGCGACGCCGTTCCGAGTGACGTTGCCCGAGTCGACGCCACCGCAGCCGACACCCACGCGCACCCCATCGGCGCCCCAGTCCCTCGGTGTCGCAGCCGCCGACCTGACGGCGCTGCCCCCCACCGACGCAACTCACCTGGCCGTCGCCCACGATCGCGATCTCGCCTACCTGGACCTCGAGACCGGCACGTGGATTCTGCACGAACGGGTGAATCTGTCATCGGTCCCCAACCGCAACACGCTGCGCCCGTTCGCCGACGGCGTCCTCAGCAACGGCTCCGACACGGTGCTGTACGTGCCGGTCGACGGCCGCCCGGTCACGATCGCGCACGGCCTCCTGCTCGGGACTCGTGGCGACGTCGCCTACGTCCAGACGTTCGAACCCAGTGGTCAGCCCCAGGTGCGGGGTTTCGACGCGACCGGCGGATTCGTCGAGCAGATCGACCTTCCGGCGCTCACGAACTCCCAGGGCATGCTCAGCTCGGGCGAGTTGGTGGTGGATGGTGGCGGCAAGGTCTTCCTCGTCGGCGGGACGGCCACCACCGTGCTCGCCGATGCGCAACTCCTCGGTGTCTCCGGGAACCGGGTCCTGATCCACACCTGTGACGCCGCCCTCGCCTGCGGATTCGAACTCGTGGACGTCGCCACGGGAACGAGGTCACCGGTGACGGCATTCGAGGACACCACCGGTTTCCCGCAACTGGTGGCCGGGGACCGGATCGTGGTCTACGACTTCCCGAACGAAGACATCGACGTCTATCGAATCGAGGGCACCGATGTCGTGCTGGACGAGGAAGTGAGCCTGCAGGAGGCCAACTTCATCGCTGCGGGCTTCGGCGAGCCCGTCGTCACCGACACCACCGGGCTGTACGCCAGGGTCGAGGGTGATCGACTCTTGTTCCACGGCCCCACCGGCGATGCCATCACCGAGGTCGACCTCGACTTCCTCCCCGGTTTCGGGGATTCGTACTCGCTGGCGTTCGTGACCGCGGATGGCTGACCGCCAGAGCTCCGATCCACGGGACCATCCGCCCGATTCCCACGCAGCGAAACCGGGTGCCTCCTGCCCGATCTGTGGTGCACCGAACGAGGACCGCGACCGGTTCTGCTCTTCCTGCGTCCTCCGGCTCGCGCTCCGGTGACCCCGGCCCCGACCTCCATCGGCGCCCCGGGAGCGACCGTGTCGGTCATCGAGGACTGGTCCTCGATCGCTTCCTCGGCGACGCGCCGCGGCGCAGCACGAGCCACGCATCGTGGCGGCCCGACTCACGCCAACCCTCGCTGACCTCCAGTTGCTCGAGCCCCGTCGCGACCGCAACCGAGGCGGCTTCACCGAGGTCGAGGAGGAACCGCCGACCGGGTTTCGGGTGACGTTCGAGGTTCCGCTCGGTCGGCTGGCAGACGAGGAGCACACCGCCGGGCTCGAGGAGCTCGGCAGCCGCCTCGACCACCCAGCGGTCGTAGAAGAGGTGGAACAGGATCACGTCCCAGGCGCGACCTGTCGGCAGCCCGTCGCGTTCGACGTCGCGCACCACGTACGAAAGGCCGGCACCGCTGTCGTGGGTGCGGGCCAGCTCCAGTCCCACCGACGAGACGTCGAGCAGGGTCGTCCGCAAGCCGCGACCAGCGAGCCACCTGGCGTTCGCCCCCAGACCTCCGCCGACGTCCAAGGCCGCCCCCACGCCGGGGAGGTGCGCCGCGACCGCCTCCAGGAACGGTGCGACACGGCCCGGCTCGGCGTGCTCCAGCGCTCCGTACCGTTCGTCCCACCTTCCTGCAGGATCGGTCACTCGCCGAAGCCCGCCTCGGCGAGTGCCTGTCGCCCCAACGTCTTCGGCGCGATCTGCAGATAGCTGGTCAGGACGAGTTCGGTCAGCTCATCGAGGTCTTGATCGCCGTCGACGGTCATCGTCACCCAGCCGAAGCGGCCGACGTACTTCGCCGGCTCGAACCGCTGGTCGCCCAGCAGGGCGTCGAGCTCCTCTGGATCCGCCTTCACGGTCATGCCCGTGGGCGCGGGGAAGCAGAAGATCTTCTTCCGGACTCGGAAGTTGATGTCGTCCCAGGTCAGCTCTTCGGTCGCCTCGGGCAACGACAGCGCGATCCGCCTGATCTGTTCGACGAGGTCCATGCCCAAGCATGCCACCCGACGCCGGGGCGGCTCAGCGAGGGGTCACCGCCACGGGCACGGTCTCGTAACCGCGCAGGGTCATGCGGCCCTTCTGGACCAGGTCGCCGGCCTGCTCGATCGAGGAGAACCGGTCGATCAGCGCCGAGAACACCTCCTGGCCCTCCGCTCGGGCGAGGTTGGCGCCCAGGCAGTAGTGGATCCCCGATGCGAAGCTCAAGGGAGGTCCTTCGTCTCGATCCACGCGGAACGCCTCGGGGTCGGAGAACTGCGCCGGATCGCGATTCGCGGCACCGAGCAGCGTCAGAACGCCGTGGCCGGCTCGGACCGGCATACCCGCGATCTCCGCGTCCTCGAGGGCCATCCGCCCGTCGAGCTGGACCGGGCTGTCCCAGCGAAGCATCTCGTCCACCGCCAGCGGCACGAGTCCGGGATCGGCCCACAAGCGGTCGAGCTGGTCCGGGTTCTTGAACAGGGCCCCGATGCCGTTGCCGATGAGGTTCTGCGTGGTCTCCATGCCGGCACTGAACAGCAGGATCACCGTGGTGATCAGCTCCTCGGTGGTCAGCTTGTCGCCGGCCTCCTCGACCTCGATCAGCCCGGAGATCAGATCTTCACGCGGGGCCTTGCGTCGCTCCTCGACGAGCGCCGTGAAGTACACCCACATCTCGGCGAAGGCATCCTGGGACGCTCTGAGTTCGTCGATGGTGGCCGCGTTCTCGAGCGACGCCACGGCCGTGGTGACGAGCGGCCGGAACCGCTCCCAGTCGCTCTCGGGCACGCCGACCAGCTCACCGATGACGTTCACCGGCAGCCAGCCCAGGATGTCGAGCGCGTCGCCGCCACCGTGCTCGGCGAGGCGGTCGACGCAGTCCTCGGCCAAGCCGGCGATGGACGCCCGCAGCGCCTCGATACGGCGCGGGGTGAAGGCACGCGAGACCAGACCGCGCTGTCGCGTGTGGTCGGGCGGATTGAGGAACAGCATCGACCGGGTGCCCTCGTTGCGCCGCTTCGCCATCTCGGCGCGAAACGCTCGCATCTCCTCGGAGTCGTCGGCGCCCGGCATCAGGGAGTTGCCGCCAGGGCTGCGGTCGCCCTTGCCGAAACGGTTGTCGCGAAGAACCGTGTGACAGTCCTCGTAGCGGCTCAGCACGACCTGGCCCAGCCCGCTGCGGTACACCGGCATCTCCTCCCGCAGCCGCCGATACCACGGCGCCGGATCGGCGACCCCTTCGGGGGTGAAGATGATCGTGGCGAGGTAACCGTCGCCCCGGGAGATGTCCTCGTCGGTCAGCGTCATCAGCCCAGGATCCCGAGATCGGCGTCCCGCTTCCCGACCGCTCGCTGGTCGGCGAAGGATTCGAGCGCATCGTCGTCGATCGGCATCTCGGCCAGGCTCGCCATCTGCTTCGGGATGGCGGTCATCGTGTAATCGTCGGGCAGCGCCGGCGTGTTGCGTACCTTGCGGGCCATCGCCGCCTCCATCGCCGGTGCCAGGCGCTCCATCTTCTTCGCCCTCATCTCGGTGTCGCGGTCCGCGAACTCGGGAAGGACTTCCTTCCCGAACAGTTCGATGCTGCTCATGATGTCCTCGTGCCGGTTCTTGCCGGCCTGCATGATGAAGATCACCTGGTCGACGCCGGCCTCCTCGTAGCGGCGCAGGAACTGCCGCAGCTGTTCAGGCGTCCCGATCGCGCCACGCAGGCCGCTGTTGTCCCCCTGGCTGATCTTGGCGCCGAGCACCTCGGTCTCCGCCGCGAGCGCCACCGCGGGGTCGTAGCCGTGGATGTGGCGCCGTTCCTCGAACTCGGCCCAGACGTCGGTCTCACCGGGCCGGTGATCGCCGAACACGTAGAAGTGGCCGAGGGAGTACCCGAAGAAATTCCCACCCTCGAGGCCCATGGACAAGGCGGTCTGCTCGTCCTCGTGGCACATCATCGGGGAGACGCACGCGATCTGCGGGTTGATGGCTTCGCCGACGGGGACACAGCTGTCGGTCAGGGTGCGCTCGTAGTCCT
This sequence comes from Actinomycetota bacterium, assembly GCA_039029775.1. Classification (GTDB taxonomy): domain Bacteria; phylum Actinomycetota; class Acidimicrobiia; order Acidimicrobiales; family UBA8592; genus JBCCFK01. Next base: position 4,350 of record JBCCFK010000083.1, on the reverse strand, counting down.
CGACCCAACCACGGGCCTCCTCGGGATCGATGAACGCGAAGCTCAGCGCCCCCATGCCCTTCTGTGCCGCCAACAGAATCGTGTCGTGGCGCGAGCACGCGACCCACAACGGCGGGTGCGGGCCCTGCACCGGCTTCGGCACCACGTTGCGAGGCGGCATCTGCACGAACTCGCCGTCGACGCCGGTGAAGGGCGTCTCGGTCATACAGCGGATCGCGGTCTCGAGGCCTTCGAGCCAGGCGTCGCGCTTGCGGTCCGGCGGGACGCCGAAGCCTCCGAGTTCGGCCTCGCTGCTGGACTCGCCGGAGCCGAACTCGACCCGGCCACCCGAGACCAGGTCCAGCATCGCCAACCGTTCGGCGGTCCGCGCCGGATGGTTGAACTGCGGGGCCGTGAGCACGATGCCGTGTCCGAGCCGCATCCGCTTCGTGCGTTGCGACACCGCTGAGAGGAACACCTCGGGCGCCGAGCTGTGGGAGTACTCCTCGAGGAAGTGGTGCTCGACCTCCCACACGTAGTCGAAGCCGAGACCGTCCGCGAGCTCACACTGGTCCAGCGCGTCCTGGATCAGTTGGTGCTCGGACTTGTCGTCCCAGGGTCGCGGCAGCTGGTGTTCGTAGAAGATGCCGAATCGCATGATGAAACCCCCGATTCAGGTGTTTACACATCTGTATACACCTGGCAGGATTCTATGACGAGAGCTCGCCGCCTGTCGAGAGGCGGGTCCCGTTCCATGACCGCGACCGATCACGAACCCCGCAAACTCCTCGCCCGAGAGGACCGACGAGCGCAGATCCTCGGCGCTGCGGCCGCGGCCTTCGCCCGCACCGGCCATGCCTCGACCTCCATGGCCGAGGTGGCCCGCGAAGCCGGGGTCACACGGGTACTGCTCTACCGCCACTTCGCCTCCAAGGAGGAGCTGTACCGCGCCGTCCTCGACGACACGCTCACGCTGCTCGGCGAGGCATGGGAGTCGCGTGACCCCGACAACCTCGCGGCTGCGGCGGTACGGGCGCACCTGCGTGCGGCTCGTGAGAGCCCCGACGGCTACCGGCTGCTCTGGCGCCACGCCGACACCGAGCCGGAGTTCACGAGCCACGCGCAGCAGGTCCGAGACCTTCTCGTCTCGGTCGCCGACCAGGCGGTCGGGACCGACATCAGACCTCAGCTCCGCGCCTGGGCGATGTCGACCCTGGTCTCGGCAATCGTGGAGGCCACACTTGCATGGCTCGACCACGGCCGCCCCGACGACGACGAAGCCTTCATCGAGGCGGCGGCCACCGGGCTGGTCCGGCAGGTGACGGGGTGGGCGGAAGTGGCGATCTGACCGCCTCGCCCGTGGGTGGCGCGGCTCACGAGCCGCCTACAGTTGCCGATTGATGGAGATGGATCAGCAGGCCTCCCCCGGCGCCCCCCTGCCCGCCATGGCCATGCAGGCCGTCCGCGGCTTCTGTATGGGCGTGGCCGACATCGTCCCCGGTGTTTCGGGCGGAACGATCGCTCTCATCTTCGGCATCTACCACCGACTGATCGCCAACGTTCGCATCGGCGCCCAAGCCCTCGGGTCGATCGTCAAGCTCGACATCAGCACCGCTATCGAGCGAATCAGGGCCGTGGAGTGGACCTTCATCATCCCGCTGCTGGCGGGAGTCGGAGTGGCGCTCGTCTCCCTCAGCCACTTCATCGAGGAGCTGCTGGCGGACTACCCCGAGGAGATGGCCGGCGTGTTCCTCGGCCTGGTCGCCGCCTCGGTGATCATCGCCTGGAAGCAGGTCGAGCGCTGGTCCAACGAGACCTACGTCATCCTCGGCGTGGTCGCCGTCGCCGCGTTCATCCTGCTCGGCTTCCAGTCCGGTGCCATCGCCGACCCTTCGCCGATCCAGTTCTTCGGAGCCGGCGCCATCGCGATCTGCGCCATGATCCTTCCCGGCATCTCGGGCTCGTTCCTGTTGCTCATGATGGGGATGTACGCCGGACTGTTGGGAGCGGTGAACGAGCGGGAGATCCCCGACGTCGCCATCTTCATGGTCGGCGCCGTGATCGGCCTGGCGCTGTTCTCCACGCTGCTCAGCTGGCTCCTCGAGCACCACAACGATCGGGTGCTGGCCGCCATCATCGGCCTGATGATCGGGAGCGCTCGCGTGCTGTGGCCCTGGCCCAACGGCGTGGGCGTCATCAGCGAGGAGGAGGACGAGGTGGTCAAGGGCACCGAGCTCGGATGGGCCGACGACCTGGGCTCGTTCGCCTGGCCCACAGTGCTCGCCGTCGTCGCATTCGCGCTCGTGCTCGGGATCTCGGTCTATGGCGAGCGTCGCATGGCCGCCCGCGCCGAGGCCGAACCGGTCAACGCCTGAGCCCGGCTCAGGCGGCCGAGCGATCCTCCAACCAGCCCACGCCGACTCGTCCATCGCCGGCGGTCCAGCGCACCAACGCGCGCCGCGACCGAACCGACCCACCGTCGACCGAGTCGATTGCCGGCGCATGCAGCAACGGCTCCGCCGCCACGTACAGATCGCCCACGCGGATTCTGCCACCCGCGACGAGGTCGTCGGGTGTCCTGGTCAGGCTCGGCGCGGGCGCGAGCGGCATGTCCGGATCCCCGACGTAGCCCGTGACGAGGTCGGCGCCGGCCGCCAGGTGGAACCACGTGCCGTCATCGAAGCGTCCGGCGGCGCTGACTTCGTCGGCCGCCGCATCGGCCGCCCCCCAGCGATGCCGTCGGCTGCCGTATCCGTCGAAGTCGATCTCGTCGCGGCCGACCAGGATCTCGCCGTGCACGCGAGCTGAACTCTGGTGGGAGGTCTCGCTCCGGGCGACGTGTGGACGCATCTCGTCCTCCCACTCGAGATCGAACCCCAACGCTTCCCGATCTCCCCACCCGCGGCCGAAGATCTCGGCAGGATCGTCGAAGGCCAGCCCGAATGCCTCCAAGCCGACGGTCATGTGAGAGAAGGGGACCTGCGGGATGACGTCGGCCCACAGACCCGAAGTCCGGAACTCCAACGTCGGCGGCCGAGGCATCGGTGCCTCTGCCTCGATCACGCTGACCAGCGGTCGATCCGTCCCGACCAGACAGGCCCAGTACACCGCTCGACCCTGACCGGGCCGCACGGCCAGCCTGATGTACCCGCCGAGGGACGCGTCCGCCGACCAGAAGTCCAGGTCCCACACCTCCTCCCACGAGGGATCGCCGTCGGGTTCGTGCCGGCGTTCGAGTCCCGGATCGCGCTCCATCCTGGGAGTGTCCCAACTGGGCGCTCGCACCACAACGCGCGCGGCCGACCTTGCTGGCGCGGTGCGGGCGCCCCTACCGTCGCCCCCCAATGACGAGCACGGTCCATCTCGTGGCCAACCCGGCCGCTCGGGCCGGGCGAGCGGCCGAGGAGATCGCAGGCGTGTCCGCGCGTCTCGGCGCCCTCGGCGCCGACGTGACCGAGCTGGTCGGCTCTGACGCCGACGAGACCGCAGGACTGGTCGACGAAGCCGTCGCGGGCGGAGCCGAACGAGTCGTCGTGCTCGGGGGCGACGGACTCGTCCACCTCGCCGTCCAGTCCATCGCGCAGTCGCCGACCGTCCTCGGCCTGATCCCCTCCGGTACGGGCAACGACTTCGCCGGTGCGCTCGGCCTCGACAGCGAGCCGACCGTGGCGGTCGAGGCGGCCCTCGGCGAGCCCTCACGGGTCGACCTGATGCGCATCGGGAGTCGCTGGGGTGCCTCCGTGGCCACCGCCGGCTTCTCGGTGGCGGTCAACGAGCGTGCCAACGGCATGCGATTCCCGCGAGGGGCAAGCCGCTACACGGTCGCCACCCTGCTCGAACTCCCCCGGATGCGGGCCACCGGCTACCAACTCGCGATCGACGACGACGAGCAGAACGTCGTGGCCAGCCTGGTCACGATCGCGAACACATCGGACTTCGGCGGGGGCATGCGGATCAGTCCGAGCGCGTCGCCCACCGACGGCATGCTCGACGTCACCGTCGTGGGTGAGGTCGGCCGTGTCGAGTTGCTGACATGGTTCCGCAAGGTGTTCGACGGCAGTCACCTCGACCACCCGAAGGTGTCGACATTCCGAGGGCGAGCGGTGACGGTGACCGCGGATGTGGACATCTGGGCCGACGGCGAACCGGCTGCCCCGGCGCCGGTGACCATCGAGGCCGTGCCGGGAGCCTTGCTGCTCGCCGGGGTTACGCTGACCACGTGAGCGACTTCCTGTCCGACACCTGGGTGAGCGAACTCGACGCCCGCTACGCGGACTCGCCCGGGTCGTCTCCGACCCCGGTGACGGTGCAGTACGTCGTGGCGACCGACGAGGGGGTCCGCAGCTACCACCTGGTACTCGGTCCCGATCG